>JBBKWA010000309.1:0-37030 GCA_037968695.1 Saprospiraceae bacterium
GTATAAACACCCTCCGTGGTATATTCATACGTAGGATTGATTTGGCCACTCGTGCCGCCATCACCAAAATCCCACCTAATATCATAAGAATTGTCAATAGGAACAGAGAGGTTGGTAAACGTTATCTTTTCAGGAACACAGGCCGAAAACTTTGAAGGTTTCACCAACAATAATGGCGGTACAGGAAAATAATTCACCGTTTGGACCAGGGTGTCCTTGCATTCATTAGTGTCTTCCACGATAAGTTCTACAGGATGATTTCCGGGTATTTGATAGAGGTGGTTAGGATTTCGCTGGATACTAGCTTCCGTATCACCAAAATTCCAATCCCAATTAGAGATAGACGATGCACCGGTCGTAGACATATCCCTAAAACTTACGGGACCTGCAATACAAGTATCGTAATCAAATTCAAAATCAGCTTCAATAGACGGAAATACATTAATACTGATGTAGGCTGTATCGCCACATTGCAACCCCTCATTAATGATCATCGACCCTTTATAATTTCCGATCCCTGGAAAAGTAAATGTAGCGTCCCGAAGATTAGACTCTACAATCGTCCCGTTCATATCGAAAGACCAATGGTAGTTTTCAATAAATTCTTCAATCTCACTTTTGTTATCAAAAGTAATCGTGTTGTTACCGCATGAGTTGAGCACAAACTCTTCGCCACCGATAATTGCATCCGATTGTATTGCGGCAGAGACGGCAGAGGAGCAGTTTAAAACATTAAACTGGAAGTCTCGCCTTAGCACGCTTAAGAGCACACCTGCTCTGTACTCTTTAACACAAATACCGACAACAAATTGGCCTGTTAATCCGGGTGTCCCTGTAATCATTCCGGTCACAGGATTTATAAATATCGGAGAAATGATCCCCAAAGGATTTGCTGCAGAATAATCAGGTGCTTTAAATGTAACACCTAAGTATGGCGGTAGACAGTTTTGTGGATTAGGTGTAATTCCATCACACAGATTTTGCTGTGTCGGGTTATCCACGCCCAGTGGTCCTCCTCCTCTCAGTGGTGCACAAAACTCATAGATGATTTGGTCACCTTCTGCATCAGAAGCAGAATGATCAAATACAAGTGGATCATTTACACATATTCCTATCGGAGGGAAATTGTTGAATTGGGGTCCATTATTACATGTTCGTTGGGCTTCTTCCGTCACTTCTATCGTATAGGTAGCACCTGTATCATTTGGCGAAATAATATTTGTGATCGTATTATTTCTGCAACACCGCTGCCAGGAGACAATATAGGAACCCTGAATAATCGGCATATTATTGAGATTAATCAGGTAGGACGATTCCTCCACACAGACATTTGGAGGTAGTATAAGACATGGGTTGCCGCCAGCTTCCAACCTTGTAACAGAACCATGATTGACCGTTAGCATTCTGACGAAAGTGTAGACCCCATTGATATGCGAATAAACGCCTATTCTTGCCGGATTATCGAAATCAGCTCCATTACCGGCACAATCGCGGTATATCTTCATGGTCATGCGATAATTCCTCGAATCGGTCACAGAACCGGGCCCAAGACAATTGTAATATATCTCGCCGCCAACGATATGGCGGGAAAAACCAGACTGCGTCAGACCGATCAGTAATACCAGAACTAAAAGACTTCGGACCAAGAGATGAGGATAAACTTTCTGCATAATATTTGAAAAGATACGCTTCAAAGGTAATTCGCGTCTAATTTTAACGTTTAATTCTCTGTTTTTATACCCCGATTCAATAAAATGATGACGTAAATCGTACATTTTGCTGCTTTTAGTTAAAACTCACCCTAGTGAATAAGGAATCAGAACAAAAGATAATAGACCAAGCTATATCTTATCTCCAAAGTGGATGCGTCATCCTATACCCTGCTGATACGATATGGGGCATTGGCTGTGATGCACTCAATGTGGAGGCGGTTAAACGGGTTTATCAGATAAAAGGACGAAGCTATAATAAACCCTTAATTGTGCTTGTGTCCAGTATCGCACAGTTATATGATGTCGTGGTCTCTGTTCATCCACGGGTGGATACTTTGCTCTCCTTACACGAACGCCCGCTCACAGTGATCTATCCCAAAGCAAAAGAAGCTTTTCGTCATTTGGCTGCTGAAAATGGAAGTCTTGCGGTGCGGGTAGTGAAATCAGGATTTTGTCACCAACTAATTGAAGCTTTCGGTCATCCGATGACATCCACTTCAGCCAATATATCCTCCTCGGAATCACCTACTGACTTCGGATCAATCAGTACGGAAATAATAGATCAGGTGGATTTTGCCTTACCAGCATTTACGGAAAAGGGAATTCAAGGAACCGCTTCGGTGATGGCTACTTACGATGACAATGGCGAACTGGATTTTATTCGTTGATTTTTAGGTCTAAAGCTTGCTGAAAATTATTGGCCTCCTCCACTTTTGTCCCAATGACATCAACCGCCATTTTAACCACCGGATCTGTATTGTTGAACGCTATGTACCAACCTTCTTCTCCTGTCCGGTAAGCTATTAATGTAGCTCGCGCTATCCGTAGGAGATCTTCCTCATTTTCTTTTAAAAACAACATCAGCGCATCTCCTTTTGGAGCCGTCTTTTGGACTGCTAAAAGATTCAATGCTGCAAGAATGATCGAGTCACCAGGTATTTGACTTTTAACCTTTTCAAACTGATCTAAAGGGACAAGCTTTCCTCCATGGTGAATGATATTGTAGCGAATAGCATAAGCGGAAATCAAATCCATCCATTCCCTTGTCTTGGCATGAGACCAATTGATTTTATCTTTCATTGGTATATCTGGTGTAATACCTCCTCCCGGATACACCAATCTCCCTTTAGACGTTTTAAATACGGCATTGATATCGATGACATCAGTAGTATCATAAGACTTTTGAATAGATCTTCCTGAAGGCGTAAAGTATTTCGAAACGGTCATTCTTAATATCCCGCCATTCGACAATTCATATTGTTCCTGAACAAGTCCTTTACCATAGGTCGGTGCCCCTATGATAATCCCCCGGTCATGATCTTGCAGACAACCTGCAATAATTTCGCTGGCTGAAGCAGAGCCGTCATTAATTAAAACAACAACATCTCCAATGGTGAAGAATATTTTACCTGTACTCTTATATTCAATTCGTTTCTGGTTAACACCTTCTGTATAGAGTAACAACTTTCCTTCTTCCTCAAAAATTTGGGATAAGATATTAATTGCTTCGCTCAGATAACCTCCGGGATTATCACGTAAATCTATAATGAGATCCTTCGCCCCGTTTTCTGTTGCCATACGTTCCCAGTGATCCATAAACTCGCGATATGTCGTACCGGTAAATCGTTGGATCTTAATAAAAGCAGTGGTGGAGTCAATCATATACCCTACGATGACACTAGGCACTTTGATTTCATCCCGTATGACCTCCACGTTTTTCGTCGTAGATTCCATCATTGGCTTTATAGTCAATTCGACTTTCGTTCCTTTCTTTCCTTTGATTAAGCCAAGTATTTCACTTCGTTCAATAGAATCCAATGAAACCGACTTACCGTCAACAGCAAGAATATGATCACCCGGAAGCAATCCGGCTTTTTCTGCAGGACTTGCTCGTTTAGGAAATAATACAATCAGGCTATCATCAATAAATGCCACCTCAATACCAATGCCTACGTAGTTACCTGAGGTGCGTTCATGAAGAGACGTTACATCATTCGGTGGAATGTAATGGGTATGTGGATCCAAATCTTCCAATATGGTTTGGATAGCCTTTTCCACCATTTCATCAGTTTTTACTTCACCGATATATTTTGTTTCCAAAAAACGAATAACCTCCTCAACTTGTCGCCCATTATAATGCGCTTCTGTAAGACTAACCCCCGGGTGCTCGGTATGGCTACTGGTATTCGCAAATTTTGCCCCTACCAACATGCCAAGGACTGTCATTATACTGAGCAACAGCGGCTCCCACACTTTATATTTTCTTCCTGTCTCTGTCACTTCGGTTATCTAGGTAAAGTTTTGAAAAACATTAGAAATCATTCGTTGTAAATAGCTAATGTTCAATTTTAAGCTGCAAATATCAATGTTTTAAATGATTTGACATTGTCTATTAGACTAATCCCACCTATGTGGTGTATGAAAAGGTGTATACCCTGAATAGTTTTGCGATGTTTATATGTCATTTGTAGCATGAGCTTACACTTTCATCATATTCTTTCGGCCTTGTGTTGCACTTTTTATAGTTTTGGTGCCTTTCTGCAAAGAATTAATTGTTTTTTATCATTGCCATATTGGGCTATAAAATATCTAGCATGAGGAGTTTTATACTATTGGGAATTTGTTTTTTAATGATGCCCTTAATGGCATTTGCACAGGAAATCCCTGCCGCAACTTCAGCCGATCAACGATTATCCGGCTATCAGCAAAGACTAGCGTTAAAGGACGCTTCCTTCTTTAGTCACCTGGCTTTCACCAATATCGGGCCAACCGTATGTAGTGGTCGAATTGTCGATGTTGATGTCAATCCTGACAATCCAAATGAAATGTACATCGCCTATGCTTCCGGCGGATTGTGGTATACAAATAACAATGCCACCACGATGGAGCCCGTATTTGATGGGGAAGCATGTATGACCATAGGCGATATTGCCGTCAATTGGAAATCAAATATTATTTGGGTTGGGACAGGAGAAAACAATTCAAGTAGATCCTCCTATTCAGGTGTGGGTATATACAAAAGTATCAATAAGGGTAAAACATGGGAGTGGAAAGGGCTTGGCGAGAGTCATCACATTGGCCGAATAGTGCGCCATCCTTCAAATCCGGATATTGTGCATGTAGCCTGTCTGGGCGCCCTGTATAGTGAAAATCAAAATCGGGGGGTGTATAGTACGTTTGATGGAGGAACCACCTGGCGTCAATCGCTATATATTGATTCCGGGACGGGTGTCATCGACCTGATTATTGATCCGGGAAATGCCAATACATTGTATGCTGCCACATGGGAGCGATCCCGAAGAGCCTGGGATTTTGTTGAGTCAGGAAAAGGGTCCGGTATTTATAAGTCCACTAATGCAGGAAGATCATGGAGTTTATTATCAGTTGAGCATAGTGGTTTTCCTGTTGGGGAAGGTGTCGGTCGTATAGGATTGGAAATTGTCAAGGACAAGAGCGAAACAATACTCTATGCAATTGTGGATAATCAGCATGTCCGTCCAACAGAACAAACGACTTCAGAAAAAATCACAAAAGCAGATTTAACCGTCATGGATGTTGATTCTTTCCTGGCGCTTGACGATGCGCTGATAAAGGATTATTTAAGTGATAATGGATTTCCAAAAAAATATACTGTCGATACGATCAAAGCCCTGGTAAAAAATGGCACCATCACACCAATAACACTTGTAGAATATACACAGGATGCAAACAGCATGTTGTTTGATACCGAAATCATTGGAACAGAAATTTATAGAAGTACCGACAAAGGAAATACCTGGAAAAAAGTTCATGATGGATACCTTGACAATATCTATTACACCTATGGATATTATTTCGGTCAGATACGCGCTTCACAGCGCAACCCTAAGAAACTTTATATCATGGGCGTCCCGGTATTGAAGTCTGAAGACGGGGGAGCTACATGGGCCTCTATTGATGGTGATAATGTACATGGGGACCATCATGCTTTATGGGTCAATCCAAATCTTGAAGGGCATCTGATCTTAGGGAATGATGGGGGACTGAACATAAGTTATGATGATGGTATGAATTGGATGAAATGTAACCATCCCCAGGTCGCGCAATTTTATAGTGTGGCTGTGGACATGGCTAAGCCTTATAACGTCTATGGGGGATTACAGGATAATGGTGTCTGGGTAGGTCCATCTACCGCTGTTGCCAATACCCGATGGCAATCCAGCGGGCAGAATCCCTACAAGGCGATATTTGGTGGTGATGGGATGCAGGTGGCCATTGACACCCGTGATAACAACACCATTTATACCGGTTTTCAATTTGGAAATTACTATCAGATTTCACGCGATGGCGAAGTTGATGATAGAAGGATAACGCCCGATCATGCATTAGGGGACAGACCTTATCGATGGAACTGGGAATCCCCAATTCATCTTTCCACGCACAACCAGGATATATTGTACATGGGTGCAGATCGTGTATTCCGATCATTTGACCAGGGAAAACATTTTGACGCGATTTCAGATGATCTCACCTCAGGGTCAAGAAAAGGAGACGTGGCCTATGGTACATTAGTGTCTCTTCATGAATCACCTTTGCGCTTTGGCCTCTTGTATGCCGGAAGTGATGATGGTCATGTCCATGTCACCAGAGATGGCGGAAATAACTGGAAATCTATCTCATCTAATTTACCGCAATCCTTGTGGGTGAGCAGTGTTCAGGCAAGTGCGCATGCTGAAGGCCGTGTGTATATCGCGCTAAATGGATACCGTTATGATCACTTCGAAAGTTATATCTATGTCTCAGAGGATTTTGGAGATACCTGGAAAAGAATAGGCGCCAAACTACCTGCAGAACCTGTCAATGTAATAAAGGAAGACCCTTCCAACGAAGCCATAGTCTATATTGGAACAGACAATGGATTATACCTTTCCCTGGATCAGGGTGAACATGTGATGTTATTTGGCGATTTGCCTGCTGTTGCTGTACATGATCTCGTGGTACAACCCAGAGATAAGGAAATCGTCGTGGCGACACACGGAAGATCACTTTACAAAGCTAACATCGAACATCTTCAACAAATTAAAGGCAACTGGATCGATACGTTAACTTGTTTCAGCGAAGAAGGGAAAATTTATTACAGCACCCGTTTTGGAACGAGATCTGCATCCTGGATGAATTATTATGAACCAAGTTTCACTTTTCCTGTTTTTACAACCACTTCAGGCAAAGGGATGCTTCAGGTTTTTGCTGACAGTCTTTTAGTGTATGAAGAAGAAATAACCCTTGATCGTGGTTTGCGTTACTATAAATATCACTTAGAAATGGATGCTTCCAAGGTGGAAGAATTTAATCAGCAACTTTCATCCGCGGATGAAGAAAAAAATACAACAGTCAAGCTATCCGATAACGGAAAGTTTTATCTGATACCCGGAGCGTACAATATTGTAATTTCTCGGGGCAATCATCAATCATCTATTCCTCTTGATGTCAAGTCAAGAAAATAAATCAAAATACCGTTTATGCAATCAAAGAAAACGTTTTCCTATTTTAGGAAAATAGCCTGGCTGGAAGGTCTCTCGTACCTCGCTTTATTATTTATAGCCATGCCGTTAAAATACATGATGGACATACCGCTTCCTGTACGAATTGTGGGCAGTCTCCATGGAGCCCTATTTGTTGCTTTCATCATTTGGATGTTCCTCGTCTACAATGATTATAATAAAAATTTAAAATGGATGGCAAAGGCTTTTCTGGCATCGATCATCCCATTTGGGACGATGTTTATGGCCAAAGAGTGGATGCAGGAAGAATTAGCAGCCTAAAAATACTTCAATGCCGGATAAAGTAAGAGTGGATAAGTATTTATGGTCTATTCGAATTTTCAAGTCACGAAGCATTGCTACGGAAGCTTGTAAAAGTGGAAAGGTAAAGATCAGAGAGGTAAACGTTAAGCCATCCACCATGGTCCAGGTCGATGATATCATTGACGTGCTTAAAGATGGTTTTCGCTTAAAGTACAAAGTGGTTTCCCTGATAGAAAAAAGAGTCTCAGCTGTATTGGCTAAACCATGCTATGAAGATTTGACGCCAACTGAAGAACTGAATAAATATAAAAACTGGTTTATTGGTAAAGCCTCTCCCGAACGAAGGGAAAAAGGGGCTGGTCGTCCGACCAAAAGAGAGCGACGTGATATCGATGATTTTAAATTATACTACGAAGGGGAAGATTGATGACTTGACATCTCGGCATTCAATCTAAACCATGTTTTTCTTAATTCCCATGTTCGCGACCTAGCGTAGCGCCGGATTGCACAGCGCGATCCAGTTCTTCATCTTCTGTAGTGCCCTGCGTAATTGCTTTTTGACCCGGCGGAATAGGTTGTCCACCATCCACCCAAGCGGTATACCATGCATCCCCAACAGCTTTTACGGCAATTCGAAAACGCTCTTCAACCATGTTATCCATAGCCTGTGCATAAGCTCTGGCATACTCAACGCATTGCGTACGCGTACTTTTATTGAGTCGATTATCAAAGCAATACTGTTGATCTGAAGGATACGTTTTGCTTAATTCCTTTTCCAGACTCAATACGCGCTCTACTTCTTCATGACTGCTAAGCACGATATTCCAAAAGTAAGTCTCGGGATCTTTGATGTAGGTCGCCTGTCCAACCACCATATCAAATTCATCCAATGCAAAGAGCTCAGGAATTCTGCTTTCCCAAAAAGCATGTATGCCTAGTTGATCTGTTAGTTGTCCATTATAATTTGAAGTGGTATGAAGTGGCACACTGGCATCAGCGATATAGTGTCCAATTTCTGCAGATGTTCGCAAGACTTTATTTAAATCATTTTCTTTAAAGGCCTTTGTCAGTTTGAACAACATAGACTGTAAGTGATAGGGAACAATGCCGTAAGCCGAAAAGGCATCTGCTATGTAAATAGAGATACCATCCTGACAATTGATTTTAGGAAAAAGGATTTTAGCGCTATCACAAGGGATCGTAGCATTATCATTGTAATATTGCCCTAAATAAAAGTTTCTAACAAGCTGCAAACGGGCTTTAAAGTCAGGAAGACTATCCTTCCATATTTGATAAGGATATGCTTTCAGAAGATAGGTCGTATCTCCGCCTTTGATGGTAAACAGTTCAGCATTTAATGCCAAAACCTCATCCCATTTTCTCGGAACATGATCAAAAGGTAATGCGCCCCAGTGATCCAGATCAATGTAATGACGCACCGCCTCGTGTTTTGAGGCATAACGCCGTTTATCCGGATCTACAGCATGATCAGCAATAAAATCAATATTGGGTTTGTACCACCCCAGCATTTCCGTAGGCACAGTATACACAGCAAGCCGATTGATCAACCGATGACCAAAAAATCCCCAATCCGAACTGGTGATAAAAACAGCTATATATATCCATGTAGAGATCATTCACCAAAGAAATAGCCATACGAACGAAACGCTCCTTTTAATACATTGTGTTGCCCAATCATAAAATCATGATCTTCATAATTTATAAAATAACGGGTTACAGAAGGAGAAAACTCTGATGTAACTATGGAATGAATTGGGAAAAATGTTAGTGCCGATGTTTTGTCCGGATATATCATTTGCATTTCCATAAATGGCACGGACTGAAGGACACTATCCCTTTCTTGCGCATCATTCATGTAATCTTCACATGCTAATTGGGTGAGCAAAGTATAATATGACTTGACACGGTTTGTCACCTTTCCACTCTGTAATGGGGTTGTCGTGAACATTGGTGTAACTTCATATTCATTCCCTTTTTTCGTGATAACAAATGAGTTTTCCCGCTGCTTAGGGTAATGCACTTTCAGGGTGTCAATTTGATCGATGTCTTCCATCCAGAATCGCACATCCCGCCAGTCTACCGGCCGTAACACATAGCGGGCCCGAAGCCCACCATCAAAGCCAGGCTGAAACAAACAATACGGTTGAGCGGTGCCCTCTTTTAGGAAAAAAGTCCCCCGTTCGTCCTGGGTTACACCACCAACATAATAATTCAGAAGTTCATTTCCTTTTGTATCAAATATTTCTACGTGGACTCCGGTCACCGCCATCGAGGGCAATATGTTAGCAACAGCAGCTTTATTAGGAATGTGTTCCAAATGCTGTTTTTGGATAGCGGTCAGCAGGTGATCCACATTACTTTGTCTGGCTCTGTGCGCATCATTGATCAACCAATGATCTCCTGATCTTTTTAAATCCGATCTTGAACCATCCTTTTGGCTTAGTATAATTCGACCGATCTGGCTAATGTCATCAATTTTAAAATTGCTTTCTGCTCTGTCGATGGTCGTCGAAGTATCCGCCTTCTTGCTATACACCACATACACAACAATGACCGACAACAAAAGTAAGATTAACAGAATTAGGTTCTTTTTCATTTTTAAATATTAACAGCTGCTTTTTTTTACAGCATTTTTTGTGCTCAGTATACAATATATCACATCTCCCAGGACAAAACGACTTCAAACTGCTGATATGTAATCCTTGAGCTAATAAATTATGCTTAGGTGGCTCGCTGACTGTATTTGCGTTTTCTCAATACCTGATAGAGCACACCCAATAACATGATGAGTAACAATGGACCAAGTATATTAATCAGCTGCCATTTGGTGCTCTCTTCTTTAGCTTTGACAGCATTCAACAGGCGCAGTTTAATATCTTTTGATCGGGCTTCAAGTACGCCGTTCTCGTCTAACATGTATTCAATCGTGTTCAACAGAAAATCTCTGTTTCCCGTAAAAGAAGTGTTCTCGTATTTGTTGTAACCCAAAGGAGCAGTTTCACCGGTACTCGGATTGACAAGATTTTTTATGATATCCCCATCCGACACCACAAGCACTTTTGATGCCTCTCCTGAAGCTTTATAAGGCATACCGGCATCGTCAAGCACTTTTAGCTGTTCATTGGACATCCTATTCTGATAATAAGATCCAAAAGCACCTTCCAACATGACAGCGAAAGCCTTTGGTCCTTTGTTAAACAATTTCGGATCTGGCTCTTCCCGAAGGATATCAAAGTTTAGTCGAACAGGCGTCAGCTGTATTCTGCTATACTTCGATGAGGCGAGCAATATTGTTTTTTTAATTGACGTGGATGTCTGAATGGTATCAATGCTACCGGGAAATTCTAACTGAATTCGATCCAATCCCTTTGTAATCGGATGATCTGAAATACTGGAAATCAACGGATGATAATACCAGGGGAATAATTCTGTTTGGGGTTTGTCACCCTGCATCCCCACCACCATTGGTATACGTGTACATTGCAAATCCAAAACAAGATCTGCATTGATGCGGGCGCCCAGTTTAAATAATAAAGGATCCAAACCCAATTCATTTGGCGGTGGAATGTAATATCTGTTATTTCCAATACTATCAAGTGAAACGGTAAGCGGATCCACTAGAAAAAGCACATGCCCACCGTTCATTATATACTGGTCCAACATAAACAGTTTTACTTCTGAAAATGCTTTCGTTGGCTTGGCAACGATCAATACTTTAATATCTTTCGGAATCTGTACCACACTATCCAGATTGATTCGATTGATGGCATAAGCATTTGCTAAATCTTTTTCAAAAGAGCCCGTTTGCAATCTGTTCAATTCTCCCTGACCGGTAGTAAAGGCGACCAGTCTTCTGCTTTTTGCTTTTATCTTTTGTATTCCATCCGCCAGTTTATATTCCAGCAAGCCAATACTATTATTCAGAATAACCTCCTTATCCGCCCCGGGGATATCATCTTGCAGTAGTGTCACAGGGATATTCCTTGTTCCGTAATTGATAATCGCAAAAGGATAAATATATTGTGAGGAAGCACCCGCCGCATCACTGATGCGAAGCTTGGTGGGAATGAGCCCTTCTTTGGCTAATTGGTTGCGACGCTCATTCACTTCCTCCATGGTACCGTCATTCGGATTTTCAAAATTGTATTCGATTTCCGAACTAACCTGTGCAAACCTTCTCAGCATATCTTCGGTAGATTCTTGCAAGCGCTTAAATCCAGCAGGAAATCTGCCATCCAGTAAAACTTTGATATAGATTTTATCATCCAATCCCTGAAGAAGTGTTTTGGTGGCTGGAGAAAGCGTAAACCGTCGCTCTTCAGTGGCATCAATGGTGGTATGCACCCATTGCGAACCGATGTATAAGAATATGAGTATGCCGGATATCAGCAAACCTGATGTCAATACCTTTCTGTGTTCCTGTGAGAAGATTCCGGCCATCAGCGATCAGTTGCGTTTTTTTATGGAGACCCATGTCCATGTAAGACATAAGCCGATTAAACAAATGAAATACATCAAATCACGTGTATCAATCACGCCACGACTTATCGAATGGTAATGGTAGTCAATCCCCAGTGATTCTATGATGCCATCCAATCCGCTTGTAAACGAAGCCATTTTACTCATAAAATAAAACCCATAATACAATAGAAAACAAAGGAAAACAGCCATCACAAATGCAACGATCTGATTGGCGGTTAACGATGAGGCAAAAACACCAACTGCACAGAACACAGCACCAAGGAAAAACAAACCTAAATAAGAAGCTGCGATTTGTCCTAAATCAATATTGCCTGGAGGTGAACCCAATTGATAAATCGAGATAACATAAATAATGGTCGGAAGCAAAGCGATAAAGAGCCATGTAATTGTCGCCAGGTATTTTCCAAAAACAATCTTCCAAGGCGAAATCGGTCTGGTTAGTAAAATTTCTAAGGTAGCGGCTTGTCGCTCTTCAGCAAACGTTCGCATTGTAAATGCAGGGATGAGAAAAATAAAAATCATCGGGGCAATTTCAAAAAGCGCATTAATACTTGCAAAAGGTGTTTGAAGTAAACTAAAGTCAGGAAATACCCACAATACTAGCCCTAGCACAGCCAGCAATAAGCCAACCGTAATATAGGCGATCATGGAGCTGAAATAACTCCCTAATTCTCTCAAATAGATTGCCCTCATGAGATCTTATTAGTGAGTTGCTGGAAAATATTTTCCACACTATCTCTATTGGTGCTCATCTCCAGAATTTTAAGATTCTTGCTGATAGCAAAATCAAAAATGGATTCATTCAGGGTGTCTTTTGTTCCCGTTATGATATAACGATTACCCCCAAGACTTTCATGCGTTTCGTAGCCTTTAATTCCCGATAGTGTTTGATCTACCACAGAGCGAGAGAAAGTTACATTGACGCTATATTTATTATGAAGATTGTCACTCAGCATTTGGATATTACCATCTCCTACAATCAATCCGTTATTAATAATCACTACCCGATCACATAATGCTTGTACTTCCTGCATAATATGCGTAGATAAAAGGATGGTCTTTTCTTTTCCCAGCGTCCGTATGAGCTGTCTAATCTCTACTAATTGGTTCGGATCAAGACCAGAGGTAGGTTCATCCAAAATTAGCACCTCGGGATCGTGAAGTATCGCTTGCGCTAAACCGACTCGTTGCCGATACCCTTTTGAAAGCGATCGGATGAGCTTGTGGCTTTCAGATGTCAGTCCCGTCATCCCAAGGACCTCTTTGATCCTATCTTTTGGATGCTTGATTTTGTAAATTCTGGCTACGTAGCTCAGGTATTCCCGTACATACATATCCAAATACAATGGGTTGTTTTCCGGTAAATAGCCAATTGAAGCTCTGATATTGTGATTTTCTTCAGAAACCTGCGTACCGTTTATTGTAATTTCTCCGGTATCTGAACTTAGATATCCGGTAATCATCCGCATGGTGGTGGTCTTGCCTGCTCCGTTCGGTCCGAGGAAACCAAGGATCTCCCCTTTTCCGACCTGGAAAGAGACATCGTTCACAGCGACCTGAGACCCAAAATGTTTGGAGAGGTTTGATACTTCTATAGCCAATACAGGGAGACTTTAAGTTTATTTGCCAGCAAAAATAGGGGAAAATGTGGATTAGAATTGCGAAACCATTAATAACCTGACCAAATAGCAAATGCCATAGTCAAAATGGACATAACAATCAGAATCCCAAACAAAGGAAGTATAAACCGAAACCATTTGCCAAAAGGTATTCGGGAAATACTCAGCATCGCCACCAATAAGCCATTCGTAGGGATAATCATATTCGAAAACCCATCGCCATAAACAAAAGCCAATACTGCGGTTTGCCTTGAAATATTGAGCAAATCGGCTAAAGGTGTCATCAGTGGCATCGATACCAATGCCTGCCCTGACGCAGAAGGAATAAAGAAATTAAGAAAGGATTGAAAAATAAGCATGCCAATAGTCGCAAAAGATCGCGGCAAACCGGCTAAACCATTAGACGTATGATATAATATGGTGTCCATGATCTCACTTTCCATCATTACGATCGAAATCCCTCTTGCAACCCCTATCACCAAAGCAGGAATAATCATGATAGCAAGGCCTTTTGTAAAAACCTCCATCGCCTCATCGCCTGTCATCCTACTGATGAAGATGACCACAATTGCAATGCCCAAAAATCCACCGCTCATTTCTATCAACCCCCATCCCAATAATTGGACCGCTGTCAATATACCGCCATAACCTACTATCAGCGTGACCAAAATCATTAGATGTTTTCTGGTCAACTTAAGTTTAATAAAATCATCATCCAGCGCATCTTTTACGCTGATATCAGGGAGAAAAGGCTCGCGTTTCTTATTCTTTACCTGATTCCCATAGCGCATCAGAAAAGTAAAACCGATGAAGATGCCTATGCAAAACACAACAAATCGTAAAAGCATTCCACTGCCGATCGGAAGTTCCGCAATCTGTTGTGCGATTTGAACATTAAAGGGATTTGTCGTTGCTGTAGACCAGCCTATAAAAAGAGGTACCGCAACTAATGCAAAACCAAACATATAATCATACCCTTTTTTTCTTGCCAGTAAGCCAATAATTGGCACCAGGGGAATTAGCTCCATAATGATCCCCATAAAGGCACTCCCGATTGAGATCGCGGTGTACACAATAAAAAATAGTAAGGTGGTGGAGTTTTTGAATTTTACGATGAGCCAGGCCAGCACGGCATGGATCGTTTTTGTTTCAATGATGAGATTAAAAACAGCGCCTATAATAAAAACAAAAAAAACGAGTGCAGCGGAATGTCTTAACCCTTTAGGAATTGCTGTCAATAGTCCCATGACGGATACAGGAGAAGCTGCTCCTTCTAATGGATCATCCATGAGAAGTCCTTTTGCCGAAAAGTGTTTAGGAATTTCTTTATAGGTTCCGGGTTTGACTACGCTTTGTTCTATTTTATGGATCACCTTTTTCTCTCTGTCAAAACTGCCGGACGGAATGATATAACTTAAAACGGAGCAAAAAAGGATGATGAGAAACAGGAAAATAAATACCTGAGGGATTTTGAATTTAATTGGGGACATAAATGGCGACTAGCGTTTTTGGCAATGGTTTTATGAACAATGAAGCGATTGGTATCCACTCGACATTCAATCGGTGTCCAAACATAACATATTTGGCCAGTTGAATAATGCCCTAATAAAAAGGGTGAAGATTGCCTGCAAAGCAGACCAGTACCACAATTAACCCTATTTAACGCTTAAAACCCTTGAATTACATATCTTTGAGTCTCGTTATATAAACACTATGGCAAAAGAAACATCATCATCGAAAAGGAAAATAGTTGCCAACAAGCATTCTGGTAACCAATCCCAAAGACGTGCCAATACGCGTAATGTTCAGGAATTTCCATTACTTTTTACCAAGCAGACCTATTTGTATATTGGTATTGGTTGTGCAATGATAACAGTAGGCTTAATCCTGATGTTAGGTGGTGGTATGAAAGATCCGAGTGTCTGGGATGAAAGTGTCATCTACAGTCCGATCCGGATCACCCTTGCGCCAATCATTATCCTTGCCGGATTGGGCATGCAGATATATGCTATTTTAAAAAAGTAAGCTAGTCTCTCCGAATGAATGAATACGTTGAAGCCATCATCCTTGGAATAATCCAGGGATTGACTGAGTTTTTGCCTGTCAGCAGTAGCGGACATCTTGAACTAGCTAAATGGCTTTTGGGCGATACAGAATCTGCTTCCCAGAGTTTCCTGATGACGGTAGTGCTTCATTTTGGAACAGCCCTGGCTACAGTTTGGGTCTTTAGAAGGTATATTCTGGAACTCATTCAAAAAATAAACAAACCTGAAGGCAGAAAGTATATTTTCTGGATTATCATTTCCATGATTCCAGCAGTGATTATTGGCGTTACCCTGGATGAACAGATTACTGCCTTATTTAACCGCCAAATCATCCTGGTGTCCTGTATGCTTTTATTGACCGGAGTTGTTTTGATCCTTTCCGATCATACGAAACCAAAGACACAGGTTCTTTCTTCGATTCGTGCTTTGATCATTGGTGTTGCTCAGGCAATTGCTATTCTTCCTGGTGTTTCCAGATCAGGCGCTACTATTGCCACTGGAATATTTCTTGGGATAAACCGAAAGGAGGTCGCACAATTTTCTTTCCTCATGGTTATCCCACTCATCTTCGGGAAAATTGCTAAAGATTTTGCCAGTGGCGAATTTGATACAACAGCCGATAATGCTTTCCCCATGTTATTAGGGTTTACCTTTTCTTTTTTCGTAGGTATTGCCGCCTGTAAATGGATGATTAAAATCGTACAAAACGCCAAGTTGCGCTACTTCGGATACTATTGTTTGGTTGTTGGCATACTTGCGATTCTACTTCGCTTATTCGTCCTAAAAGGGTAATGCAAATGGCTATTCCTTTTATTACAAACCTTAAAGAAGCTGACTACTTATCAGGCGCTATGTTGCTTGTCAACAAACCTAAAGGGTGGACTTCTTTTGATGTTGTCAATAAGATCAGAGGTTTGATACGCCATAAATATGGGATCAAAAAGATTAAAGTCGGGCATTCCGGAACGCTCGATCCAATGGCTACAGGCCTTCTCTTGATATGCACTGGGTCGTGGACCAAAAAGCTTACGGAGCTTACCGGATTGGATAAAAAATACACCGCTGAAATTACCCTTGGAATTGAAACGGACTCTTATGACGCCGAAGGTGCGATCATCGCACAGAAAGAAGTCCCGGTTTTAACCAACCAAAACATTGAAATAGAGCTAAAGCCTTTTACCGGCAAGTTTGAACAATATCCACCAATTTTTTCTGCCATTAAGAAAAATGGTACACCGCTCTATGCCCTTGCGAGAGCTGGAAAGGAAGTCATTGTAGAACCAAGAAATGTGGAAGTATTTGATTTAAAGCTAAATCACTATGCAGCCCCTCTGATCAATCTCACCGTTCACTGCGGTAGTGGTTTCTACGTTCGTTCCTTAGCACATGATATCGGTGAGGGCATCGGATGCGGAGCACATCTTTCGGGACTGATCAGAACCAGCATTGCAACGTACCAACTTGATGATGCCTGGTCAATGGAACAAATCACAGAAGCGCTCAAAACAGATTAGCGATTCTATTCGAATGCCTTTGATGCTTTCGTAATGTCTAAACCATCAAACCGACCGGAGCTCATCCAAAGCAGAACGGTATTGTTTTTCTTCTCTAAACGACCTACCAGCGTTTCAAGTTCCTCACGACTGGTGGCTACTTGTAGATCCATCGCATTGAAATATTTCGATAATTGATCACTGGAAAGGTCAGGTAGCTTTTTGACCTGCAACGTATGCGGGCTGTAGTATACGATCTTTGTATCCGCCTCTATCAGGGCATCTTTGTATTGGGGTAAAAAATCCGGATTAAGTGAACTAAAAGTGTGTAATTCAAGGCACGCGATAATATAGGCACCCTGATGTTTCTCCCGTACAGCATTTACGGTTGCCGTGACTTTTGAGGGGGCATGAGCGAAATCTTGATAAGCAGTAATTTTTCCAGCCTGGAGCAGTAGCTGAAGCCGTTTACTGGCACCGGTAAATGATTGAATAGCAGGGTAAAAATCTTCTTTGGACAAACCAATACAGGCGGTAGCCAGTTGTGCTGCCTTAAGATTTTGAAGATTATGTTTCCCGAATATTTTAAGTGGAAAGGGATCTCCTGATTCATTTTTGACAATGACTTGCTGATCCGTTAATTCATAGGTATGGGTTGTGTAAGGCACACAGACACAAATCGGCTGAATTTGTTCTATTAAGTCAACCAACTCAGGATCGGCAGCACAATAGATTAGCGTATCTGTCGTCCCTAATGATTCAATCAGCAATTGAAACTGTTCGACATAGGAAGCGTAGGTGGGAAATACATTCATATGATCCCACGCTATACCTGTGATGACAGTAATCTGTGGATGATAGTGGAAAAACTTTGGTCTTGGATCAATCGGACTGCTCAGGTACTCATCCCCTTCGAGCACGATCGTGCTTGCATCTGTCAGGACAACCGGATCTAACACACCGATTTTTGCGCCTATCATGCGATCTGCTTTGATCCCCGATTCTTGAAGCACATGAGCGATCATACCGCAGGTTGAGGTTTTGCCATGACTGCCGGCGACAACAATTCTCATTTTATCCTGGGATATATTGAAGATAAACTCCGGGAAAGAGGATATTTTAACCCCAATCTCCTGTGCACGGCGTAGTTCGGGATTGTCAATTCGGGCATGCATTCCTAAAACCAGAGCATCAATATTGCTTTGTATCCGGTCAGGATTCCATCCCATTTCTGCCGGCAAAAGTCCTTTTTCAGCTAACCTGGTCCTGCTTGGCTCATAAACTTCGTCATCAGACCCTGTTACCTCATGGCCAGCTTCATGCATGGCAATTGCCAAACTATGCATGATACTACCCCCAATTGCTACAAAATGTATCCTCATTTTCAGTTATTTATGCCTGATTTCGCAATTTTTAAAGAAAAAGCCGTCAGAATGAAATATTTTCGCACTTTAAAACGATTTATATCTATTAACTGTTGATTACCAAAAGTAAATTAAAGCATTGTCAAACATGAAAGTATCTTCTTTAAAGTTCATTCTGATTGCTGTGGGTCTGATAGCCTGTGTGGCAATGACCACAAGTTGTAATAGAGGCTATGGCTGCCCAAGCGATTTTTCAGTAGAGGCCAGTATAGATGTACCTGCTAGCGTAGACCCTACCTGCTAATTTCCCTCACCAAACTCGGGAAATAGAACACAAGCATACCGGTTTTCGAACAAAAACCGGTGAACCAGACACCAAACCACCTATAACCGATAAGAATGACCTCTAATGACATCTCTCCGACGCTAGGTTGGGATGATGTATTTATTGTCACTACGTGTGACGGTTCTGATACATTGTATAGTCGGTCTTACGATGCACTATATCACTCCGCCTATGGGGCTGTAGCTGAGAGCAAACATGTTTTTATCCAGCATGGATTAAACACACAACTTGAAAAACCCTCCATCGCTATCCTCGAATTAGGATTTGGAACAGGCTTAAATGCATTTCTTGCCTACTTATTCTCATTAAAACACGCTAAAGAAGTTAAATACACCGGCCTGGAAGCCTTTCCTATTGCTTTTGATATAGCGCAAAAACTTACTTATCCCGAATATCTTGCGCACGTTGAAGAACGGGAAATATACCTTCGAATGCATAGTGATGACAGTTTCAAAGCGGAGTTGTACCAATTTGAGAAATTGAAAGTGCTTTCTGCCATTACTAGTGATCAATCCTTTGACTGCATATTTTTTGATGCTTTTTCCCCTGGCGCCCAACCTGAACTTTGGGAGCAAGGTATTTTTGACAATTTATTTAAGTGGCTTAAGCCAAAGGGCTGTATTGTGACTTATTGTGCTCAAGGTGAGGCAAGGCGAAAGATGCAGGCTTCTGGTTTTGTAGTGGAACGGCTGTCCGGACCTCCTGGAAAACGGGAGATGCTCAGAGGATTGAAAACTTAAGGTGCTGATTTGAGTTTTATAAATACGGTATAGTGTTTTGTCTTTACTGAATTAGTCATACGATTCGCTATTTTTACACCATTGAAAAATTAAATAATTTATGTCAGATTCAAATGAACTGCTTGGTGTAGGTTCACGTGTCAACCACCCGGCATATGGTGATGGAGTGATTATTCGACTTCATCCGGTAGCCTATGATGTTACCTTCATTGTATATGGTACAAAAACAGTAGGTAAAGATTATCGGGAATGGGAGATCATTGACCATGTAGAAGCAGAAGAGGCTGTCACTTGGAATGATGCTGAAAAATCATTAATGCGCATACTGAAGATGTGGGGCGAAGTTACTGAGGTGGTCCTTATTGGCGATAAATGGAAAGGCGGGTCGATGTCGCTTATTCCTTATGATAAAGCATTGAAATCAAAAGATATACCGGTTGAAACATTCTTCCATAAAATCGTGATGCTGCGGGATCGACTGCGTGTCATGGAACAGAAAATAAATAGCAATAACAAGCTCAATGACGAAGACAAAATCGAACTTCAACAATATATCACCAGAATTTACGGAAGCCTGACTACGTTTAATGTCCTGTTTAGAGATAAAGGACATCATTTCGTTGGGGATAAAGCATGATGCGAATGACGAAATGGCTTTTAGTATTTATTGTAATTACCGCCAATCTTTCCTGTCTTACATTCGGGGAGCATTATGAAAAGATACCTCCTGGTATCTGGCGGGGCGTACTGACATTGTCCAGTAATACAGATGATTTTGATGAGCAGTCAAAAGGTGAATTGCCCTTTAATTTTGAAGTGGTCTATGATCAACCTGATTCATTCCACATAGTGATTCACAACGGGGAAGAACGCATCATCGTCAATGATATATTTATGGGCGTTGATAGAAGAACAGCCCGGGATACCATCCGTATTGAGTTCCCGATATATGACAGCTATATTGCAGCACAGTATGAGGAGGATGCGATTGAAGGGTGGTGGATTCTAAAAAACCGCAAGGATTATAGAATTCAATTCAAGGCGTTGCATAGTCAGGATTATCGATTCTTTCAATTACCGGAACCTCCTGTGGCTGACCTATCAGGAAAATGGGCTTGTACTTTTGGTATTGAGACGGAAGAGCCTCAACAAAAAATTGGCGAGTTTAAACAAGATGGAAATAAGCTCACCGGCACTTTTTTATCGGCTACCGGCGACGATCGATTTCTTGAAGGCACAGTGCATGGGGATCGGCTTTTTCTTTCTGTTTTCGATGGTAGCCATGCTTTCCTTTATGAAGCCAAAATATTACCCGATGGGCAATTGACTGGAATTTATCGGTCGGGCAGTCATTATAAAACGTATTGGCAGGCAACGCGCACGGATACGTTTGATATAAAAGATATTGGTGATCCGATGAGGATGACCCAAATGGTGAATGAAGCACCCTTTACGCTTTCTTTGCCTGATCCATCTGGTGCAATCATCAATACCAATGAGGGTAATTATGCCGGACGGCCAAAGATCATTCAGATTATGGGGACATGGTGCCCAAATTGCAAAGACGAAACTATCTTTCTGACAAACTATTTAAAAGAAAATCCTAATCCTGGATTTGAATTACTTGGACTTTCATTTGAAAAGCATGCTGATATTTCAGTTGCCAACGAGACGATCAGCCGGTACATTAAAAGAATGAATATTCCCTACCCTGTCGTTTATGGTGGATCCAGTAATAAAGCAGAAGCAAGTAAGACCTTGCCGATGCTAAATAAAGTAATCGCCTACCCAACCCTCATTTTTCTCAATAAAGAAAATCATGTAGTAGCTATTCATACCGGATTTTCTGGTCCGGCCACTTCAGGATATGAAGCCTTTAAAAAAGAATTTTCTGATTTGGTCGATAAAATAAAATCTGATTGATGAGTAAGTGTGCATTAATAACAGGCGCCACCAGTGGAATTGGTTTAGCTACGGCAAGGGAGTTTGCTGCGCATGGTATAGATTTAATTCTGACGGCTCGAAGAGAAGACCGTTTGGATGAATTAAAATCAGAACTTGAATCAACCTTTCAGATTGAAGTAATTACTTTATGTTTTGATATACGTCATCAAGTGGAATGTGCTGAAGCGGTGGCAAAGATCAACCGACCAGTGGATATTCTGATAAACAATGCGGGTTTAGCCAGAGGCCTCAATAGCATTGATGAAGGTGACCTTGAACATTGGGAACAGATGATCGACACGAATATCAAAGGCTTGTTGTACATGACGCGTTTGATCAGCCCGGGTATGGTGGCTCGTAAGTCAGGACACATTATCAATCTTGGCTCTACGGCAGGTAAAGAAGTTTATCCTAAAGGCAATGTGTACTGCGCTACTAAATTTGCAGTGGAAGCCCTCACAAAAGCTATCCGAACAGATTTGTATATGCATGGCATCCGGGTTTCGCAGGTATCCCCTGCACATGTAGAGGAAACCGAATTTGCGAGAGTGCGTTTTGATTGGGATCAGGAGAAGGCTAAAATCTATAATGATTTCAATCCCTTAACGTCAAAAGATGTGGCTGAAGCGATCTATTTCATGGCCTCAAGACCACCACATGTCAACGTACAGGATATTCTCATGATGGGGACGCAACAAGCAGCAAGCACGCTCATTGATCGATCCGGTAGGCATTATGACAAATAATATTTACATTAAATACGCAAACAGAACTTCACCATTTTTATAAAACCATTACAATCTAAAAAATGAAATCAATTTATAATATCTTCCTATACACCTCTATCGTTTTACTGTTTTCAAATTGCAATAGCGAGAAGAAAACAGATGATTCCGTCACTGAAAATGAAATGCACATCATGGATACGCATTCCTATGCTCAACCAAATGAAGCCATTATAACACATCTTTCACTTGATCTGCGTGCTGATTTTGGAGCAAAAACATTAAGTGGGAGTGCAACGTATGACATTAACGCTTTTGCAGGGGCTAAACACATTGTATTTGATTCCAAAGAATTGAATATACAAAAGGTAACTGTTGACGGTAAACAAGTTGACTTTACACTCGGTGAGGAGAAGGATATATTTGGTCAGCCCTTAACTGTCCCAGTCACAGAGAAATCAAAAAAAGTAGTGATCACCTATACGACACCGCCCCATGCTGAAGCATTGCAGTGGTTGAATCCATCCCAGACAGCCGGTAAAGTAAGCCCATACCTTTTTACGCAGGGTCAGGCGATACTGACACGTACCTGGATACCGATTCAAGATAGTCCTGGCATTAGAATTTCCTATGATGCCAAAATCACTGTCCCGAAGGAGCTCATGGCTGTCATGAGTGCTTCTAATCCACAAAAAAATAATGGGACGGGTGTTTACCAATTCACCATGGCACAACCCATACCACCCTACTTAATTGCATTGGCTATTGGCGATCTTGAGTTTAAAGCAGTGGGCGATCGAACGGGTGTATATACAGAACCTTCCATGCTTGCTAAATCAGCTTTCGAATTAGGCGATATGGAGGATATGGTGACCGCAGCAGAAGCGCTTTACGGACCCTACAAATGGGAGCGATATGATGTCATCGTTTTGCCTCCTTCTTTTCCGTTTGGTGGAATGGAGAATCCTAGATTGACTTTTGCCACCCCAACCATTATTGCGGGGGACAAATCATTGGTCGCCTTAATCGCCCATGAACTGGCGCATAGTTGGTCAGGAAATCTGGTCACTAATGCGACTTGGAATGACTTCTGGCTGAACGAAGGTTTTACCGTTTATTTTGAATCAAGAATAATGGAAGCTGTCTATGGTAAATCTTATGCCAGTATGCTGATCAGCCTCGGGTATCAGGGATTAGTCGAAACCGTCGAGGATCTGGATGAAAAAGACACGCATCTTTTTCTTGATCTGGCCGGTAGGAATCCTGATGAAGGTATGACGGACATCGCTTATGAAAAAGGGGCACACTTTCTCATGATGCTCGAAAAAGAAGTAGGGAGAGCCACCTTTGACGCATTTTTGAAAGCATACTTTAAAGACCATGAATTTCAATCTATGACGACCGAAAAATTTGTCGCCTACCTGAAGACAAATCTTTTGGCACCGAATGATGTTGACATCAATATTGATGAGTGGATATATGGGCCCGGATTGCCAGAAAATTGTCCTATCGTGAGTTCTGAACGATTTACCGTTGTTGGAGAACAAGCAACTTCCTTTATTGCTGGAAAATCAGCAGGATCGTTAAAGACAGAAGCATGGACCACGCACGAGTGGTTGCACTTTATTAAAGCCTTACCATATAGTCTTTCGATTGGGCAAATGCAGGATTTGGATAAAGCATTTGATTTGACCCATAGTGGCAATCGCGAAATTCAGGCCGCATGGTATAAACTGGCGATCTATCAAGGATATGGAAAGACAATCGTTCCTTCCCTCCGCACATTCCTTGTCGAGGTAGGCAGAAGAAAATTCCTTACGCCTTTATATACGGCGATGATTGAATCAGGTATGACGGAAGAAGCCAAAAGTATTTTTACAGAAGCACGTCCAAACTATCACAGTGTTTCTTATAATACGATTGATGCTTTATTTGCGAATGTGAAATAAGGAACCAAGTCCTATCCTGTTTTGACGATATAATAAACGCCAGTAGTAAAGAAATTCCTTAACCAGGGAATGCGACTGACTAATTTGTTCTGTCGCTTAGGTTTTACATTGAACTTGTATTGATAGATTGGATTAAAGAGGTAATGCTGTTTGGCAACTATTTGGAATCTGTTTTTCCGAATACACTTTTCAAACCGTTCAATACTGATCCCTGTGGTTTTGACCTCCATGAGATCATCGATTGTAAGCTTGGATTCACCGCCTAGTTTGAGCATTGCTTTATATACAAATCCAGGTAACAAATGAAAGTAAGGGAGTTTGCTTAGCCACTTGTTTTTACAGACCTGCTGATGACCACCGTAAGGCATATGCCATGGTGGAAAGGCAAAAAAGATGCTGCCTCCCGGATTTAAAAAGAGGGAGAGCTGAGCGATAAATTCCAATTGCCCCGGTATATGTTCAATGACATCTTTTAGGATGACCAAATCATACTTTCCACCAAGATCATGTTCAGGATCGATATCAAATATGTTGCGGTTAACAAACTCCACCCGCCCCTCATCAAGCGCTTGTTGATGATACGCTTCGGCTGCTTCAATTCTGCTTTGGGAAAGCTCTACGCCGGTGCAAAAGGAACCATTTTCAAGGAAACACTTTAGCACGCCAGCTTCTGCACAACCAATTTCAAGGACACGATCCCAGGTTTGACCCGGCATATGTTCTTGTAAAAAAGGAAGAATATATTCCTTCGTTACGCGGTATTGCATATCAAAATACCGGTCCTTATCCTGGTGAAATTCGTACATCAGATACCTTTAAATTCAGCTTTCCTTTTCGCAATAAAAGCGCTTGTTCCTTCATTAAAATCTTCAGAGTTAGCAATATCCCCAAAAGTTCGTGCCTCGAGGGAATAACCATCAACGCCAGGCGTGAAATAACCATTCACACATTGAATAACTCCTTTTAAAGCCAACGGGCCTTTGGTGTTCATTTTATTTGCTAGTTCAAAAGCTTTGTCCAATAATTCTTCCGGATCAACAACGTAATTTACAAGCCCTAATGCAAGGGCTATATCAGCGGAGATCATGTCCCCGGTCAATAAAAACTCCATTGCTTTTCCTTTCCCTATCAACTGAACCAATCGCTGCGTCCCACCATAGCCCGGAATGATGCCAAGATTAACCTCAGGCTGCCCAAAACGTGCTTTGGCTGAAGCGACTCGAAGATGACAAGCCATCGCCAATTCACATCCACCCCCTAGGGAAAAACCATTTACGGCAGCGATGACCGGCAAGTGAAAATTTTCAATCAGGCTGAATATCTTCTGGCCTTTGCTACTGAGTACTTCAGCTTGTGTACTATCCAGTCCATGAAGTTCCTTTATGTCCGCTCCGGCTGCAAATGCTTTCTCGCCTTCACCGGTGAGGATAATGCAGCCTACCTGATAGTGAACATAGTCTTTCGAGAAAAAGAGATTCAGTTCATCAAACATAAGTGCATTCAGCGCATTCATCGCTTCTGGTCGATTAAGACGCAGTATGAGCACATTGTCTTTAACCTCAGTTTTCAGTGTTGTATACGTATTCATAGCGTGAATTTAATGAAGTATTGGCAGCTTACTGTAGAATCAGGTACATCTCCTTTAATAATGCTCGGAATGTATGGATTGACCCATTATAATAACGTCGATCAGTGTTTTTCATTTTTTATCCATATACATTGCGCCCAACCCAGTAGGTCAAAATAATCAATAGAATGATGATAGCTGCTTTTCGACCAAACCACTGATCCTTTACGCTTAGCCAATGTTTTTGAAAAAAAAACATTAACGTATAGCCCAGGAGAACATACAAAAGCGAAGGAATAAAAAGCTTATTCAAAGCATATGCAGAGACTATATCACCATGAAGTAAATGATGTAAGGCACGCTGTGACCCACAACCTGGACACTTCCATCCGGTAAAAACCAAAAAAGGACATTGAGGGAACGGAAAAATAGTTGGGTCGAGTAATCCGTAAACAAGTATAACACCAAGTACAAAGGCAATGACTATATGTTTCGAAAGCTTCAATTAAACAGGTATTCCTCCACCCAAACTGGTCAAAACACCAGCTGACATCAGCAACATATACAGCACTAAAGCAATCGCGCCAAAAATAATGCCATAGCGCACCCATCTGCCGGCCTCCTGGCTAATCCGCTCGGCAGCTTCCCGATGGCCTTCTTTCCATAAAGTGTCTACTAAAAGCGCCAGGATGATGCCCACAATACCAAGCGGTAAACAACAAAAAATAGTCACTAATACGGATTCCACCAACCAGTTTTTTGGGGCAGAAAGAGGTATGCTTTTAGTGGGCGCATTCGGCTCAGCAGATGATTTTATCTCCGTTTCCACAAAGAGGAAATTGAAATCTGAAAGTGTATTGGCGCTCACCCAATCCGGCAATCCTTCTTTCCAGACGAGCGTTTCTTTGGTGATTGGTTTATCCTTCAATTCTTCCAATGAAAATGGTCCAAACCTTTCTTTACCATCCGTATAATAATATTGCACCATGTTTATTTTCTTTGGAATTCATAAATATAGAACATGACGATTGTCAGTCCTCACCGAGTAAATCAGGGCGTCTCGTTTTGGTACGCTCAATTGCTTGATCATATCGCCACTGATCTATTTTAGCCTGATGCCCACTTAACAGGATATCAGGCACTTTCATTCCTTCCCACTCAGCAGGTCTTGTATACACCGGTGGTGCTAATAAATCATCCTGGAAAGAATCCGTCAATGCGGAAGTTTCATCAGAAAGTACACCGGGTATTAGCCGCCCTATGGCATCCACAACTACTGCAGCTGCCAATTCACCCCCACTTAGCACATAGTCACCAATGGATATTTCCTTTGTGACAAACTTGCTCCTGATGCGTTCGTCAATACCCTTGTAATGACCACAGATAAAAAGTAGTCTTGATTTCAGTGATAATTGGTTAGCCGCTGATTGATTAAAAGTTTGCCCATCCGGCGTCAAGTAGATGATTTCGTCGTAGGGGCGTTCTGCTTGCAGGCGCATAATAGCATCTGCAAGCGGTTGAGGCTGCAGGACCATACCCGCGCCACCGCCAAAAGCGTAATCATCTATTTGCTTGTGCTTACCATGACCAAAAGTTCTAAGGTCAGTGACCCGAACCTTTAACAGCCCTTTTTCTTCAGCACGATGCAGAATGGAATGAGAGAATGGACCCTCCAGAAGTTCAGGAACTACAGCAAGGATGTCAATCTCCAACATCACCTTTCGTTTTTAAAACTGATTACTCAATACCTAATAACTCAATCTCAAAGATTAGCGCAGAAAACGGCTTGATCGCTCCACCGGCTCCCTGCTCACCATAAGCCATCTGATAAGGAATATAGACTCTCCACTTAGAGCCTACTGGCATCAACTGAAGGATTTCTGTCCAACCTTTGATCACCTGATTAAGGCCAAAAGTAATTGGCTCACCACGATCCACAGAGCTGTCGAAAGTCGTACCATCCGTTAACGTACCATGATAATGGACTAAGACTTTATCTGTAGCTTTTGGCATTTTGCCATCGCCTTCTTTAAGAATTTCGTATTGAAGTCCATTATCCAGGGATACAACTTCTTTCCGTTTCTTGTTTTCAGCGAGAAATGCTTCTCCACTGGCTTTATTTGTTTCTTGATGTTTCATTTGCTTTTTTGTTGCACTTTCACGCACGATAGAATTACATGCGTCGACCGTTAATAAGGGCGTCTCCCCTTTTAGTGTAGCAGTTAAGCCTGCTGCAATCAGGTCTGGATTAAGATCAGTAAATCCTTCCTGACCCAAATTGTTTGCTATTAATACGCCAAGACTGTAGGCTAAGCTATCATCCGCTGTCTTAAGGTCCTGGGCTGTTAAAGAATTACTCATAAGTAGAATTAAGGTAAATATTGTTGTTAAAAATTTCATGATTTTTTCATTTCAGCGTAATACATAAAGTAATAAGGAATAGTTTCAATTCCTTTATAAAAATTAAATAATCCGTAGTGTTCATTCGGCGAATGTATTGCATCAGAATCAAGTCCAAATCCGAGTAAAACAGTTTTTACCCCGAGTACGGACTCAAATAAAGCCACGATAGGAATACTGCCACCAGAACGTTGTGGCAGCGGTGCTTTTCCAAAGCTTTTCTCCATTGCTTTTGATGCCGCCTTATATTCAATCGTGTCCGTTGGTGTGACAGCAGGATGTCCCCCGTGATGAGGTGTAACTTTGACCTTTACAGAAGGTGGCGCTATGCTCTTGATATGTTCAGTAAATAACGCAGTGATTTTATCCGGGTCCTGATTTGGCACTAGACGCATACTGATTTTTGCAGTTGCTTTGGATGGAAGAACGGTTTTCGCACCTTCGCCGATATAGCCTCCCCAAATACCATTCACCTCGACTGTTGGGCGTATCGATGTACGCTCCAGCGTAGTATACCCTTTCTCGCCCATCAGCGCCTTTACGTCAAGATCATTCATATAGTCCTGCTCACTAAACGGGGCCATATTCATTTGCCTGCGCTCCTCCGCAGATACCACTTCGACATCACTATAAAAGCCTGGTATTGTGATATGCTTGTCTTCATCATGAAGAGAGGCAATCATTTTTGCCAGAATATTCGCAGGATTGCCTACAGCACCCCCATAAACACCTGAATGCAAATCAATATTAGGACCTGTAACTTCCACTTCCACATAACTCAATCCCCGAAGACCCGTAGTAATCGATGGAACATCGTTGGCGATGATGCTTGTATCCGAAACTAAGATGACATCCGCTGAAAGTCTGTCCTTATATTCTTCCAGGAAATGACCAAGATTTTCAGAACCAACTTCTTCTTCTCCTTCAAACATCACTTTAACGTTACAGGTCAACTTGCCTGTTTTCATCATTGCTTCCAGCGCTTTCACATGCATGTACAGCTGTCCCTTATCGTCACACGCACCACGTGCATAGATTTTATCATTCTTGATGACCGGTTCGAAAGGAGGTGAGTTCCAAAGATCCAAAGGATCTGGCGGCTGAACATCGTAATGCCCGTAGACTAAAATAGTCGGAAAGGAGGCATCAACTTTCTTTTCCCCATATACAATCGGATAGCCTTTAGTGGGAACAATTTCTACGGCATCCATACCAATTCTATTCAATTCATCACGCAACCATCCTGCAGCTTTCAATACATCCTCTTTATACTTCTTATCTGCGCTAATTGAAGGGATTCTTAGAAAATCGAGTAATTCATCAAGAAAACGCTGGCGGTTTCCCTTAATATAACTTTGTACTTCTTCCATGTTTTTATTGAGTTTTAAACAAATAATGGTTGGAATCGGCTAGTCCAACAGCGCATCCAAACGAGCGCACAAGGTACACATTCAAAAGCTAAAACATGCCCGGAAATGGAGTGTAATTGGGTCTTTCTAGGGTCAATCCCCACGAAGCTTACCTAAAACAGTCAAACAATGTATAATTTTAGCATCTTATAATGACCTAACCAAATGGTGTTGACTGAACCACTTAGATTATTACTTTTCACTTTTATACTATGCGCACTGACAGTTCCATCTGCTGCTCAGCGGGTTATAGTCAACAGTTCTGGAGAAAGAGTGGTGATCTACCCGGATGGTTCATGGCGTCATCTGGAGGCCAGAGATTCACTACTCATAAATAAGGATCCTTATCAAAAGGATAAGAAACCCAATCAAAATGGCCATGCCGGGCAGAACCTCAATAAAGGAGAGCAATATGAATTTCTATTGCGCCAATGGAATGATTTGTATGCCAATATTCGCATTGAAAAATTAGAAGCACAAAAGAAATTCAGAGATGCTACGAATGCAAAGTTTAAGGCGAGTGCAGAATATTATAGTGCAGAAGACAATAAAAAACTTATTGAGCCATACAAACTGGCCAGCCTGGAAGAGGCTTTTGATCAATCTGTACAGCGGCTTAAATTCGCCAAAAAGCAACAAAAAAGTATAAAATCAATTCTGGAAAAAGCCACTAAAACAAATGCCTTTCTCTCCAAGCTAACAACAAAAAAAGTTGAAAAAACGAGAGGCGAGTTTAAACAATATTTAATTGCATTCGAACCTCAAAATCATCTTTTAAAAGTCAGGAAAGCCCCAAAAGAAAAGAAGCATGCTGCATCGCGAAATGAGAAAGCAATAACTTCTGTAACTGGTGCATCAGGGAATGTAGTCGCGATGGATCCTAGTATGCTACACCAGCGTCCTGATTATTATGAAAGAGCGAATTATCAAGCGAAGCCTTTTGATTGCACCTTCACGACTGATAGTATCGATGCAGCAAGTGGTTTCACCAGACTTGAAACTACCCCGGGGTTGATTTTTACTTATACGGAGCCAGAGCTTAGACCCTATTTTAAAGATAAAGATCTAATAAAGTGTTTTGGGCGATTGTCAAAATCAGGTCCATATATTTACTTAACGGTTGAATTTCAGATAGCCAGTTCACATTCACAAAGTAATTTTGGCGCACTGCAAGCAGGTAGCCTTATGCGATTTGAGTTAATGAATGGAGATTTTGTCGCGCTCTATAGTGCCAAGACCAATACAGGAAGAATAGATCCTTATAGTGGAACAACAATTTTCGTCGCACAATACGCTTTGGGTAAACAAGCGTTACGTGCTTTGAAAAAATCAAGCCTGAATAAGATGCGCGTGATGTGGAGTACAGGTTTTGAAGATTATGATGTTTACTATGTTGATTTTTTAGTACATCAGATTACTTGTTTGGAATCTGCAGGGCGTCATTGATTTCCCCTATGCTAATGAATGCAAACCTACTATGCTTGGATTAAAATTACCGACAGACCCCAGATGGGTCAATCTGGCTGAAAAATCACTTGAGGAGATTTTGACCGATCACGCTTACTGTGAACAGAAGGCAGCAACTTCCTGTATTTCGCTGATTCAGTTCTATCCAGAAAAAGAAGATTTGGTCAATGCCCTGGCACCTATCGTAACAGAAGAATGGGGCCATTTCAGATTAGTGCTGAATGAGCTCAGAAAGCGAAACCTGGAACTAGGACGTCAGCGAAAAGATGAATATGTCAATGCCTTAATAAAGTTTGAGCGCAAAGGGGGCTCACGGGAGGATCGATTGGTTGAACGGCTGTTAATCAATGCCATGATTGAAGCCAGAAGTTGTGAACGCTTCAGACTACTTTCCTTGCATATCGCCGAAGATGTCTTAAAGGAGTTTTATCACGGATTCATGATATCTGAAGCCGGCCATTACAGACTTTTTATTGATTTAGCCAATCAGTATGGTGATCCTGAAAAAGTAAAAACCAGATGGGCAGAGTACCTGAAACATGAAGCTGAGATCATGGCATCTTTAAGTCTACGCGGCGACCGAATTCACTAATGTGCTGACGCTATACTATTGTGGCAGGACTTCACTTCGGATTAACTGGATTTGCGTCGATTGGTTCCCATAAGATTGTGTTCCGACCAAAATTATATAGTCGTTGGTCGCCTTGACTGTCCATTCACTCATCTTAAAATCCTTTGTATCTGGTCTAAGGAAAAGAATTTGAGCCTTTGGTTCATAAGACCATTTTCCGGTGTGTGTTTGATCTTTTGATCTTCCGGCCAAATACAAACCACTTTTTAACAAATGAATCCAATCGTTTGTTTGTGGCATATTGGCACCGGACTCTCCACCGAAAACTGTGTTATAAATTAATATCTTGTCAGTCAGGAAATTATAATCATGTCCACCCGATACATCCCGCTGTTGAGCCACTTGATCAGTTGTCTCTGGTGACTGATTGGATAAAGCTGGCTCTTGCGTAGCTTCGTTCACCGTACTATCCTGTTTACATCCCAGGCTGCCTAAAATGAACATAATGGAACAAATGACATAAATTGCTTTCATAACTGTGAATTTACTTGCAAATTTATATATCCTAATCCAAACACCAATAATCTTCTATTGAGTTATTATTGAATTAAATGCTTCATGTCCAATTCCTCATCAAAAAGCTTACCTGACAGCGTAAAGAGTTTCCTTTTCAAAAGGGGGATTACTGAGAAGACATCAATGCTGGTGGGGGTCAGTGGAGGAGTCGATAGCATGGTCTTGCTCAATGTATTATTTGAAATGGCCTATACCATTTCTGTTGGCCATGTCAATTTTAATCTCCGTGGGGATGAATCTGATGAGGATGCTTTATTTGTACGGGAATGGTGCAAACAAAGGAATATCCCTTTTTATATCCTCAATAAAATCACCAAAACATTAGAATCTGAATTGAGGATCAATACGCAAACGGCCGCAAGGAAAATCAGGTATAATTGGTGGGATCGCTTAGCGATAAAGCACAAATTTGAAAACATTTGTACTGCCCACCATCTCGACGATTCTATAGAAACAATGCTCATAAACCAGTTTCGGGGTTCAGGGATTAAAGGCTTAAGAGGGATACCTCAGAATCGAGGTATTTATCTGAGACCACTTCTTGAGTGCACTAAAGCGGACATTGAAGATTATGCCAAAACATATGAAGTACCGTTTCGAATGGACTCATCTAATCTGAAAGATGATTACCAAAGAAATCGAATCCGCCACCACTTAATCCCTTTGCTGAAGGAATTGTATCCTGGCCTGCACTCCAGTATGAGCAAAACAATTTCAAGAGTCAACACAGAATGGGAGACTTTTGATGTCAGTTATAATACCTGGGTATCAACTAATATTATATCAGTCCATGGAGGTATCAAAATTAAGTCTCAGGAGGGAACGAATGCGTTTATTCTAAGATGGTTAGAACTAAAGGGTTTCCCCTGGTTATTGGCTTCAGACTATATTCAGGCACCAGGTCATGATACTGGTATAAATCTGGAGCACGAAGCGCAACGTTTATCCAGAACAGACTTTGGTTTTTTTCTTGAGGACATTACATCGCCCACGCTTTTCAGAATTGAAAAACCCGGTCGTTATGTTTATGAAGAATTTGAGTTAGCTATTGAACCTGTACCAAATGATCAGGATATAAATTTTGACGACCCCTGGACTGAATATGTTCACCCATCAGCACTCAATTGGCCTTTGCTAGTAAGGAATGTTGCTCCAGGTGATGTATTTCAACCTTTTGGTATGGATGGGAAACGAAAGAAAATGCAGGACTTCATGGTGGACCTTAAGTTAGAAATGTATCAAAAGAGAAAGCTATTGATACTTGAAAATCAGGAACACATCATGTGGGTCATAGGACACCGGCTTGATGAAAGATCAAGAATTAGTAAAGAAGACCAACAGGTGTTTCGGATTCAATTCCGTTCGAAGAGGGCTACTAAGAAACCGCAAAAACGATAACGAAGGCGAATACAGTCACAATGATTCCATACATAAATATGGTGTAACATTTTCTTAAGTGGGTGTACTTTGCGCCTAATGTTTTTCCAAGAAAAAAGAGATCGCGCATAATCGTCGTATCTAAAATGGAATCATCGGCAATCGTAGCATTCATGCCAGCCTTATACTCATCAAAAGTCATTCGAAAATAATTCCCAAAAAAGAAAAGATTTGATTTTTTCTGAAGAATACTTTCCATACTGCTGATCCCTTTCATAGGTATAGGGCGCGTAGCCAAGGTCGCATAGATCATAGAGACAAGACAAACTGCCAGAAGTAATATGGTCGGAATCAACAATGCCCGGTTCATCGCAATCTCTTTACCCAGCAAGGGAAGTGCAAACGTAATAATCAAGGCATTGACAGATAACATAATATTCGCTTTATTATCTGCAATGGCACTAAGATCAATATGATTTCTAAGGGCGGTTTTAAATTGTGTTTGGGCAGAACGGCTAGTGCTAATCGTAAAGTGTACTTCAGCCGTCTTTTTTTGTTCTGCTTTTGCGACTTCTTTCTCCAGGGCCTTTTTGTTCTCCTGCTTACCCTTGTCGTACTTTGATTTGCCTATTTCAGAATAATAACGATGCTCATTAAAAAATTTCAAATTTGTTCGCGCCCATTCTGATTTACTGAAATTGGTACGCTGGAGTGAGTTGAGCTCTTTGCGCAACGTATTAGTTACAATACTAAACTGTCGCTTTGCTAGCGTGCTTGTATCGGCATCTTTAATTAATTTTTCCAGGTCATTTTTTGGCTCAATCCCAATTTTGGTTGCCAAAATCACCCCTGAAATAATTTCGATTTTATCTTCTGGATAGTGATGTGCTGAAAGGAATTTTTTCGCCAAAACGGCGCCAACTTCTTCATGCCCATAAAATATTTCAGCAAAACCAACATCGTGAAAAAGGGAGGCGAGATTTAGGATCTCAAGGTCTTCGTCATTAACCTGCGCTTGTCTGGCCAGATAGAGTACCTCATCCCGAACATGACTGGTATGTACCCAATTATGGTACAAATAGATATTGGAGGGTATCTTTTCGTCGAAAATCTGACGAACATGATCTTCGGCTTTTATGACAATGTCTGTATGTGGCACGTAGTCAATGAGCTAAAATTGTACCGTTTTATACCGGCAAACTTGTTTACATTGATAAAACATACCCAAATTCCAAAATGTTTAGCTACTATGAATAGTCATACTCCTTACAAAAGCAGCCTTCATGTTTTGTGTAATCCGTTGTCTACCTGTCTGTTAAAGTAAATAACAAGAAGCTAAACAAATTTTCTTAACTTATTTCTGTAATAATTCAACCTGAAAGCCATCATTAAAAAGAACAACAAAATAATTCGCTATGAGTGAAATATCCATATTCCTGACTGGACTAGGTATTACTGTATTAATCTCATTTCTGATTGTAATTTATTTCAAACCACATTTGAAAAAAATCCTACTTGAGCTTAATGGGGACAATGAGCGCCAGGCAAACTTTTGGGTTGCATATACTACGATCATATTAATGCTTGTACCCCTCATCTTTGCTATATGGATTGTGCCTGACGACATGGACGTAAGTGTGTTTTTTCAAATCAGTAAACAGTTAAAATGGTCATTAATGGGACTTGTCACCTCCCTGGTTGTTATAGGTATCATCATTATTCGATTTGTTCCTCGTGAACCTAAAATTAATGAGAAAAAATAATTACAGTTTAGGATCGGCTGTCCCGTTTACATCTCCTATTTTGATTCCCAGAACAGGAAGATCCGTTGGGTCTCCTCCCATTTCCGGGTCAATAAATATTTGTGGCGGATCAAATCGCCAGGATGGAGATGTTGGAAACACCTGAATCTTACCTAAAAGTAAACGCAAGATCTGGACAATATCGCCAACAGAAAGTGACTCATTATTGGTGGCATCTGCAGCGATAAACTTCCATGCCACATTGAATGTATCCTTCCCTAACAAGTGCTTTTGAATAGCCACCAGATCAAGGGCATTTAAGCCATTCGTTGGGTTATCTGCTTTTTCAGGTGTGATTGTATAGCTTCCGTTGCGATTGATATTTTCAAAAGTAAATAAACCATCGTCACCAGTTACGACTTCCAGTTCAATTGACCCGGTTACTTTGACAACGACATTCTTTACAGGCATTCCTTTAGGGTCACTGACAATACCCTGGATAGTGATGACATCATCAGAGGAAATATTTCGAATGGAAGGTATTTCTGTTAAACCCGTCTGATCAGGATCCAACCAGTCGCCAAGTCGTTCCTGCGCTGTATTCCCAAGACTCCATGATTTCGAAAACCTACCGATATAGGCATTATTAATGGACTCACATCCGGATGTCCCACCGTGCAATTGCCCAACGAGTTGAAAAGATTCATTAAATAAAGGTCCGCCAGACGACCCAGGTTCATGACCACCTTCAGTAAATTTTATCCTGAAGTGATGAAATCCTGGTGTGGAATAACCTTCCAACCACCCTATTTCATTTGGATGAATGGTCGCTTCATTAACGCAAGTGGATATCTTTCTGATATCAGCATTTGGATGATGAATAAGGTAGCTCGTATCCGGCTTTGCTGTGGCATCACGATCCCATCCTGCAAAAGTGACATTTTGATTTACAGGAATTTGATCATCCAGTAAAACCAATAAAAAATCCGAAGCCTGACCAGAAGAAATTAGTGTACATCCCGTCAACGAAGTATAGGATGGCTCTGAATTTGGATTTGTACAAGTAGTCGATTTATACTGAAGATCAAACCGCCACATATCATACAAAGGGGTATAATCGTACTGACAATGATAAGCTGATAAAAGATAAGGCGTTTTATCATTGCGCGTTGTATTGATAAAAGAACCGGTGCACCACCCTATGCCCTCTTCCATGACCATTCGCATGCGCACAGCACTATGGGCTATGAGGTCTGACATCGAATCCCCCTTGCATGCTGCATTAGGATGGCATGGCAAAGCTGTACCAAATCCAATCCCACGTGTACGTTGATCAGCGACTTTTTGATAGTAAATATTGTCTATTGAAAATATACTCTTAAAGGATGGTCCGTCATTACAAGTCCACATCAGCAAGGTAGTGGAAGGATCAAAGACAGGTGTCAAAATCCTTAGTTTTTCTACGCTTCCAAAATCAAATAGCACCTTGTGCAATTTGATATCGTACAAGTACAATTTTTCTCCTGCAGCCACACGCAGATTATTCACCACCATTTCAATGGTGGATGCCTCAGGAAGGTCAAAACGATAGGTCGTCGTAGTTGATTTTGATTTGCTCAGTGTTTCAGAAGCAATTCCTATCCGTAGCCCTAAGATTTCTAGATTACCATCGTTGGCGGCATGCCAGGCTTGTTCTTC
>JBBKWA010000310.1:0-2709 GCA_037968695.1 Saprospiraceae bacterium
TTTTAAAGCAGACGCAAGTTCGGCCAACTTATATAAAGTTGATACGTCAAATATATTTATGGGTGGGCATAGTGCTGGCGCATTTGTCGCATTGCACAATGCCTATGTCGATAAGGAAGATGAAAGGCCCGTAATCACATTTGGTGGGGTATATGAAGGCGAAACACTTTATGATCAGGGTTGTATAGATTGTATTGGGGGAAATACAATGTATAATGGTCAAGTTAAGTCTGTTTTTAGTTTGTCGGGGGCAGTCGATACATTGGCCTTTTTAGAATCATCTTTGGACCCCGATGTGGTCATGTTTCATAGCATGGATGACGGTACTGTGCCATACGGCGAAGGGGAGCCATTTATGGATATCTCAGGTTTTATTGTAGGCTCAGATCTGCCGACAGTTTATGGCAGTTCACTGATTCGATTAAAGGCTGATTCGTTGTTACTTCAAAATCAATTCTACAGCTACACAAATCGAGGTCATGGCGTTCATGAAAATGGGGACACGCTATATAGCGATATTATTCCAGGCATTTCTGACTGGTTTTTTCACCAGCATTTAAAACCGGCCCCGAATGAAATAATAGGGGACACAATATTCTGTGAAAGCGATTTACTGGCAACATACCATACGGAAAACAATGAGGTATCATGGCCGTTGTGGAATATTATAGGAGGCACTTTAATTTCTGGTTCGATAACCGATACAATAATCACTGTTGAATGGATATCTGCAGCATCAGAAAAAGAAATATCGTTGATCTCCTATAATTCAATTGGTGCGGCAAGTGATACCTCCAGAAAGGAAATTGTGGTGCAACCGTTGATCGTAAATAATTGGCTGATTGGATCTGGAAATTGGATCGAGAATGAAAATTGGTCTACGGGATCAGTTCCAACCAAATGTCAACAAGTCGTTGTTCCTGTCTCAAATGAACTGCTGGAAATTACAGTTCCAGCATTCACACAAATTCAAATTCGAAAGTTAGATCTTGGACAAAATGTGTTTTTAGATTTAGAAAATGGTGTCTCATTTAAGGTGAAAAGTGATTAATTAATCGCTTTTTTTAACCACTCATTATACTTGCTTGCTATCTTATAATGATCCACTAATACATTGGCTAAATTATCCTGGGTAATGTGTTTTGCGCCAGAATATTTGGCCCAATAATGAAACGATTTATTGTATAATATAGGAAGGTCTGGAGCTAACTCTTTAAATGGTTTCGGGAGTATTTTATATTTGTCTTCACCACCTATATCTCCAAAAGTTTCTTTGAATATTTTACCGTTCAAAATACTCGTTATCCCTTTTGGATCTGCCACAATCGCATCCCGTATTTTAGCGAGCATTGCCTTGTCCGGTTCCCAAACACCGCCAGCAATTGCAAGCTCTTCAGGCCCCATTTGCCAATAGATGCCAGGTGAACTATGGTCTTTTTTACCACCCCTCGAAACACCCGCCGACATATGTAATTTATAGGGTGTTTTATCTTTTGAAAAGCGAATATCCCGATTGATCCGAAAAATACAATCCTTAGGTTCTACCTTTATTTCAGGATCTAGTTTTTGCATTTTTTCAATGACTTCCTGCACCAGTAAAGTGAAGGGTTTTTTTACATCTTTTTCATACCTTTTTTTATTTTCTAAAAACCAATCTCGGTTGTTATTAGCTGCAAGATCTTTAAAAAAGGAAATGTAATTTTTTGTAATGTTTGACATATCAATTATTTCTTCTTATTTCTAATAGCTACTTCAAGTGACTTTCCAGCCCATTCGGTGAGTGTGTCACGATGTTCTAAAACTTCAACGGGTACTTCATGGTATGGCATCCCACTACCTTTTTTCATGGGATTGAAATTAGAATATCCCAAATCTTCAAATTGGGATGCGTTGGTGGTATCAGTACGTAAGAAAAATCCATCCTTGCTGGAGACTAATCCAAACATCACCCCATCGCAATACACGCCAATCCCACCAAACATACTTTTGTAATGTAGTCCGTCGATGTTTGACAATTGTTCTTCTATATATTCTTTGTATGAGTTTGAAACAGCCATTAAAATTAGTCTTGTATTCGAAAATTTAGTTTTGCATAAAATAAGGACGCATTAATAGGGGCGCAAAAAGTATACATAATGGTGGTCTACGAATTTAGTAATTATTATGCTAAAAAACATGAGTTATACCTGGTGGTTTATGGTTTGATATTACTTCATAAGGTTAAAAACGCCTTAAAATAGAATAAGTATGAGGTGAAAAATGCATTCCTTCTTTTTATTGGTAACAAGGACAAGCGTTTGGTTGGTAAATTTCGTTTGATAAATGATGGAAGCTTCTTGGACCATATTCTTTTTACTAGCTGCAGGACAAGGTTTTTTCGTGGCACTTCTACTCATTAGAAACCGAAGAGAGCATTTCAGGGCTAACCTGGCCATAGCGGGCATGTTATGCACTTTTTCATTGATGATGATTTTATATGTCATGTATTGGACAAAAATGATTCGTCAGTTTCCTTCATTAAATGGACAAGAAGTTGTGTTGTTGTACGCTGTGCCAGCTTGGCTAATTTTATACAAAAGCCTTTTGCATAAAAAATTCTACCAATGGAATATTATAGCTTTTCTTCCGGCTATTTTGACGGGTATTTATCTTGCTCCGCGATTATTCATGGCTCAAACAGATTTATTCCTTCAAAATGATGATGGACTT
>JBBKWA010000311.1:0-21482 GCA_037968695.1 Saprospiraceae bacterium
TAATCATATTATATGTATTACGATTTAAATTCCCTATAGTTTCAGTAAATTGTTTTTTATATTTTGCCAATATCCATTACTTTGATAACCAACAATTACACTGTCTTTTACTAAAACCTAACACCTACCGAATATGATGAATGAGCCTTTATCCTCGATCATGACCACCAAAGTCATTACCGCAGGACCAGATGATAAACTTAGTGTAGCAAGAGATATTTTCAAGCAAAACAGGGTACATCACCTCCCTATTGTTCGCGGAACAGCCCTGATAGGTATCCTGACAACTTATGATATGTTCAAATTAGTAGATTCAGGATCTGATTACAACACCGTACTGATTAGAGATGTTATGACAAAACACGTGGCGACACTTGAACCTGAAGATAAAGTTGGTTCTGCTGCAGAGTTATTTCTTGAGAATCTTTTTCATGCCGTTCCCATTGTTAAGAACAACGAATTAAAAGGTATCGTAACCTCTTTTGATGTCATTAAATACCAGTTTCACAAAGAATATCCTACTCAGGAAATTTAACAAACCAAAACTTAATTGCTCAACAAAAAGGAGCAAATGAATAAATATCGATTGCTGATAAGTAAACGATATTTATTTTTTTGTGGCATTCACGCGATTATCATACTGTTTGGTTGCTTTGTCTTTCTGTACTATAATGGTGTATTCCTGCTAAAAGTAATGGCCATCCAAATGGCCTGGTTTAGCCTTGTTTTTATTTGGTATCTGATACAGCATCGGCTCACCCTCATGAAGATAATTGACGGTATGGCCCGTGTCGATGTGGAGCTCATCGAAACTTATATTAATGGACAAAAACGCGATTGGGAAGATCTGCTTATGATCAGGCTAATCCTTGGGTGCCTTATAGCGCTGGGGTTCTTGTTTACATTAATCTTTGTAGACGCGACAACGCTTTCTCAAATATTGGGCGGTCTTTTTCTGTCATATATCATCACCATGATCATGAAAGCCTGGCTTGATTTTCATGATCATATTTTACTTCAGGACATTCGCCACAGTTTGAAAGATTACTCCTCGTGAAAAGCAGCATATGCCTGCCGCACAATCGCACCATCCAGAATAGCCGCAGGATCGATTTGACTTTGCGTGATGACGCCTTTATAATCACCTGAGAGCAACAACCGCGCACATTGGACCATTGGGGCTGCTGTACACGTTTGAATAGCGCGCATTGTGATTCCGCCTATCACTAATGGATAAACGTGTTGGGTGCTTTGTATTGATCTCAACTTACCGTGTTTATCATATCCTGTGGCAGCTGCATAGATGATCACCACATCATCTTCCATGTGTGGTATCTCATTTAACATATGCTGTTCCAGTACGGCTATCCGATTGTTATCATCTGGAACAGTCTTTAAATAATTCCTCACCCAATCAAAATGGCCCGGGTAACGAATGGTTTTGTAATCAATCGCCGTGATCTGATCTTTAAATTCATGCGGCAAATCCGCAGCACCACCACTGGTCAAATCTGCTTCATAAACACGTCCATTAAGGTTTAAAGTCTCTGGTTCTGATAAGGCCGGCAAACGAACAATCTTATGGTCGCGCACCGCTTCCGAGTCTTTAATGTATTCTGTTGCTACCCCAATAGTACTCCAGGTAATCCCATAGAAATGAGGCGATTCGCAAAACTGGGAAAGTGCACCAACACGCATAGAAAGTCGTTCAAGTTTATCTACTTCATATCGCGCCATGAATGTCTCCATGAGATGAACCGCCATATTATTAATATAACCAGGGGCTAATCCAGTCTGAAGGATAAATCCCGTGTCAGCGTCTTTAGCCAATTCTTTTATTTCATTTGTTTCATTGACATATTCCGTCAAATTGACATAATGCATTCCATACTGAAGACAAAGTTTTGCCATAGCCGGTGCCAAAGATCCAGGTAGGCAATCCAGTAAGACATCCACTCCCTCCAGCACATTACTAAAAGCGTCTGCATTGCCATCTTCCGGCATGATAAAAGCGCTTAAGCCATTCACATGTCCGATACCATTGTGTATCCATTGATTTGCATCTTCCAATTGTTGTCGGGATGTATCCCCTATGACCACTTCACAATTCCAATCCTGTGAATCAAGGATTAATAAAGCCGCGGCGCGTCCAATTCCACCGGATCCTGCAATGAAAATTTTATCCATAATTAAGCACTCTAATTTTACTTTGAAGAGCCGCCAAAGGTAATTATTTTGACCTTTTAAGCTGCTTCAAGCAGCATATCACTATCTGTGACCAGAAACATATTAAAAAAATAAATCATGTATATTGTACTAAATTAGTGCAGATAGCACTATATTTGAGCGTCATCCCAAGACAGGAATAGTCAATATACTATGTCCATATTTGTACCAAAGAAGAAAAAAGCCGGCCCTCAAGGGCGGTTAAAAACGAAAAAGAGCACTGAAAAGGCCTCTTTAATCAAGGATCAGCGCATTCCAAAACTTCTTGGAATGGTCGTGGTCATGCTTGGTGTATTCGTCCTGGTAGCAGGAATATCCTACTTGTTCACGTGGAAGATAGATCAGGATAAAATCCTTAACAGCCCTTTTAATGCGCTAGGTGAAGGAGATCTTCTCCTGGCCAACTGGTTAGGACGACTTGGCGCCGTCACCGGCAATGCCCTGATCTACTGGGGATTTGGCGTATCCTCTCTCATTCTCCCAATTCTCGCCATTGGCTTTGGCCTTCGCAAGTTTTTAGGTGTCACATTGCAGCCCTGGTATTCCAGAGCAGGAAAATCCGTGATGCTAATGGTTTACTTTTCAATGCTCCTATCGTTTACTTTCTCATGGACTAATTTCCCCTGGGGAGGTTCGTTTGGCGAAAGCACGACCATCTGGATATCCGGATTCATGGGAAATACTGGCTTGATTTTATCCTTTTTATTTATTCTGGCAGCTACGATTATCATCGAATTCAATCCTGTTTTTCAGTGGAAAGGTGATTTTATGTCCTTTAAAGGCGTAAAGATGCCTGCCTGGAAAATGAATCTGACTGAATTGGGTCTAGATATCTTTAAGAAGAAACCTATTGCAGACAAATCACCCAACCATCAGGAAAACGGGACAGAAGAAAACGAGCGACTTGGCGATGAAGAAAGTCAGGAAGACACAGACGATACGTTGCGACCCGGGTTTCTCAATAAATTCATGAAAGAAACTGGAACAGAGAGAGAAGAAGATGTTGATGATATAGAAGCTTTGGAACTTGACCTTGGATCCTATGAAAAAGATAACAGCAAGGACACAAAGGATACACCGGAACTGGAAATAAACGAGGAGAAGGATGACTGTGATCCATCCGAAGTGTTTTCAGAAGGGCATGTCCCTTCCTCTTTTAGCGGTGTTCAGGATAAAGTATTCTTAATGGATCAGGAGAATGCTGATCACAGTGAACCATATGATCCTACTTTGGATCTTTCCTCTTTTAAATCACCCGTGCTTGAATTACTCCATGAATACTCCGATGGAAATATTCAAATTGATCGAGCGGAAGTAGAAGCCAACAAGGATCAGATCATTGAGACGCTTCTAAATTATAAAATCGAAATCACAAAAATAAGAGCTACGATCGGTCCGACTGTTACGCTTTATGAAATCATTCCAAAGCCGGGTATTCGTATTTCCAAAATAAAAAACCTGGAAGATGATATTGCCCTCAGCTTATCCGCATTGGGCATTCGGATTATTGCGCCAATTCCTGGAAAAGGCACCATAGGCATTGAAGTACCTAATAAGAAGAAGCAAATCGTTTCGCTTAAAGAAGTTTTAAACTCCGATAAATTCACTACGGGAAAAATGGATCTTCCTATTGCTTTGGGAAAGACTATTTCCAATGAAGTCTTTGTTGCTGACCTTGCCAAAATGCCTCACTTGTTGATTGCAGGTGCCACAGGACAAGGAAAATCAGTCGGTATCAATACCGTTTTGATGTCTCTTATTTATCGAAAGCATCCTTCTCAATTGAAACTGGTATTGATTGATCCTAAAAAAGTGGAGCTCTTTCCTTATGCAAAACTAGCGCATCACTTTCTTGCTTTTCTACCCGATCAACAAGAACCAATTGTTACCGAAACAAAAAAGGTAATCCATACGCTCAATTCGCTGTGTATAGAAATGGATGACCGATATGATTTACTTAAAAAAGCACATTCCCGAAACCTTAGAGAGTACAACGAAAAATTTGTCAATCGCCAACTTAATCCATTGAAAGGGCATCGATTTATGCCGTTTATCGTACTGGTTATTGATGAGTTTGCCGACTTAATCATGACTGCAGGTAAAGAAGTAGAAATGCCGATTAGTCGTTTAGCGCAATTGGCCAGAGCCGTTGGGATACACCTGATAATCGCCACGCAAAGACCTTCTGTCAATATCATTACTGGCGTTATCAAAGCTAATTTTCCAGCTCGCCTTGCCTATAAAGTGGCTTCCAAAGTGGATAGCCGGACAATTCTGGATATGGGAGGAGCAGAACAGCTGATAGGTCAGGGCGACATGCTCCTATCGATTGGCAGTAACATGATTCGCCTGCAATGCGCTTTTGTAGATACCCCTGAAGTAGAGGCTGTAATCAACCACGTAGCAGATCAAAAAGGATACCCTACGCCGTATTTTCTACCTGAATACGTTGGTGATGACGAACCAATTCAAGGAGGCGATGGGATGACCTATGCTGAACTCGATGACATGTTTGAAGATGCAGCACGTCTGGTCGTTCAAAACCAACATGGAAGCACTTCCATGATTCAACGAAGGCTTAAATTAGGTTATAATAGAGCAGGAAGAATCATGGATCAACTACAATCTGTTGGCGTCGTTGGGCAGGCTGATGGTAGCAAACCAAGGGAAGTGCTTATGTTTTCTGAGCAGGATCTTGACGGATTACTAGAGCGAATGCGAACAAAAAGCTAGGGCGTTTAGCCCTTTAACCTTTCCTTAGGCATTGGAGATGATACTTTTGAGCTAATTTTGCGTTGTCCTAGTAGAAAATTAGCGCAACACCTATGAAACTTATCTTTTCAGCCATTCTTTCCTTTTGTGTTTCCATCACAATAGGCTATACCCAAGCACAATATCTGACGGCCAAGGACTCCGATCAGGAAGCAATTGATCTTTTGACCAAAGCAGGTCAGGTCTTTTCTTCGAAAAATTCAAAGGTAGAATTCATTTTAAAAATTGCTTATCCCGGTGAACCAGCCATGGTCAGTCAAGGTGTATTATACCAATCCGATAAATCGTATCACCTCGATCTTAAAGAATATGCTATTTTTTCAAATGGAACCACCCGATGGATCTATTTGAAAGGAGCGAATGAAATAAATATCTATAATGAATCTAACGGGCAGGACTGGATTAGTCCACAGGATTTTCTTAGGCTGCACACGTCAAATGAATTAGTCCTCACACTTGCTGGCACCTTAGGTGATGGTGTTTCTGTCATTGAAGCAAAGCCATTGGCCGGTCGATTTGAACAGTATTCGAAATTTACGATTGGCATCAAAAACGGGTTATTGCACTACATCAAGGCGTTTTCTTCCGATGGCTCCCGTCAGGAAATGAACATTACAAAAATCACTCACCCAACTACCCTCAATACAGGACAACTTTTCTCCTTTGTCAAGGATGATTACCCTGGTGTTTATATTGAAGATTTAAGGCTTGATTAACTACAGATGGGATTAAAAAGTATCATCATCAATGCCTTTGCCCGTTATACCCGAAAACGGATTATTCGTGCGTCCCATCATGCTGCACAAAATCAAATAGCAATATTTAAAACACTTATTCGTCAAGGCCGTAAAACACAGTTTGGGCGGGATCACCATTTTGATTCCATAGCGGATCATGCAGCCTTTATCAAACGGGTGCCGATTCGTGATTATGAAGACTTAAGGCAATATATTGATCTAGTGGTTGAGGGAAAGGAAGATATTTTATGGCCTGGCAAACCCATTTATTTAGCAAAAACATCAGGCACTACTAGTGGCGTAAAATATATTCCGATCACCAAAGAAAGCATTCACAATCATATCCGCAATGCAAGAGATTCTTTGTTTAATATCACAGCATTATTGAACCTAAAAACATTGTATGATGGCAAGTTGGTTTTCCTGTCAGGTTCACCGGTTTTAGAGAAAAAAAATGGGATCAACATAGGTCGTCTTTCTGGAATTGTTAACCATTGGTTTCCTTCCTGGTTGCGTGCAAACCAAATGCCTTCTTACGAGACCAACTGTATTGAGGATTGGGAAACAAAAGTAGATCAAATCGCAGAGGAAACGAAGGCAGAAGATCTGCGCATCATCAGCGGAATACCTCCATGGGTCCAGATGTATTATGAGCGACTTTTGGAAATCACAGGAGAGAAAAGCATTAAGGAATTGTTTCCAAATTTTCAGCTTTTTGTCTATGGGGGCGTAAATTTTGAGCCTTATCGCAATCAGCTGGAGCGGCTGACCGGAGGGATTGTCCCCAGTCTGGAGACCTACCCTGCCTCTGAGGGATTCATAGCTTATCAGGATCAAAAAGATTCAACCTCAGGGCTTCTTTTACAGTGTAATTCAGGCATCTTTTATGAATTTGTTCCACTTGAAGAAATCCATCGTGACCAGCCTTCCCGACTGGGCATCGAAGACGTGCTTTTAGGAAAAGATTATGCCCTGATCATCAGTACGAATGCAGGTCTTTGGGCTTACTCGATTGGCGATACCATACGATTTATCTCAAAGGATCCATATCGAATTAAAATAACTGGGAGAATTAAACATTTCATTTCAGCTTTTGGGGAACATGTCATTGGTCGCGAAGTGGAAGAAGCACTGCGTTTGACTATGGAAAAGCATCATTGCCTGGTCAATGAGTTTACCGTAGCACCACAGGTCAATCCTCCTGATGGCGACAAGCCTTTTCATGAATGGTGGATAGAGTTTGATCAACTTCCAGAAAAGCCTGCTGCTTTCGTTGCTGATTTGGACGAAGCCATGGTCAATCAGAACGTTTACTACCGGGATCTCATTGATGGGAAAATTCTCCAGCCCTTAATTGTACGATACCTACCTCCGGGTTCGTTTAAACGCTATATGCAATCAATTGGAAAACTAGGTGGGCAGAACAAGGTTCCAAGGTTGAGTAATGACCGCAAAATTGCGACTCAACTTGATCACTACCTCCCCAGTGCCTAAAATTCGTGCTAAAACATTGATTGACAAGGAGAATGAATGCTAGCAGATATAGCAAGAATCCCTATCTTTGCCAACTATTTCAAAAAGCTTAAATGCGTTTTTACCTTTATACCGTACTATTAATCAGCCTATTATGCTCCTGTAAAAGTGGGTATGAGCAAGTCAGACTGAGCAATAATCCGCCAAAGATCCTGACCGAATCCATTAAATACTATGATAAAGGGGAGTTTTTGAAGGCACAATCGCTCATGGAGTTGATACTAAATCAGTATCGGGGAACCCGAGAAGGAGAAGAATTGTTTTTTAAATATGCTTATACGCATTACAAGCTTGGCAACTATGGGCTGGCAGCAACTTATTTTACAAACTTCTCATCAACGTTTGCCTATAGCCCGTACACAGAAGAATCCGATTTTATGATTGCCTATTCCTCGTATGAGCGATCTCCATCTTATCGATTAGATCAGACGCCATCCATTGATGCCATTAATGGCTTTCAGGATTTTGCCAATAAATACCCTGATAGTGATCGTGTGGCTCAATGCAATACATTGATTGATGAACTTAGAGTGAAATTGGAACTAAAGGCATACAATCAGGGGATCCTCTATTTTAACTTAAAACAATACAATGCGGCGGTAACTGCATTCACGAATATGCTTACGCAATATCCTGAATCACAACATGCCGAACACGCACGATTTCTAATTTTGAAGTCATCGTATGATTACGCCATTAACAGCATCTATGAAAAGCGTGAAGCCCGACTTAAGGATGCTAAATTAAGATACAATGAATATATCTCCCGCCATCCATCTGGCAAACATGCCAAACAGGCAAGGGAGTTAAATACGCTTATACAAACTGAATCTAAAAATCTGATCCAATGAGTTCAATTAAAAATTTGGCAACTTCCATCGACGCTAATGTGAAAGCCAGGGACATTAAAGGCATGGCCAGCAAAACAGCAAATATTTATGAATCTATTTCTGTCATTGCTAAACGTGCCAAACAACTCTCCATTGAAGTAAAAAAAGAGCTTCATGACAAACTTGAAGAGTTTGTTATCGTGACCGAAACCATTGAGGAAATTCATGAGAATAAGGAGCAGATAGAAATATCTCGTGCTTATGAAAAAATGGCTAGCCCAACGATTCTAGCTACAGAAGAGTTTCTGACAGGTGGTCTTGAGTGGCGATATCCTGAGCCTGAAGTCATCGAAGACGAGCAGCCTGAAGAACCTGTGGGATAGTCCTATCATTACTTAATGACTGGCAATGACCTCATTACACGGTAAAAAAATTCTCCTCGGAGTTTCCGGAAGTATAGCCGCATACAAAGCTGCGGTTTTACTCCGTTTACTTGTAAAAGATGGTTGTGAAGTCCGTGTCATTATGACTCCTTCCGCGAAAGATTTTGTTTCCCCTCTTACATTTTCCACTTTAAGCCGTAACCCTGTTGCATCAGACGTCCATCAAGATGAAGAATGGACGAATCATGTCGAATGGGGTCTCTGGGCTGATGCTATGGTCATCGCACCTGCTACCGCTCACACGATTGCCAAATGTGCACACGGACTCGCTTCAGATATGCTCACGGCAACTTATCTATCTGCCCGGTGTCCCGTATTTTTCGCTCCGGCAATGGATCTTGACATGTGGCAACATCCAAGTACACGCGGCAACATTAACAAACTTCAATCTTTTGGTAATTTCATTATTGATGTGGGCACTGGCGAATTAGCGAGTGGCTTGATGGGTCCCGGTCGTCTCGCTGAACCGGAAGAAATTCAGGAATACCTCATGGAATACTTTTCTGCAAAGCAGGATTTTAAACGTGTTAAGGTATTAGTAAATGCTGGGCCAACGTATGAAGCGATCGACCCTGTGCGTTACATTGGGAATCACTCGTCAGGAAAAATGGGCGTCGCTATAGCTGAAGAATTCGCCCAACGTGGCGCTGAAGTCACGTTAGTGCTAGGTCCTGAAAGTGTACTACCCAATGATGACAGGATAAAAATTGAACGCATTACTACCGCCGAAGAAATGCTTTCCTCCTGTCTTAAACATTTTGAAGGTGCCGATATCACCATTTTAGCTGCAGCCATTGCGGATTACAAACCAGCAAAAATGGCAACAGAAAAAATTAAAAAAGATAATTCCTCTTTAACACTCGAGTTGGTTCGTACACCGGATATAGCGGCTTCCATTGGCAAACTAAAAAAAGGCAATCAACTCCTTGTAGGGTTTGCCTTGGAGACAACCAATGGACGTGAATTTGCATTGGAAAAAATGGCCCGCAAGAATATGGATATGATTGTGCTCAACAACCCTCGTGAGAAAGGCGCAGGATTTGGGCACGATACAAATAAAGTTTCATTTCTCTTTCCAGACAATAAAGAGCAGCACTTTGAGTTAAAGTCAAAGCGAAATGTCGCCCGCGATATCGTTGAGGCCCTTCATAAAATGAAAAAAGAAAATGCCAAAAAATAATCTCAACCTATTTCTACTTCTTATTGTAGTAGCGTGCTCCTCCATGAATAGCTATGCTCAGGAATTGAAGGCTGAAATAAGTTTAAGCACACCAAAATTACAAACCACCGATCCGGTTGTTTTTAAAACGCTTGAACAGGATTTGAGAGATTTTCTAAATCAAGAACATTGGACCAATGATGAATACCGGCCTTATGAGCGAATTCAATGTAACTTTCAGGTCAACATCACTGGCGAATTGGGTAACAATACCTTTAGTGCTGATGTTGCCTTTAAGGCTATCCGCCCGGTATATGGTACAGAATATAAAACTGTAATTGTCAATCACGTCGATCGCGATATTATATTTAAGTATCTCGAGTTTCAACCCGTCGTGAATGGTTCAGATTTTTTCAAGGACAATCTCTCCGCCGTCTTTTCTTATTACGCCCACTTGATTATTGGGTTGGATGCTGAAAGTTTTGCGCCGGGCGCCGGAAATGAACACTTCCTTGTAGCCCAGAATATTTTAAACCTGGTGCCAACAGCTATCTCTGATTCAGATAAAGGTTGGTCCCCTGTTTCTAAAAAAACAACTCGCTATTGGATCATTGAAAACTTACTCAGTCCCCGATTTATACCCTTTAGAGAAGCTTGGTATAATTACCACAGGAAAAGCCTTGATATGCTTTATACAAACCCGACTTTGTCCTTATTTACGATGGTGGAAGCATTGAAGCAAGTTGAAAAAACGAATTCTGATTACCCAAGTACCATAGGTATTTTAATGTTTCTGACGGCCAAACGCGATGAGATTGTAGATATCATGATAAATGGAAGTAAAGCACAAAGAATGTCGACTTACGATATCATGCGTAAATTAGACCCGTCCAACAACTCGAAATATAGTGTCCTCAGAACCTAAAGCAAAACTAGCTGTCCTCGCTTCAGGAGGCGGGAGTAATGCGGATAAGATTTGCTGGTATTTTAAATCACATCCCGATATTCGTGTTGAGCTGATCATCGCTAACAGAAATACTGCCGGCGTATTTAATGTAGCCAGTACGCACGGTATTGAGACAGCATACTTACCAAAACATAAATGGGATGACCCTGTCCAAGTTCTCGCACTTTTACACGCTAAAGAAATAACCCATATAGTTTTAGCAGGTTTTTTATTGCAGATTCCGGATTGGCTCATTCAACTTTATGAGGGACGAATCATCAATATCCACCCTTCGTTGCTCCCAAAGCATGGCGGAAAAGGAATGTATGGACACCATGTACATGAAGCCGTAAAGCAGTCAGGAGAACTGATTTCCGGGATCACTATCCATGAAGTAAATGAACACTACGATGAAGGTAAAATCCTTTTTCAAAAGGAAGTTTCACTGAACCAAGATGATACATCGGAAGATATAGCACGAAAAGTATTGACAGCAGAACATGTCTATTACAGCCAGAATATTGAAAAGTGGATCCTTGCACAAGGTGCTCCAGCTTGATCCTAAAAAAACATTTCAGAAATATTTAAATAGCTATAGTTTGTTTATAGGTTTTTCCACCTCTCCGAAAATCTGTACGCATATCCCTCAAGACCTTGCATCCCACCTGAATGTATTGCCACAATAGAATCCGACGGATCAAAATACCCTGTACTCATCTTATCATGAATAGCGAACATCAGTTTAGCCGTGTAGACCGGATCTAATGGTATACCCGCCGCCTGGCCATAAGATTTCACAAAATCAATGAGCTGTTGATTAAACTTTCCAAATCCGCCAAAATGATATGTTGGCCAAAATTCCCATGAGCATCTATACTGAATGTTATATTTTGCAATGATTTGCTCCAGATACTGATTGGTGCACCCTTTCCAGGCTGGCACTATTATTAACCTTGCAGATGCCGGTAATGCAGACATGATACCACATGCAGTACTCATAGTCCCTCCTGCGAGCAGGACATGCGAAGGCTTGATAGACGCTATCTCACTAACAATTTCTGCGGAACCCATAATCCCTAATTCGCTTAACCCACCTTCGGGAATAAACATTGCTTCTGGAAATAATTTAGCGGCCTTTGATGTATCGAACGAATTGTATTCTACACCAGACACGTACATAATTTCAGCACCCATTGCTCGTAGTCGCTTGATACTTGGATTTGCTTCATCCGGTTTATGACTTCGTATGACAGCGATCAACCGAAGGTTAAATACTACACACGCAGAAGATAAAGCAGCGAGATGATTGCTAAACATGCCTCCTTTACTAACAATAGATGTCACCCCTTGATCCAGTGCTTCCTTCATAACATACTTCAGCTTATAATACTTGTTGCCTGAGGCCCAGGAATCGACCAGGTCAAGTCGCTTAACATAATAATTAGGATGGTCTATTGGGGTGGTCACCAGTTGCAAGGGACCCTCCGTAAAAGAGGACCATGATTGATCATGCAATGGTTTCATCATGAGGGACTACTTGTTATGATCGTATCAAAACAACTCGTTTTGTTTTAATTGTGCGATTTGTTTTGTCTTGCAAACGAAATAAATAAGTTCCTCGCTGCATCATACTCAGATCCACCGTGACGGTTTCGCGATGGTCATTTACTTCTACGTCAACTTCTTTAACCGGGACGCCAAGAATATTATAAATTCTCAATTGATATCGTCCTGCATTTAGATTTGTCAATTGAAATCGAACGATATCATAACTGGGGTTTGGATAGGCAAAAATATCTGGCTTTTCAGGTTCTTCATTAAACACTCTGGTGATAATTGGATGTGTTTTGAATTCGATTCGTATCGGGAATCGACTACTGGTCAATTCTATTTCGACCAATTGTACATCCGTAGTAGAAGATATAAATCGCATAAAATGTCGGTTAGTGATCAACCGAACACCAGGCACTTCTGAAGTTACATTTCTCCAGGATTTTAATGATTTAACTTCAATCTTAACTGCTCTCTTTAAAATGACCGATTGTCTTCTGACCTGGTCAATTTCAGTTGGAAGATATAATAAGCCTTCTGCATCTACTGTAGACTCTTCCTGAATGGTATACGTAATTCGACATGAATCGGGGAGATGGCTTGGCGTCCAGTTGCACTTAACATTTCTTGGCCAGGCGAAGGTTGAAACCATTTTTCCATTATAGGAATTTTGTTCTCCTAATACGCCTTTGTAAAATGGCCGATAGGCAGGATAAAAAGTATACATCAAGCGATTGCCGGGACAAAGCGGATTATCTTCAAATGCCTGAACAACTTCTACCCCACTGTCAGCCAACTTGACGACTGATTCTACAAACTGGCCATTAATCACATTGCCCATCTTCTTTCCGTCTTGTCCCTTTGACAAGGTCATGCGCCGGCTAATGGCATAAGGTGCTTTTAGTGAACGGAAGTCCCAGACTTGAGCAGGTCCAGGCAAGGTGACCATTCCTTGATCTGGTTGGTAATCCCTGGCAAAATAGGTCGTGTCTTCCACCAGCGCACTCCAGCTCATTTCCTGGGCACCTGAAAATATCCAACCAAAAGTCAGTAATAAAATAAATAGTGTTCTTTTATCTATTGCACCCATTGAAGTCCTACAAATTTAGCATATTCGCCATTAAGCTCCATTAGCGAAGCATGTGTTCCCATTTCAACAATACGACCTTCCTTTAATACAATAATCTGATCCGCATGTTGAATTGTTGATAATCGATGGGCTATCACGATGGATGTTCGCCCTTCCATCACATTTGCCAACGCCTCCTGCACCAGCCGTTCAGATTTTGAGTCCAACGATGCAGTAGCTTCATCCAGGATTAATATAGGGGGGTTCATCAACAAGGCTCTTGCCAGCGTAATGCGCTGACGCTCTCCACCACTTAAGGTGCTGCCCCGATCGCCAACCATTGTATTATATTGGTTAGGTGTACTGATAATAAACTCATGTATCTGAGCAATTTTTGCAACTTCGACAACCTCCTCCATAGTTGCTTCCGGCTCGCCAAAAGCAATATTGTTGAACAATGTATCATGAAACAAGACCGGATCCTGATTGACAATTCCCATCAAGTTCCGCAATTGTTTTAAATCCAATTCTCGGATATCTGTACCATCCAATAAAATCCTGCCCTCTGAGACATCGTGTAAGCGCGGGAGCAAATCTGCCAGGGTTGATTTTCCTGACCCACTTGTCCCAACTACAGCCAGTACTTTCCCTTTTGGAATACGCAGGTCTATATTTTTTAATACCCATTCCCCTTCAGGACTATACTGGAAACCAACTTGCTCAAGAGTGATTTCAGTATGAAATGCGTTCACAGACTTTGGATTCTTTGATTGTACAATTTCCTCCATATTGTCAAGCACTTCATTTACGCGTTCTACTGCTGCAAGTCCTTTTTGAATATTATAATAAGCCGAAGAAAAAGACTTTGATGGTTCGATCACATTAAAGAATGCATATAAAAAAGCAAAGAAGGTCTCCGGCTGCAACTCTCCTCTAAACACTAACAACGAACCATACCACAACAAGACAGCAACAATTGATATCCCAAAAAACTCTGACAGCGGAGATGAAAGATCCCGTCGGTACATAATCTTCGTAAGCAAACTTCGATAGCTGTCATTAATTTTTGCAAATCGTTTCTGCTGATACGCTTGCGCATTAAAGCCTTGTATAATGCGCATACCATTAATGCTCTCTTCTACCAGGATCATAATTCCTGAAAGTTTCTGTTGAACCACTTTCGATTGTCGCTTCAAATTCCTGCTGATCCTACCAACAATGACCGCAGTGACTAAAATCAAAATAAAAACGAAAAACGTCAGCTTTACACTAACAAAAAACATAAACGTGATACTCCCAATAATCACAATGGGGGCTTTGACCAGCGCTACGATCACATTCAATATCGAAAACTCTATCTCCTGTACGTCTGTACTGATTCTTGATAAAAGATCACCTTTCTTGCCTCGCGTAAAAAAAGCCAAGGGAAGATGCATATACTTTTGAAAGATCTCATTTCGAATATCCATCACCACGCCATTTCTAACCTGAGCCATAAAAACAAGAGAAAGGTATCTGAATAAATTTTTCAATAAAAATATTACACCGAAAGAAATACACACCACAATAAGTGCGCCCTCATTAGAATACTTTTCAACTAATTCACCAAACACATATTCCAGCCAAACCTGAATATTACTTACACTGAATGGCACAGGATCCTGTGAGGGCGTTACACGACCAAATAAAATTTGAAAAAATGGAATGATGATCGGGATACTAATGACCATGAAAAAAGCCATTAGAATATTGCACAACACATTCATCGCCAGGGGAAACTTGTACTCCCGCAGGTAAATAACAAATTGCTTGAACGGACTTTGCTCAGACTTGGTCATTATTCTTCCAGCTTGAACGTATCAAGAAAGCCAGTATGGAAGTTTCCAGATCTAAATTGAGGATCCTGCATAAGTGCTCTATGGAAAGGAATGGTGGTCTTGACACCTTCAACAATAAATTCATCCAATGCTCTCGCCATTTTCTTGATGCACTCCTCTCGGGTTGGCGCACGGCATATGAGCTTTGCGATCATGCTATCATAATAAGGTGGAATCGTATACCCGGTATATACATGCGTGTCCACCCGCACCCCATGGCCTTTTGGGCTATGGAATGAGGTAATTACTCCAGGTGACGGCCTGAAATTATTATAGGGATCTTCTGCATTGATTCTGCACTCCATCGCATGTCCATTGGGAAAGTAGTTCTTGCCGGATATAGGAATTCCGGCCGCTACTTTAATCTGCTCTTTTATTAAATCATGATCTATGACTTCTTCCGTTACCGGATGTTCTACTTGAATTCTTGTATTCATTTCCATGAAATAGAACTTCTTGTGCTTATCAACAAGAAACTCTACCGTTCCAACACCTTCATAATTAATAGCCTTACCGGCTTTAATAGCAGCTTTACCCATTTTAATCCTCAAGCTTTCATCAAGAAAAGGAGATGGGGATTCTTCAAGTAGTTTTTGATGTCGGCGTTGAATTGAACATTCTCTTTCAGATAAGTGCACTACCCGGCCGTGTTGGTCTCCGACAATTTGAAATTCTATGTGGCGAGGCTCTTCAATAAATTTTTCAATATAGATTCCGTCATTACCAAACGAGGCTTTGGCTTCCTGTCTGGCTTTATGCCACAAGTCTTCGAGTTCATCTTCATTCCATACGACACGCATTCCTTTTCCTCCTCCGCCTGCTGTGGCCTTCATGATGACAGGGTAACCAATTGTTTTACTTGTCTTTTTAGCTTCATCGACATTTGGTATTAAACCACCGCTTCCCGGCACAACAGGTACACCGGCCTTTATCATGGTTTCTTTGGCGGTGATTTTGTCCCCCATAAGTGTCATCATTAACGGTGTTGGTCCGATAAATTTCACACCATACTGTTTGCATACTTCTGCAAAATCTGCATTCTCTGACAGGAAACCATACCCGGGGTGAATAGCATCTGCATCGGTAATTTCCATTGCGGCCATAATACGAGGTACACTGAGGTAGGAATCACTAGATTTGGGAGGACCTATACAAACTGCTTCGTCCGCAAATCGCACATGAAGGCTATGCTTGTCAGCTGTACTGTAAACAGCTACTGTGCTAATCCCCATTTCTTTACATGTTCGAATAACACGCAGGGCTATTTCACCCCTGTTAGCTATGAGTATCTTTTTAAACATCGGAAATGATCTTGTTTAAATAATCAATTGAAACGGTTCAAAACCATGATCCATTAAATAGCGATTTACTATCCGTTAGGATCAACGAGAAAGAGCAATTGATCATATTCGACAGGAGAGGCATCCTCTACAACGACCTTGACCACTTTCCCTGAAACTTCAGATTCAATCTCATTAAAAAGCTTCATTGCTTCTACCACACAAACCACAGTGCCTATTTCAATTGTATCCCCTGGTTTTATATACGGTGGTTTCTCTGGAGATCCTGCCCGGTAAAAAGTGCCCACGATAGGGGATCGAATTTCAATAAGGTTATCTGCTTCTGCATTGGCTCCCGCTTTGCCCCCCTCATCACCGCTTGCGGCAGGCTTAGCCGTCTCTTGTGGTGCCGTTGAGGCCGCGAAGGATAATGGTGTAGGTGCAGGTGAATGATGAAATGGTGCTACCACTTCTTTTGCTCCCCGTGTGGATTGATAGTGTTTCGTTCTGGCCGAAAACTCCAAATCCCCTTGCTTGTATTTGAATTCACCAAATTCAAGTCTGTTAATGAGCTTCAGTAACTCTTGTATTTCTTTTGGTTCCATATCTAAATATTATTTAGCCCTTTCAACATAATTACCCGTAGCGCTATCTACTTTAATCTTTTCTCCTATATCAATAAAAAGCGGCACTTTCACTTCGGCTCCTGATTCAACTGTAGCAGATTTAAGCGTATTCGTAGCTGTATCACCACGCAATCCCGGCTCGGTATAAGTTACCTCCAAGATAACATATTGAGGTAAATCAACAGCTAATGGTGTTTCCAATTCGGCGTGCATCATGATCTCGACTTCAAGGCCTTCTTTCATCAGATTGGCATTAGAAACCATTGATCCGTCAATAGCGACCTGTTCAAAGGTTTCAATGTTCATAAAATGGAAACCCATATCGTCATTATACAGGTATTGAAATTTTCGTCTTTCCACCCTTACTTCTGCGATGGCGTGTCCAGCCTGAAACGTGTTGTCAACGACCTTTCCAGAAGTAAGACTTTTCAGTTTCGTCCTTACAAAAGCATTTCCTTTGCCTGGCTTAACATGCTGAAAATCAACAATATAATAAATGTCATTATTGAACTCAATGCAAAGTCCTTTTTTTATATCTGAGGTATTCGCCATTAATTATTGAATTGTGTAAATCAAAATTATCGAGGGGCAAATATAGGTCTTTTTAGGAGCCTTAGCCTTAACCAATATAGTGAACAGTGAAGCCTTTAAATTAATAGGCCCAGGTCCAGAGGCTGGCGCCCCAGGTGTATCCTCCACCAAACGAAGTAAGGATCACTTTATCCCCTGGTTTTAACTGATCTTGGTATTCCCAAAGACATAAAGGAATAGTGCCGGAAGTCGTATTACCATATTTGTGGATATTGACCATGACACGGTCCATTGGAAAGTCGAGCATATTCGCAACTGCCTGAATAATCCGAAGATTCGCCTGATGAGGCACTACAAATCGTATATCATCTGCAGAAAGGTTATTCCGCTTTAGAATCATGCTAACGGCCTCAGACATCCCCCTTACTGCAGCTTTATAAACCGGGCCGCCATCCTGATTGATGTAATGCCACTTTTTATCTACTGTTTCGTGCGTAGGTGGATTTTTTGAACCTCCGCCTATCATTTTAAGAAGGTCAGCACCCACGCCATCTACTCTCATCCATGAATCCTGGAGTCCATATCCTTGTTCATTGCCCTGAAGCAAGATTGCACCCGCACCATCACCAAACAATATGCAAGTAGATCGATCTGTATAATCTACAATGGAGGACATCTTATCAGCCCCAACGACAATAACATTCTTATATGCTCCTGATTCAATAAATTTCGCTCCCGTAGTGGCAGAAAACAAAAAACCAGAACAAGCTGCCTGAATATCATAGGCAAATGAATTCTTTGCTCCAATATTATGACATATCAAGGTCCCGGTATCTGGAAAAAAATAATCCGGTGTTACTGAGGCGCAAATCAGCAGGTCAATATCCAATGGATCTAAACCTGTCTTTTTCAGCAACCCTTGAACCGCTTCCGTAGCCATATACGATGTAGCTTTGTCCGGGTCTTTTAAAAGGTGACGTTCTTGTATTCCAGTACGGGTCCTGATCCACTCGTCATTCGTGTCCACCATCTTCTCCAGATCCTGATTTGTCAGAATATCATCCGGGATATAGCCACATACTCCTGTAATTGCTGCTCGTATCTGTGCCATTTGCGTATAATTTTAGGACGACGAAGGTAGGCAATTATATATTTCCTGCACTGATTCTCAGCAGTTTCAGTGATTCTGTTTAAAAATTCTAATTTTTGCTATTTGGTATGGTTATTGTGTATTAACTTTATCGTTTACAGTGATTTATAAATAACATATAAATTTAATAAGATGCACGTATACCTCCTCTCCATCCTTTTTGTTTTGTCCTCTTCGCTGCCGAAGATTCCAAACTTCTACCCTAATCTAATAGCCGCTAAAGCGGCCTCGAAAAACTACAACAAGGACTTACTCGTATTTTTCTCCAAATCATCCTGCGCTTCATGTGATCAGGCATGGGAAAATTTCGAAAATGATCCGATCGCATCCAAGATTTACATCTCTACATCAGTAAGTATTCAGGATTTTGACGGTGCCGTATTTCTTGACAAATACGGTCTAAAGAATGCGCCTGCGTGGGTAGTTTTAGATCCTCAGGGGCAGGTAAAAGACAAATGGGAAGGTGAATGGAAGAAAACTCCTACACGACCAGCAAACCCTGAACAAAAGACTACCACCAAACCTGTCGTTGAAAATGAAGTAGTCAGCATAAGTCAAACAGCACCAAAAACCATTAATTTAGAAACTTCAATTGCTGTAACTACTCCTGCTGCAGTAATTGAGACGTCAATCCAGGCTAAAGAAAACGTAACGGCAACAACACCGATGGCACAGGAAAAGGCAACTGAAGTCCAGGTGTCGAAAGTAATTGAAACAGATAAACCTGTCTTCAAAGAAAATACGACAACAATAGCAACTGCACCATCCATAGCATCCGTTGAAACATCAGGCTTTGTGCTTCAGGCTGGTTATTTTGGTTCAGAAGTCAATGCGACAAAACTGGTTGCTGATTTGGATAGCAAAGGCTTTAAGGGTTTTTCTATTAAACCATCCGTAAGTAATGGTACAACATACCATCGCGTAATTTCAACGGTATTCAACTCAGAAAAAGAAGCACACAGTGCGATTGAAAATCTACAAAAGGCCGGAATCAAGGCCACCATTAAAACTCAAAAAGAATTATAAAGGACAGCTCAGTATCTACTATAGTGTAACTTCTGTGCATGATAACCTACGTTTCGTTCAATGGTAATACCTTTGATCGAAATCCAGCAATCTATGTCCAAGTCTGTTCTACTCCGCAATATCTCGCGCCTAACTGGTATTTTACCAAAAAGCACTACCCGCTTATTAGGTTCCCAAATGAGCTCGTTATCATCTATTGATGACGCCTACTTACTCATTGAAGACGAGCGAATCAAAGGTTTTGGTAAAGACGTCGAATGTCCCTTTGATCGCGCAGACAGTACAATTGATTGCACAGGAAAGATGGTACTTCCTGCATTCTGCGATAGTCATACCCATATAGTGTTTGCCGGTTGGAGAGAAGGAGAGTTTGTAGACCGCCTCAAAGGACTTTCTTATGTTGAAATTGATAAACGGGGGGGAGGAATATTAAACTCCGCAACAAGGCTTCAAAATACTTCCGAAGAGGTTCTTTTTGAACAGGCTTTTACGCGACTTCAGCAAGTAATAAAATTAGGCACCGGCGCAATCGAAATAAAAAGTGGTTATGGGCTAACTGTTGAAAGTGAACTTAAGATGTTGCGCGTTATACGGAGATTGAAAGAAGTTTCCCCAATTCCTGTTAAAGCAAATTTTCTTGGAGCGCATGCATTTCCCATGGAGTATAAAAGCAACCGCTCAAAGTATATCGAACTGATCACAAACGAAATGATACCGCAGATCGCGTCGGAAGGATTAGCTGATTATATAGATGTCTTTTGTGATACAGGATTTTTCTCTGTAGAGGAGACGGAGACCATTCTGGCAGAAGGTGCTAAATATGGCCTTAAACCAAAAATACATGCTAATGAACTTGACTATTCCGGTGGAATACAATCAGGTGTTAAATATGGTGCAATATCTGTTGATCATCTTCAATGCACCGGACCGGAAGAAATAAAAGCTCTTGCTAATTCTGAAACAATAGCGACTATTTTGCCCTCGACTGCTTTTTTTCTTGGGCTTCCTTATGCACCTGCCCGAACGATGATCGAAAACAACCTTTGCGTGGCTTTGGCGAGTGATTATAATCCTGGTTCATCCCCAAGTGGTAATATGTCCTTCATCTTTTCGCTCGCCTGCATTAAGCTAAAGATGCTTCCTGAGGAAGCATTAAATGCCATGACCATAAATGGAGCCGCTGCAATGGAGTTGGGTGCTACAGCCGGAAGTATAACTGTTTCAAAGCCGGCAAACTTGATTATTACCAAACCAAATTTAAATTTGGAAGCACTCCCCTATTTCTACGCGGACAATTGGCTCGACGCCGTTTTAATCAATGGAAAAACTCCTTGATACACCTCTAATTGTTAGGTGGTTGGCAATTTTTCATTTTTTTTTGCAAAACTGGAATCATTTTTTGATTCTAAAGTAATTGCAAGGTTATCAATTACTTAGGTCTGTATCAGTGCTATTCTCTGAAAAAAAGGACTTTTGTTTCAAGTTGTCCAAAACCAACAAATACTATACTATCAGGCCCAATTTATTCGTTTTCAGACTGTTTTCAACCTAGGGCAGCCTTTTGGTCCGGTTTTGAATCTGATAATTATACCCCTGTCTTCCTGAAAAATAAATGAATACCCGGAGTGTAAAGCCGATATGAAAAGCTATTTTTGCGCTTCATATTACAAAAAATCTTCATACTATTGTATAGAATGAAAAACCAGCAAGCTAAAAACATAAGAAA
>JBBKWA010000312.1:0-8579 GCA_037968695.1 Saprospiraceae bacterium
TGATTGGAAATCTTAGTGACAAATTTGGAAGAAGACCGATTCTGCTGGTATCCCTTTTCGGATTTGGTCTTGATTACATTCTGATGAGTTGGGCACCTACCATCGAGTGGTTATTTGTAGGACGAATCATCGCCGGGATTACAGGCGCCAGTTTTACCACTGCTTCTGCTTACATCGCCGACATTAGTACCGATAAGGACAGAGCGCAAAATTTTGGAATGGTCGGTGCCGCGTTTGGCTTAGGTTTTATACTCGGGCCTGTCATCGGGGGATTATTAGGAGCCTATGGACCACGCGTTCCTTTTATTGCTGCTGCAGGACTGTGTTTTTTAAACTGGCTGTGGGGCTATTTTATTCTACCTGAATCTTTGGCCAAGGAGCACCGTCGACCGATGGACTGGAAGCGAGCGAATCCGATTGGTTCGCTTTTGCATCTGCGGAAGTATCCTGAACTGAGTTATCTTTTGGTTGCCATGACGCTGGTTTATCTGGCTTCACATGCTGTACAAAGCAATTGGGCTTTCTATACTATAGAGCGATTTAGTTGGAGTGAAGGCATGATAGGTCTTTCTCTTGGCGTGGTCGGCTTACTGGTCGGAAGTGTGCAGGGGGGACTGACAAGAGTGATCAATCCGTGGCTCGGAAATGCGCGGAGTATTTTTATTGGTTTGATATTATACGCCATCGGGATGTTATTGTTTGGCCTTGCGAATACCGGCTGGATGATGCTCGTTTTTCTTATCCCCTACTGCTTGGGAGGTATCGCCAGTCCTGCACTGCAGGCAACTATTACTAGCAAGGTCAATGTCAGAGAACAGGGTGAGTTGCAAGGTGCCTTGACTAGTCTGATGAGCGCAACATCCATTGTAGGTCCACCGATGATGACCAATTTATTTGCCTGGGCAATCCGGCCGGGAAACCCAATTTATATGCCGGGGGCTCCTTTTTTTCTTGGCAGTATACTGATGCTGATCAGTGCGGTGGTGGCTTATCTTTCTTTTAGAAAACATGGTTCCGGGAAAGAAAAGAGAAAGGTTTAAGGTTTAAGGAAATAAAAATTCAGGCTCCTCGTCATTGCGCCTTTGCATGAATTTATTTTAGGGCAGAAGAGTAAATGCTGTCTACTTTCTCACGAAAAGAGATCGATAATATACTCTCAATGATTGAATCACGGATTACCTGTTTCAATCAGATTACATGAATCATGTTTCTAATCAGAAAAACAAAGAGGACGACTTACAATCCTTTCTCATCTGGCGCGTCGTTGAATTTAGATTATGATAGACACCCCCCTAATCTTCCTCAAGCGCCAATGCACATGCCTCTAGCTGGGCATAAAACTCCTCTCCTTTAGCTCTGATGATTGGCGTCTTTAGAAATTTATAAATTGGGACTTTTAGCTTTTTCCCGTTTTGACAAGCAGGTGCACAAACCTTCCATTTGCTGTAATTCCAAGCCTCTGTACCATTGTTAAGGTAATTGACACGAATAGGATAAAGATGACAGGACAGCGGCTTAGGCCAATCGATCTTTCCGTCAGTCTTCGCCACTTCAAAGGCACACTTCCCTATTCCTTTTCCGTCTCTAATCAAGTAAGCACATGCGCCGCCTTTAATCAATGGTGTAGCTAAATATTCTTTACCATCATCGGTCGTCCCGAACCCTTCTTTTCTAACCACCTCCTGACTCTCTTCGGAAAGATAAGGGGAGACCTTTTTCCATACTTTTTTGATGATCCTTACTTCCTCCTCTAATAGCGGAGCGCCCCACTCCCCTTCCCAGCAACACGCCCCAAGGCAAGCATTCAAATCGCAAACAAAATGCTTTGTCACAATATCATCACTGATCAGTACGTCATCTATGACTATCATTAAGTAAAGGTATTAAGGTTTTGGCAACAGAAGGGCCCTACTTCCCTTACAACAATGACAACTATTCTATTTCGAAATCGTTATATAAGTATCATTCGCATATCATTCGCAATTAAACATTAACTTGCGACACATTTTGAACATACGTTTTTGACCATACCCATGGACCGATTAAAATCTAAGTTTTACGAAAAAGCTATGGCCGCCATAGCTGAGATAAAACCGTTTCTTAAAGAGAATCAGGATACCATCATCGATCAAGTGACCATCGGTCAAGTGTTTGGTGGTATGCGCGGTATTAAAAGCATGCTTTGGGAAACCTCCTTGCTGGATTCTGAAGAAGGCATTCGTTTTCGCGGTTACTCTATTCCTGAATTACGTTTAAAGCTACCTTCCAAAGGTGGCCAACCACTGCCTGAAGGATTGTTTTGGCTAATGCTGACAAACGAACTTCCTACAGAAGAAGATGTGCAATGGCTGAGTGATGAATGGGAGCGCCGACGTCAGATTCCGGAGACGACCTGGACAGTGCTCAACAGTCTTGATCCGGACACGCATCCAATGACTCAGTTGGGTATCGGAATTTTATCACTTCAGCGCCAAAGTGTTTTTACAAAACAGTATGCTGAAGGTTTAAATAAACGTGACTATTGGGATGCTACATATGAGGACGCTATGAACCTCATCGCCTGTCTTCCTCAACTGGCTGCTTTTATTTACCGAAAATCATTTAAACAAGGGAAGCATATAGCCCCCAATGACAACCTCGACTGGGCCGCAAATTTCGCGCACATGCTGGGTGTCAATGAAGATCCCAATTTCAGTAGTCTGATGCGTTTGTATATGACCATCCATGCTGATCATGAAGGTGGAAATGCCAGTGCACATGCCGTGCATTTGGTGGGTTCTACTTTAAGTGATCCATACTATGCCTTAGTCGGTGGTGTCAACGCACTTGCCGGCCCGCTACATGGATTAGCCAATCAGGAAGTCATCAAGTGGATCTTTGACATGGTGGAGACACTAGGAACAACTAAACCTACATCAGCTCAAATCGAAGATTATATCAAAGAAACAATTGCCGATGGCAAAGTTATCCCGGGCTACGGTCATGCCGTACTTCGCAAACCGGATCCAAGGTTCATGGCGCAACAAGCTTTTGCCATGGAGCATATGAAAGATGATGATATCGTCAATATCGTTTGGAAGATATTTGATATTGCCCCAAAAGTACTTGGTTCGTTAGGAAAGGTCAGTAATCCATGGCCAAACGTAGATGCCCATTCAGGTGCTATTCTCGTTCATTATGGTTTGAAAGAATATCAATATTACACGGTATTGTTTGCTGTTTCCAGAGCATTAGGCGTGCTCGCATCGCTATGTTGGAGCCGAGCTTTGAATCTTCCTTTGGAAAGACCAAAGTCGATGACCTCTGAATGGATAATGAATTGGGTTGAAAAGCGTAAGGAATAATTTTCTGTTAGCTGTCCAGATCTAAACTATTTTCCTGGATCCATCATCTGGTTTTATTTCACCTCTCTTAATTCTCTTCTCAGAATTTTGCCCACATTTGTTTTTGGCAAGGTCTCTCTGAATTCGATTTCTTTAGGAAGCTTGTATTGGGTGAGATTCTCGCGACAATAGGCCATGATTTCTTCCTCCTTAAGTTTTTTATCTTTTTTAACTACGAAGAGTTTTACTTTTTCTCCACTCTTTTCGTTAGGAATACCTATCGCTGCACACTCTAAAACTTTTGGGTGCGCGCAAACTATTTCTTCGATCTCATTTGGGTAAACATTAAATCCGGATACGATGATCATATCTTTTTTGCGATCCACAACTCTGAAATAGCCATCTTCTTCCATCAGCCCTATATCTCCGGTGCATAACCACCCATCCCGAATCGTATTGGCAGTTTCCTCAGGTTGATTATAATATCCCAGCATCACCTGAGGACCTTTTACCTGAATCTCACCTTCTTGCCCCGGAGGTAACACATTATAGTTTTCATCAACTATACGCATATCCGTGGAAGGTATGGGCATGCCAATTGTTCCTATCCTTCCTGAACCATCTATAGGGTTTACAGAAATAGCAGGAGAGGCTTCAGTCATACCATAGCCTTCAACCAAATCTCTTCCGGTCACTTCCTTCCATCGATCATTGACAGACCGCTGAATGGCCATAGCCCCACCAACAGAAAGTTTAAGATGACTGAAGTCCAGGGATTGAAACTCTTTATCATGCAGTAAGGCATTGAAAAGTGTATTGACGCCACTGATTAAGGTGATCTTATGATTTTTCAATTCTTTAATAACGGATTTCAAATCCCTGGCATTGACGACAAGGACATTCATGGAACCATAAGACATTACTGCCAGACAATTGACGACGAAGGCAAAGATGTGATACAACGGCAAAGGGCAAAGCGTGATTTCTTCACCTTCTTTCATCATCGTATCCAAACAAGCTTTCATCTGCAGCATATTCGCCAAAAGGTTTTTATTCGTCAGCATGGCTCCCTTGGCAATGCCTGTTGTTCCGCCGGTGTACTGGTGGGAAACAACACGGTTAGGATGATCGTCAAACGGCGTTATGGTAAACTTTTTTCCCTCTTGAATGGCCTCTTTGAAACTAATGGTATTGGGTAAATCATATTTGGGCACGATCCGCTTAATGCTTCTCACTACAAAGTTGACGATGGATCCTTTAATCGGCCCTAACATTTCTCCAATACTTGTGAGTATGATCGTATCAATTTGCGTTTTCTCAAGTATCTCCTGAAGGTTAGAAGCAAAATTTTCAACGATAATGATCCCTTTTACTTCACTATCATTAAACTGATGGAGCATTTCACGGGGAGTATACAGTGGGTTGGTGTTAACCACTACCAGGCCGGCGCGGATACAAGCAAAAAGCGCAATTGGATATTGCAACAAATTGGGCATCATGATCGCGACCTTATCTCCTGGCTTTAACCCTCTTGAGTGAAGATATGCCCCTAGTTTTTCAGACTTCTTATCGATTTCACCATAAGTCAGTGATTTTCCCATGCTATAGAAAGCAGGCTGCTTTGCATACTTTTCCATTGCCTCTTTGAGGTAAGCATTTAGGTTCGGATACTTGTCTTCATCAATATTAGCAGGTAATCCTTTAGGGTAGTTTTTTAGCCAGGGCCGTGAGTCCATTGGTTTGTCTTTTTTGCTGTCTTATTAGATAAACAATGTATGAATTTTCTCTTCCATTTCCTTGTTGGAAATTTTATAATCTCATCCACAGAAAATGCCGTAAAAATCCCTTTAGGGACTGTTCATTGTGGCAATTACATCAAATAATAAATATCCCACACATATAATACTTTGGTTGTTTGAATATTAAGGAAAGGCCGTTGCTAATTCGTCATCTTAATCTTTCAGCCTGAATACCCTCCCCCAATCAGGCCTTTAACCCTTGATGACCAAATTATTAAGATGTACTATATGATTCAGATTAAAAGAGTTACCTTCGCGACCCGTTTTTAACGCATTAATTAACCTCCGGTCCTGATATTCAATTGATTAGGAACGTACAAACACAACAAACTCTCTGAGATGTCAGAAGAAACAAACAATCCTGCCGAGTCTGATCAGACTCCAAAACCAGAAGCTGCCGAAGTTGTAGCTACTGAAGTTCAAACAACCGAAACACCGGTACAAGAAGAAAAAACTGAGGCGCCTGTTAAAGAAGCGCCTGCTCCACCGAAAGAAAGAGAAACGGCACACGATGATTTTAACTGGACTATTTCCAACAGAAATCAGCCTATCTATACTGAAGAAGAGCGTGCGAAATATGCAGCCATCTATGAAGCTACCATGGGCGCTGTATTCGAAAATGAAGTCATCAAAGCCAAGGTTCACCAAATCACTGGCGGAGATGCTGTTCTTGACATTAACTTCAAATCAGATGGTCTTGTCGCCATGTCCGAATTTAAGGACATCGAAGGATTTAAGATCGGTGATGAAGTAGATGTCTATGTAGAGCTCCAGGAAGATGAAAAAGGACAATTGGTCCTTTCCCGACGTAAAGCCAAGTTACTTAAAGCATGGGAACGTCTGGTTGATTCTTTCAACAACGGTACAATTATAAATGGTACTGTCATCAGCAAAACAAAGGGTGGTCTTATCGTTGATGCAGGAGGTCTGGAGACATTCCTTCCAGGGTCACAAATTGATATCAAGCAGATCATTGATTATGACCAGTATGTTGGCAAGACAATGGAATTCAAAGTTGTCAAGATCAATGAGAACATTAAAAATGCTGTAGTATCACACAAAGCACTGATCGAAAGTGATCTTGCTGAACAGCGTGAGATCATCATCTCAGGTCTTGAAAAAGGTCAGGTACTTGAAGGTGTCGTGAAAAACATTACTGATTTTGGCGCCTTTATGGACCTGGGTGGTGTTGATGGATTGCTTTATATCACCGATATCAGCTGGGGTAGAATCAATCACCCATCAGAGATATTGGCTATCAATCAAAAAGTACATGTCGTGGTACTTGATTTTGACGAGAACAAGAAACGTATTTCACTTGGCCTTAAGCAGCTACAGCCGCATCCATGGGATGTTGTCGGAGACACCATCAAGGAAGGTACTGTCGTAAAAGGTAAAATTGTCAATGTTGAAGATTATGGCGCATTCCTTGAAATCGCTCCGGGCGTAGAAGGATTGATTCACGTTTCAGAAGTTAGCTGGAGCAATCAGCCAATTCACGCCAGAGACTTTTTTACTGTAGGCAATGAATATGAGTGTAAAGTGGTGACGATAGATCATGAAGATCGCAAGATGTCACTTTCCTTGAAGCAACTCTCTCCTGATCCATGGGGTGAGATTGGTATCAAATTCCCTGTTGGCAGCAAGCATGTTGGAAAAGTGCAGAACCTTACACCATATGGTGTCTTTGTTGAATTGGAGGAAGGTATTGGTGGTATGGTACATATCTCTGACCTCTCCTGGACAAAGCGATTTGCACATCCTTCAGAATTCACTAAAATCGGTGATGACCTGCAGATTCAGATTCTTGAAATTGATCTCGATAACCGTAAATTATCATTAGGACACAAGCATGTGGAAGAAAACCCATGGGATACATTTGAAAACGTATTCCCTGTAGGTTCTTACCATGAAGCTACTGTTATCAAGCGTGATGATAAAGGCGCTATTGTACAACTTCCTTATGGCCTTGAAGCATTCTCACCATCACGTCATCTCCGCAAGGAAGATGGTAAAATGGCTGAGGTGGATGAAGCACTAACGTTCAAAGTGATCGAATTTAATCGCGATGATAAGCGTATCATGGTTTCTCACTTGCGTTACCTTGAAGACATCCAGCGCGAAGCTGAAGGTGTTGTAGAAGAAGAGCACAAGAAAGAAGTGAAGGTGACGAAGCGAGCTTCCAAGGAGCAGCAGTCAAAGTATGAACCAACAACACTTGGCGATATGGCCATGTTCTCACAATTGAAAGAACAGTTGGCTGATACCAAACCAGTTCCTCCATCGAAAGTAAAGGCAGCTTCAGAAGAGAAACCTGCACCAGTGAAAGAAGTTCCGGCTGAAGCGAAAGCTGAGGAAGCTCCTGAAGCCAAGGCGGAAAAAGTAACTGAAACTAAGGTTGAAAAAGCATCTGAAGCTAAGGCGGAAAAAGTAACTGAAGCTAAAGCTAAGGCCCCCGCTGCTAAACCTTCCAAGGCGAAAAGTGGTGGTGATGACCTCAAATTAATCGAGGGTGTCGGTCCTAAAATTGCTGAAATATTGACTACTGCAGGTATGGATACCTTTGCAAAAGTCGCGGCTAAATCAGCAGATGAAATTCGCGAAGTTCTTCTTGCGCAGGGAAGTCGTTACAAAATGTTTGATCCTGAAACCTGGCCGGCACAAGCACAGCTTGCTGCTGATGGTAAGATGGACGAATTACAAACATTAAAAGATTCGTTACACGGAGGGAGAGCGTAAGCCTTCTTTTAATATTTCTACGATAAAAAAGCGCCTCGTGAAAACGAGGCGCTTTTTTTATTCTCAATCTTCCAACGCTCGAAATTCTCTCATTGGTTAAAACTATTTCAATTTCGTTCTTTATATTGTGCTTATGGCAGGATTATGGTACGGTGGTTCGCGGGACTGGATTAAAGCTAAAAAAGCTGAGATCAACAAAAGTGATCAAGGGTGGTTTAAAAAATTCCTTTTAGGCTTTTCTATTACGGCAGTATTTGAGCGGCTCTTTTAAGCATATGAGGCGTAATCTTTGGTTTTGGCTTGGTTTGAACCATTGGCGGTAAAATAGTGTACTTCAGGGACACTAAAGCTGGCACTGTGCGTCTTTTAAAGTCCTTTTATAGTTATCTGCCAAGCTTCTCTTAGGTTATTTCATTCCATTTTTTTTCAAAACATTTGGGTTAGGTTGTCAAGAATAATATCTTTGTCTCCCCATTTCAGGCAGGCTGTGGATAAAGCAGTGAATATCAGGCTAGAAAAGGGAACAAAAAAGAAGTTCATTGACAGGTTGGCAGGACATATAATCTAGATCTGAGGAGGATCGAGATGATATGTTTTGGTAAGATACATATCATAGTCTTTCGGGACTATGGTTTGCCCTGTAGCATATGCTACAGGGTGACATAAAGCGAAGCGTGCATGAAGCTTTGGATGATTTCGGTCAGACGGGGTGGAATGC
>JBBKWA010000313.1:0-42867 GCA_037968695.1 Saprospiraceae bacterium
GGATCGGCAATTAATTTTTCGATTTGTTCTTTTAGCGCTGCTTCATCAGCAGGAGGTATGCAAATGCCCGCATCGCCTACACTTTCAGGACATCCTGTAACATTGGAGGTAATGATGGCACAACCAGCAGACATGGCTTCCATTAAGGAGGTGCTGGCATTTTCTTTAGAGGAGACCAGTGAGAATATAGAAGCTTCCGCGATCAATGCCTTATATTTTTCACTGTGATTATCAAGCCATCCATGGAATATAATTGGCGTCTTGCTTCCCTTCGCTTTTTCTTTCAAGGTATTAAGAAATGGCCCATCACCACAAATATGTACTTCCAAAGGATAAGCTTTTTTTGATACGACATTGATGAGGTATTGGAATCCTTTTCTCGGCAATAGTCTCCCTGTAGATAAGATCATCGGTTTCTTGGTACCCGGAGCATAGTATTCGGTGTCAATGCCACTTGGGATGTGGACCAATTTATCATTAAACTGATTAAATTTATTTTTTAGGAGTGACCGTAAATATTTTGATGGAAATACAATGTGGGTACTTTGATCTATGATGGATTGGATCGTACGCGGGGTCATACGGTGAATAAACTTAAATCGGTCAGGATTGTATCCGGGTACATCACTGCCATGAGAGGATATGATGAAGGGGATGCCATAGTTTTGCTTGACCCATTTTGATAGTATACCGGTCGGCAATAAAAAATGGGCATGGCAAACGTCAAAAGTTTTTTCGGCAAGTAATTTTTTGAGTAGCTTCTTAGCGGCGAGAATAAAGGCAATGTGTTCCCAGGAATACGAAATATGGGCATGCATGCGAAAGCATTTTACACGAATTATTTCAACGCCATCTTTTATTTCCCGATAGGGTAGCGATCCGGTATGCATCGTCACCACAGTCACATTATGCCCTTTCAGGACGTAGTGCTTATTGATCTCATGTGCTTGCGGTGAAGCGCCACCACCGACGGGCGGATATTCTATAGTCAGTACCAGAATTCTCATAGTGGCGTTAGGATAACAAGCTCAGTATTTTCTTTTGAAAACCAGTCAGTATCAGTTTCCATTCCTCATCTTTATGTATAGCAGCTACTTTATTGGTAAAGGACTTTCGTGTTTTATTATTACCACCGATCACATGATGGTGCATAGGGACCCGGTCAGCGGAGGGTATTTCTAGCCCTATAAAATCCGACATGGCCTTTGCTTCTTCAGCATAGGATGCATAAAAACGGTTGTAATCTACTTCCAGGTAAGCTAATTTATTTCGTCTAAGGTAGCGCGTGATCATCCAGTTGTTTACAAGTATTGATATTAAAGAGCGAAGAAAAGGTAAACCTCTTTTGACGAAAGAAGAAACATTGGCATTGGTATGACGCTTCAGATGTAGGATCTTGATCTGGTCACGCGGTAATATATTCAGCCATGCGTTAAGGAGAGAAACACTCTTTGACGTGTCTACGATGTATTTTGCATCTGGTATGATGGAGGAGATTTGATGATTTATGGAAGCATAAAATGCTTTCAGCTCGGCGCTTGATGCCTCATCTATGCGTATATTCTTTTTTAGGAAAAATTGAATCAATTTTGTATTTCTTATTTGCGTAACGACGTCCTTTTTTAAAGAATTGAAAGTTGTAAAATAATCGCTATAAAATTCACAATCGGATACAGTATGACCACATGAACAGAATCTATCCTTAAGCCATGTTCTGCCTTTTAGTTCGCCAAGATTAACGATGTTTGGATTTGCTGTAAGTAGAAAGCCTAATAAGGTGGAGCCGGAATGACTGTTTCCAACGATATAGATCATAGGAAGCGAGGACTGCTGTGAATCGATAGCAGGCTGTTCCTGGGGTGCTTGTATCATAAAAATGAAGTACTTTGATGCAAAGATACAAAAGCTGTATTTTGTATCTACTTAGAAAATGAAAAATGCAGATTTAATTCATGCCAGAATCGAATAACAAAAAACAATGTGTTTTTATTGGTGGCGCATCCAGAAGTGGAACGACCATGTTAGGGGCAATGCTTGGAAGCCACAGCAAGGCCGTCGTCACACCAGAGAGCCAGTTTAAATTTGAAGAACGATTACTGAATTTATCCAGAGAAGGAGAAGCACAAGAATTATTTTCCGCAATTGCATCTCATGCCCGTTTTAAAGTATGGGATATGCAACCCAGTTGGCAGGATTTTGAAGATTCGAATTTAAGCCATTGTGTACTTGAAATGGTCAATCAGTATGCAGCGCTTAAGCAACAAGCTGAAGCCACTTTCTGGATTGATCATACACCCACAAATCTTAGACATGCACACTTTCTCGATGAGCACTATCCGGAATGTTTATTTATCCATATAGTACGTGATGGTCGGGCGGTGATGGCCTCACAGTTTAAATTGGATTGGGGGAGCAATGATCCGATTTTCGCTTCCATGAAATGGATAGAACCACTATGTGTTGGTTTCGCTTGCGAATCTGCTTTTCCCGATCGAACCTTAAGAGTATACTACGAAGACCTTGTTGAGCAACCAACGGCAGAATGTAAAAGAATCTGTGAGTTCATGAAGATACCCTTCGAAGCTGAAATGATTAAAGGATCAGATTTTGAGGTGCCACTTTTTACAAAGGCACAGCACCAACTCGTGGGGCAAATGCCAGACCCAAAACGAATTAATGATTGGAAAAAAACCTTGCGAAAAAAGGATATTCAGTTGTTTGAAAGTATGACGTTTGATTTACTGCCTATGTTGGGCTACCAAAAGGAATTCCCAGGCATAGTAGCCAAACCAAAAGAATCTAAACAAGCCTGGATTTTATTCAATGGGGCACTGCGATACCTCACAATCGATATATGGAGAAGAAGAAGAAGAATCGCAGCACAAATAAATTCAGAACCAAAATGATCTTGTGATCAGGTCTTTCTTTTCTTTTTCTCAGCTGCTGGAAATAGTACATTGTTCAGGATAAGCCTGTAGCCCGGACTATTCGGATGCAGATTCAAATCAGTATCCGGATCAGTGACATAATGTCGATAATCCTCTGGATCATGCCCGGCATAAAATGTCCAGGTACCAAAACCAAAAGAACTGTGTATGTAACGAACCTCATTTTCAGGTTTGTTTTCGCCCAAAATCAAGACATCTGATCGAATATAGTTTTTATCAAAAGCGGTGGTCTGCCCCATAAATCCTTTTACCGTAGTGGTGTGGTTTTGGGTCAACATCGTGGGAATCGGATCCCATTTAGCCGAGAAGTTGAAAAGCGTAAAGTAATCTCTATCCGCTTCGACACTTCGATCCCGATGATCAATGGTCGAAAACTCATATTCCATCGGATTAGTCACCAACCGAAAGTCTTTGAAAGCAAAACATTTTGAATAATCAAGTTTTGATTGTGCCTGCGGATCTGCTGCATCACCATCAAAGACATCTGCACAGATATCCAATCCCTCGGCAGCAAGTGCTATGTCATAAGAATCAGTAGCACTGCACATGGCAAACATAAATCCACCACCACCAACATAGTCGCGTATTTCCTTGACGACGGCGAGTTTTAACTGAGAGACTTTTGCAAATCCAAGACTGGTAGCAAGTGCTTCCTGAGTTTTTTGATTTTCACGATACCAGGGCTGCATGCTAAAGGAACGGTAGAACTTACCATATTGCCCCGTAAAATCTTCATGATGGAGGTGCAGCCAGTCGTAGTCTGCAAGTTTGCCTGACAAGACCTCCCGGTCATAAATTTTGTCATAGGGTATTTCAGCATACGTCAGGACCAGCGTGACAGCATCATCCCATGGTTGGATCCTTGCTCCTCTGGAGTCGAAATCAGGGGTGTACACCGCTATTTTTGGTGCGGCTTCAAGTTTTATCGTCTCCATATTGGCTTCCGGATGACTGATTTCGGTTCGGATACCGGCAAATTCACCATTAGAAATCACTTTGTAAGTGACATCTCTCGTTTTACACTCCTTTTCAAAGAGGGTATTGGCCTCAAAAGCAAAGGATCCACCGCGATAATTGAGCAACCAATAGGCTTCGACTCCGGCATCCAGCACCCAATAGGTGATACCATAGGCTTTTAAGTGGTTGCGCTGCGTCTCATCCATGGGGATGAGGATGTATGATCCCCATACATTACCACTCACAAACAACAGCATAAAGCCAATGACCACTGATCGAACTATCTGAATACCACTCATTTTTATAAAAATTGACCAATTTGTACAACAAAGATACCCTTAAAACGTCCTAAAGGTTCAAAAAATTGATTTTGAGACGCTCTTTATGGCAATCGGCAGACAAGGATATTTTTTCAATCTTTGTGATCGTTTAGCCATAGCGCTTTATCCTATAACTTAATCCACAACGTGCAGAATCTTGACTTGCAATATCCTTCCTGGTACATCATCTTATGTATTTTACTGGGAGTCACTGCCGCTATTCTTTTGTATCGAAAGGATAGGACGTTTATAGATCAGGCGCCACAGCTAAGATATATCATGGCCTTTCTGAGAGGCCTGGTCGTGGCCGTATTGAGTTTCCTCCTCCTGTCGCCACTGATGAAATTGCTTCAAACCAAATCAGAACCCCCGATTATTATCATAGCGCAGGATCAATCGACCAGTATTCTCGAAGCGTTTACCAAAGAAGATTCAGCGGCCTACATGAAGGCACTGGAGGATTTTAGCAAAAAGCTGGGGGAGAAATATATTGTCCATAAGATTGGATTTGGAGAAGATGTAGAGACCGTAGATCATTGGGTGATCGATGACCAGGCCAGTGACCTGGGTGAATTTATGACCTTTTACAATGAGCAATACCGCGGACAAAATGTTGGTGCTGTCATCCTGGCAACCGATGGTGCCGTCAACCGGGGCAAAAACCCACTGTATACCACTGCGATTCAAAAAGCGCCTATGTCGGTGATTGCTCTGGGTGATACCATCATGAAGACTGACCTCCAGATTCGGAATGTTTTTCACAATAGTATTGCCTATATGGGCGATCGTTTCACGGTCCAGGTAGATATATCTGCAGAACGGCTTAACGGCGCATCGACTACATTGGAATTAAGACATCTTCAGGATGGAAAAAATGTCCTTTTGGAACGCGTACCCATTGCGATCGACAATGATCCGTGGTTCAGCACAATGGAATTTACCATTGATGCCAATTATAGCGGAGTACAGCGATACCGGCTCCAGTTGGCGCAAGTGAAAAACGAAGTGACCTATGTCAATAATGTAAGGGACTTCTTTGTCGAAGTGATCGATGGCCGACTCAATGTTCTTTTGTTGGCCAATAGCCCACATCCAGATCTCGCTGTATGGAAGGCCGCACTGCTTGCCCAACGCAATTATGAGGTAGAGATCGAAATGGCGTCCGATCTTGTCCTTCAGGATCTGAAGAATTATGATCTGGTGGTGCTGCACCAACTCCCATCTTCCAAACAGCTGATCCAACCGGTTTTGGATGAAATTCAGAAGCTTGAGATGCCTAAGATTATCGTCATAGGCTATCAGACGGATCTTTATGCCTTCAATTATGCGCAGTCACTTTTAAATATTAATAATGGAGACAACAGGGCCCCTAATGAAGTGACCATGATCTTCAATCCGGGATTCACCAGTTTTAAAACATCTGAAGAACTGCAGACCAAGCTAATAACCTTTAGCCCATTGTATGCGCCATTTGGCGACTATAACCCATTGCCATCGGCGCAGATTCTTGCCTATCAGCGAATAGGCCGGGTAGATACAGATTTTCCACTCATCCTCATGGGGGAGGAGAAAGATGTGCGGACCGTAGTGATTGCCGGAGAGGGAATTTGGAAGTGGCAGTTATATGATCAACTACAAAATGGTTCGAAGGAGATTACACACGAATTGTTGAGCCAGCTGTGCCAATACGCTTCCACGAAATCAGATAAGCGGAAATTTAGAGTGACGACCCCTAAGAAACTATTTACTGAATTAGAAGATATTTCCTTTCAGGCGGAGTTGTTTAATGACAATTATGAATTGATCAATACGCCTGAAGTATTGATGATCATTCGCAATGAAGAGCGAGAGGAGTTTGATTATACTTTCAATACATCCAGTCAGGCTTATGCCCTGGATATCGGTCGTTTCCCGCAAGGCAGTTATACCTATATGGCGACGACAGAGTTAAACGGAATTCGCCATGCACATGATGGGAAGTTTGTGGTGCAGGCAGTTCAATTGGAATCGATGTCGTCGACAGCAGATCATGGTTTGCTCCGGCAACTGGCTGAGCAGCAAGGGGGAAGCTTTGTATATGCCGATCAGATGGATCAGCTGGCAGACCAAATCCTTCAAAATAATGCGATTAAACCCGTTTTATACAGCAGCACGCAGACACATCCCCTGATTCATATCAAATGGCTATGTTTGGTTCTACTTGCCGGCCTGTGTATGGAGTGGTTTTTGAGAAGGTTTTATGGAGGTTATTAAAAAGGTGATAATTTAGAGATCAATTATATGGTTATGTCCGATAGAAATAGAATCGTTACACTCGATGAGTTTATTCTCAAGCAACAAAAAGAATATACGAGTGCCACCGGTGAGCTCACCAATTTGCTAAGAGATATTGGCGTCGCTGCTAAAATTATTAACAGAGAAGTCAATAAGGCCGGACTCGTTAATATCATCGGAGTAGCTGGAGAGGAAAACGAATCCGGTGATACAGTGCAAAAGCTGGATATCTATGCGAATGACAAGTTGATCGAATGCCTGGGCAATAGTGGAGAGTGTGCTGCGATTGGATCAGAAGAATTGGAAAACTTTGTTCTAATTCCTCCGGTAGCCAAAAAGAAACCTAAATACGTAGTGGTCTTCGATCCATTGGACGGCTCTAGTAATATAGATGTAAATGTATCCGTGGGAACTATATTCAGTATCTATCGCAGAGTGTCCGATCTCACTGGTCCGGCCACAATAGATGATTTCCTTCAACCCGGTACAGCGCTTGTCGCTGCCGGTTATGTATTATATGGGACGTCCACTATTCTTGTCTATACTACAGGACATGGTGTCAACGGATTTACGCTCGATCCATCCATTGGTGAGTTTTGCCTTTCCCATCCGGGTATAAAAATTCCTTCTGATGGAGCATACTATTCCGTCAATCAGGGATACTACCTAAAGTTTGATCTTGAAATGAGAAGATATATTGATCATTGTTCAGACATGAACTTTGGTCTTCGTTATATCGGCTCAATGGTATCCGATATCCATCGAATCATGATTCAGGGAGGTATTTTCTTATATCCGCATACGCGTAAGTATCCTCACGGGAAGCTTCGTCTGTTGTATGAGTGCAATCCGATGGCGATGATCGTAGAGCAAGCAGGAGGTATCGCTATAACGTGCAATCTTGAGCGCATTTTAGAGTTGCCTGTTTTTGATTTGCATCAACGTGCTACGATTTCTATTGGTAGCCCGGGGATGGTTTCTGAGATGAAGTCTTTCGTTGAAAAGTATAGCGCCTCTATAAAAACCTAATTTTTCAAGTTGCCATTCGTATTCGTTTGTGTAATTGCTCCTTATCAGTTTTCTTTTTCGAAGGTGATATAGGGTAGCAGCGGATCACACCATGTAGAATCCGGTGGATACACACGCCGAAACTCGTGAAGCGACCTAAAGTCCCCATGATTTTTTTTATAGGCGGCAATCATCGAAGCATGTTTTTTGTCCAGATAAGGATGGTGGAAGTTGGGCCAATCAATAGCATTGACATATTGCCGTTTTATTGGTTCATCAATCGTGACCAAAGGCATAATGCGCTCTAGCGTCTCAGGAGGAATTCCATAACAAGATTTAATTTGATCCACTTGGTAAAAACCGCCAAGACTGTTTCTAAAACTGATAATGCGTTCCGCAAATACAGGACCAATACCAGGCAAGGAATCCAGATCAATTGCGCTTGCTGTATTGAGATCAAGGATTCTTTTCGGAAGGAATTTGTTCGGCGAAAAAGAGGTTGTTGCAGTCGGGTCAGTTTTTGGTTCCGGAAACTTGATATGAGGCGATACCTTATTCCATTGCGTAGAATCCATCCCATAAATTTTTAGCACATCTTTTTCGTTTTCTATTACGCCACCTGCCGCTTTATAGTTGGTGATGGTGTAAGCGATCTTGCGCTCGAAACCAACAGAGCGTAATTCTTCAAAACCGGCTTCCATGATATTGATGGAAGAAATCGCTTTAGGTTGACTTGCTTGTTCCGCACCCAATTTGTCCGCAGTATTATTTCGTTTAGGTTTCCGGGAATCAAATTTTTTGAGGGTGTGGTTAGGCGTATTTTGTTTCTTTTCGACCATCGCTTTAGGCGATTGTATATAACTACTCAGGGTAGTCTTGGGAATGAAATACTTCATCAATTCCCAGCTTAGGAGTAGCATGACAATGACCACAAGATAAATGCGGTCTGTACGGGAGACAGTCAATGGGTATTCCTGTTTCATAAGCGCAGTCTGAAGTATCCCTGCTTTTCAATATCCCAAAAAGGAATAGCTAGCTCATCAAGAATATGTGAGATTTCTTTCTTAATTCTTCTGTCCAGATGCGCCGGTAGGATGGTGAAGTAGTTTTTATTTTCAATCAGGTAGTTTTTAAGATTACTTAGATCCGGACATTTATTAATGAGCAGAAAGGATGATAGGGTATTGGGATCATCCGGGACTTCTTCTCCATTCCATAACGTAAATGAAAGCGTGGAAGAGTGAAATCCTGAACGTGAAAAATGCCATTGTGCTCGTGTATACATTTCGTTTTCTGAAAGCTGCGTCGAGTGAATGATATCTCTGTGCACTCTATTTCCTCTCGTTGAAAATTCAACATTACTGGAGGACAGTGCGCTATCCTGGAGGGTGATACATTGTCCATTGATCATCAGGTCGAGGACGAGCCCGCTGTAATTGTGATAGACCGTCAGGTCATTCGTTGTCCATTGCGTAGTACGGTGCCATCCAAGCGATAGAATGGACATAGCAGCTAATGCAAAAGCAATCTTTTTTCCCGAAACCCAATTGTACACCAGGCCGCATGAAAAAACCACCGATGCAGCAAACATTAGGACAGCTGAATAAAATGGCAATGAGAAATTCATATGCGGATTTAGCGCCGCCATCCATTTCATAATATGCATAAAGAGTTGGCCGATCTGATCAAAACATTGCCATAACCATTCGAGATGAAAAGGCGAAAGCAGAATATTCAACAGGGCACCAAAGATGATGATATAGCTCGCAGGCATAGCCACCAGACTACTTAGGATGAAGGTGAGTGGTAGCTGATAAAAATGGTGCAAGATGATAGGGATGATAAACGTTTGCGCGGAAATCGAAACGGCGGTGATTTCCCAGATGCGTTGAAAGAGTATTTTTTTAAATGAAAATAAGCGGATGATCGGTTTAGCAAATAATAGAATCCCCGCCATGGCAAGAAAAGAAAGTTGAAATCCAATGTTATGCCAGATAAAAGGGTCCTGCCAGAGCATTGCAAAAGCGGCAAATCCAAGTAAATTCCATATTTGGGTATTCCAGCCCATTGCTTTGCCAAGGATGAATAGTATGATCATGACACCAGCGCGCAAGACCGCAGGACTGGCCCCCGTCAATCCCACATAAATGAGAATCGATAAGATGTACATGCTTAAGCGAAGCATTCTTCGAAGAAGGGTTCCGGATCCCGGAGGACCAAGAAGTAGATACAACATGCTATAAATGATGGCCATGTGCATGCCCGAAACAGAAAGTACGTGCATTGCGCCGGAATCAGCAAAGGCATTGCGTATTTCCTGATTCATCGAACTTCGTTCACCAAAAACAAGCGCATTGGTCATCTGTCCTACTTCAGTAGAAGTGTTTGCTTTAACGATTTTGCATAGCACCGATTGCCATTTTGCAGATAGGCGCATGACACTTCGCTGATGGCGAGTATGTCTTGAGACTAGTGAATCGACACAAGTGATTTGATGACGAATACCTAGTGTTCTGTAATATTTTCGCAGATCAAAGGCATGCGGATTTTGTGGTCCTTTTATTGGAAAAACCCACCCTGACATAGTCAGTTGATCTCCGGGAAAGAAATCTTTGTGCTGGTTGCCTTTAATTCGCACCAGAAGGTATTGATCTGTGAATAGTGCTGTAGCTGATTTTTCATTGTATTGTTGATCTGTTACCCGACATCTTAGCGTAGTCGCCTTTTGATTGGCCTTAAGTACTTTGATGACATGTGCGTCAATGTCCAACCTGATGCCCTGCACTAATGGATAACCCGGAAAATTTTCATTTTCAAAAGCGATCCATCGTATAGAGGCAGCAGTTATCACGCAAATGGACAATACCAGCGTGGAAACCAATCGCGTACCCGGTTTGTATTTCAGAAAGGCAGCCATAGAACACAGCAGACAGCCTGATGACAGAGCAGCTATGCTATATGGCCACAGCTGTAGCTGGATCAGGTCCATAAGGGCATAAGCCCCGAGCAGGAGAAGGGCAAGCCATAGAAATGGACTGTTCCTGAGGTTGATCATGATCAGCTACAATTGCTAAGAAGTGTCCATGAATAGGCGATTTGTTACTTTAGAATAAGGAGGAGAAGGGCAGAAGTAGTTTTTTGGCATGATTTTTAACCTTTTATTAGTGGAAACGACATTGATATCATTTTGATGACTAGGAATCTGGCATATATAGCTTTGCTGGCCGGTTGGCTATGCTTTTGTTATTGGTTATATGCTGATGGAATAGCACCAAGATTGAAAGGTGTTCAGGAAACGTCCTGGCCACCGTATGCAGAAAATATGAGATATCCTTTGGCGTATACCTGGGCTTCAGCAGAACCCCTGTCCGGGGAAGCATTTGGCGACTTAAAAAGCGGCCTTGAGCGACTTGATTCAACGGATGAAGTATTGGTGATCAAAGGGTATTTTTTCATGGATGAAATGGAGGATTTGGATCAAAACCAACATCTGGCCCACAGTAGAATTGATAATGTGCTCGAATATCTGGATTTCGATAAACGGCGGATTATCACCACGGTGGAGGTGCAGGCCGTAAATGCAGATGTCAGGGCCAATCCTTTTGAGGCCATTCATTTTGAACGCATCCGCATGGAAGGGGTATTGACTTCCGGCACGGACACTTTTGAATTGTGTTTCCCGGTAAAAGATTCTATCGCTTTACCGCCCATTGTTGTGGATCGATTTTTAGATTGGGTGGGAAAGGCTTCGCAGCATAAAGACAAAGTCATTCACCTCACGGGGATAGCAGATGGAGGAGGTATAGCAGAATCAGCAGAAATTGCGCTCGAAAGAGCAATATGGATAAAAGAAATATTATTAGAAGAAGGATGGAATGAAGATAAAATCACTATTTCATCCGGACAACGAAATCATCTACTCTCCCTTCGGAATCGTTGTGTTGTTATTTATTTTGAGTAAGATGTAAATGATATAAACATGTTGTGGTTAAGTATATTTAATAATGAAACCTTCCTGCTCGCAGCAGAGACACTGATCATCGTGATTGGCTCTATGTTGCTTGGAATTTTACTGAGCTATATTAATTCCTGGGGGCTGAAAGAAAAATACAGTGACCTCAACCTTGCTATTGAGCAAGAGCAGGAACAGTCGAAAGAGGTCCTATCGAAGCTTAGTAAATTGACATCGGAAAAAATGGCTTTGGAAAACGAAATTGAAGCCCTGCAACAGAAGATATCCGATCAGGCAGAAGCAGTCTATGCCTATCAACTAAAAGCGCAAAATCAGGAGATGGAATACAAGCGTCAAAAGACAGCTTTTGATGAACTTAATGCCACCATCGATGCTTATCAACAAAGAATCAGTGTCATTCAAAAAGACCTCGATAAGTCCAAAACGAGTAAGACCAAAATTAAAAAGCTGAGTAATACAGCACCAGTAACGGTCTCCTATGAACATGTCAGCAAGCTGATCGGAAGGCAAGTCGCCGAAAATGATTTAACACTGATTTTTGGAATCGGTCCGAAGACCGCAGAACTTTTAAAGTCCCATGGTGTAGATACGTGGGATAAATTGGCCGCCACACCACTCGTCAGTTTCAGTAAATGGCTCCTGGATGCCGGCGGCATCTATAAAACGCAAGATCCTACACAATGGGCTAAGCAAGCCACTATGGCGGCACAAGGGGAATGGCGTAAACTCAGAGTTTTCCAGGAAAACCTTAAGAAATAGGGACTAATTCTTAAACCTTTCTTAGATTTTCACATTCGCGCTGAACAAATCATGTCCTGCGGTTGTCCTATCTTGCGAAACTTAATCGCCACACCATTTGGGACATCTAAGCGTACTCACAAAATATTTTTATAAATACAAATACCACTTACTTCTCGGTATTGTCTTCGTCGCAGCGGCAAATTATTTCAGAGCATGGCAGCCCCAGGTTATTCGTGAGGCACTGGATTTTGTATTGGCCCAACTTGATGCCTATAATCTAGCCGACGTACAAGAGCAGGTGATCATTAAGGATACGCTTAAAGCAGCACTTTTTCGGTTTGGTGGTCTGGTGATCATTTTGGCGATCACGATGGGTGTCTTCATGTATTTTATGCGGCAGACAATCATCGTCATGTCACGACTCATCGAATATGATCTGCGCAAGCAAATCTATGATCATTATCAGGTGCTGGATAAAGGGTTTTACAGACGAAATAGAACGGGGGATATGATGGCCCGGATTATGGAGGATGTCAACAAAGTCCGGATGTATCTTGGACCGGCCATATTGTACGGGATTAACCTGGTCACCTTATTCGTGATGGTGATCTATGCCATGCTAAAAGTGGATGTTCGGCTTACCTTGTACTCCTTGTTGCCGCTCCCGATTCTTTCTCTTTCTATCTATTATGTGAGCCGGGTGATTCAGCGCAAGAGTCACTCCATTCAAGCTAAACTTGGGCAACTCACCGCCATTGTGCAGGAAGTATTTTCGGGCATCAGATTAGTAAAGTCGTTTACACAGGAAAAAGCTTTTGGCGCTCATTTTGAAAAGGAAAGTGACGATTATAAAACGAAAAATATGTCGCTGGCTTATGTTGAAGCTATGTTTATTCCATTGATGATGGTATTGATAGGCTTGAGTACAATCCTGGTGATTTATGTAGGCGGATTGGAGGTGTTTGATAAAACCATTACGACAGGAAACATCGCTGAGTTTGTGATTTATGTGAATATGCTGACATGGCCCGTGACCGCGATTGGATGGATTGCTTCTATCATCCAGCAAGCAAATGTATCGCAGGGTAGAATTAATGAATTTTTAAGCAGTCCATCGGCTATCCAGAATCTGGGAACTGTGAAAGCTGAAATAAAAGGCAAGATCGTATTTGACCATGTGTCGTTCACTTATCCCGATTCCGGTATTCGCGCGATCGATGATTTGAGCTTCGAAATACTGCCGGGACAGAAAGTAGCCATTATTGGAAAAACGGCATCGGGGAAATCAACCATCGCTGACCTTTTACTCCGTATGTACGACCCCACTGAAGGAGAAATATCCATTGATGATATCCCACTAAAGCAATATGATTTGGCTTCCCTTCGGGATAGTGTGGCGTATGTCCCGCAGGATGTGTTTTTATTCTCCGATACGATTGAAGGGAATATCAAATTTGGACAACCAAAGGCAACGCATGATGCCATCGTTCAATATACCAAATACGCCGCTGTCTATGAGGATATTATGGGCCTTCCTCAGGGTTTTGAAACTCGGGTTGGTGAAAGAGGCGTAACCTTGTCTGGAGGGCAAAAGCAGCGAATTTCTATTGCCAGAGCATTAATTAAGCACCCTGAATTAGTCATCCTTGATGATTGCCTTTCTGCAGTTGATACACATACCGAACATACGATTATTGATTTCCTCAATAAAGAGTTGTCCAATAAGACAGCATTGATTATCACACACCGTATCCTCGGTATGCTGGAGTACGATAAGATATTGGTATTGGATCATGGAAAGCTGGTCGAACAGGGCAGTCATGATCAGTTATTGGCGCGTCAAGGGCATTATTATGCCTTGTGGCAACAGCAACAATTGGTATCCTCCTTGGAGGAGGAAGAAAATTAAACATATCCGCCTGGGCGCCTTCTGTAATTAGGATATTCCAATTATAAACTTAGATTTGTAATATAAAATTTGAGTGGTATGTCGAACACTAACGATTCCAGATTTGAAAATGTCTTCTCCAAGAAGGTGAAGGCCGGAAGTAGACGAACCTATTTTTTTGATGTGCGAAAGACCCGTGGAGAGGATTATTATGTGACCCTGACGGAGAGTACGAAGAAGCACAATTCAGATAATTATGAGCGTCATAAAATCTTCCTTTATAAAGAAGATTTTAACCGCTTTTTAGAATCGCTGACAGAGGTGATTGACTACGTCAAAGTGGACTTGATGCCAGATTATGACTACGAGGAATTTGATCGAAAGCAAGCCGAGTGGGAATTAAATAATCTGAATCAGGACGCAAAAGACGATGACAGTTCATCTAAAGATGCCAAGCCTAAAGAAGTGAGTGACGAAGCTGAAGAGGATAAGCCAAAAGAAGAAGGTAGTGATGCTGACGATGCCGGCAACATGAGCTGGTAAACTGAATTTTTACTTCTACAAATCAATCATCAAATCTTATTCAGATTTCTGGATAATCAGATTTTCTAAGCGCTCATCGGTTTGAATCGTTAGGACATAATGTCCGGCTGGAATACTGGCAATATCAAATTCAAGCTTATTCCCTGGCGCTATAATTTTTTCCTGAAGCACCGGTTTCCCTTCAATATTATATAGCGCTATAGCCAATACATCAAAAGGACGCAGGACGTTAATAGTAAGCGCTGTGGATACAGGATTTACAATTCTAAAATTATTTTCCTTGGAAGCTGTTCGTACAAATCGTAATGGGGAAACAACATGTGAACCATCATCATGTACAAAATCTATTCTGTAACCATACTTTAACGATGAAAATACATTTTCATCCATAAACGTGTAATGATCCTGCCCTTTCACTAAATCGACATAACCGATAGGGGCAAAGGTCAACCCACCATCAGAAGATCTGTTGATCTCAAACTTACTGCCGAAGGAGGCATCTGCTATGACCCAGTCCAGTTTAATAGATGCTTGCCGGCGATAAGCTTCAAAAGAAATAAAATCTATCGCCAGTGGTAGTTCATCTATTTGTAAGACATACAACCCATTATTCTGATCTGAGCCGATGATTATTCCTGAGGAAAAGAAAGGGTAAACACCCCAACAACCATTAAATCCGCCATAGCCTGTATTGGAGGGATACGTATCATAGTATGCCAGCACCGTGATATCATCCGGATTGGCAATATTGAACACTTGGACACCATCATGGTAGTAAGAAAGGTAGACAAGACTGCCAATGACAAATGGATTGTGCGCTACACTGGCACTTGGTGCATCCGGTCCAAGCAATTCAGAATAAAATGTCTTAAAATCATCTGAAGAAATATTCAGCGGATCGGTCACGTCCACAAGTTTAACATCACTTCCGTGCGTTTCATCACACATCACAAGCATATTGCCTTCATCATTTAGCCAGCTGCTGTGGTTGTAGCCTGGCTCAGGATAATCCTCCACGGTACCTACCACTGAGAAGTTTGGGAGATCACTGAAATCATACATTTGCAGCTTCTGAAGACTACCGTGACTGCAATAAGCAATATTGTCGCGAACGAACACATCATGCACATAACCACCGCCGGATCCATTTAACGGAACATTCCAATATTCATCCGGATCTGCCGGATTGCCAATTAAATCTATGATAACAAGCCCATTGCTGATTGAATTTGTGCCCGCACCATAAAGTTTGCCATGTTCTTCATCGATATAGATATTGTGCGTCTTGGTCCAGAACTCAGTGGTTTGTTTGACCATGGTGATCGTAGTGGGTGCCTCACTCATATCAAAGATCAGCAGACCGGCCGTGCCTTCATCGGCGACAGCATAGACGTAATTGCCATAGCTTTTGAAATCGCGCCATAGGGATTGATTCGTTGTACCTGATGGAGAGTTGAGAACATGATACGTATATACCACCTCAGGGTCTGCAGGAACTGAAAGATCTATGAAAAAGATGTCTTCCGTACCGCCGAGAATGGCAATTTCAGTGCCATTGGAATGTGTATAGCCCCAGCAGTCATTGTATTGGGCACCAAACCTTGTGGGTAAATCCGGGAGATCCAGATTACTGAGTAAGGACATATTTAATGATTCCTGCGCAGATACAAAGAAGGGGAGCATCATCGCCAGCATACATAAGGTTCTCATAGCAGTATTCTTTATTCGAAATTAATCCTTTCAGGATTATAAAGATCATCCTTTTAAGTCAGTCCTAAAAGATATCATTCGTTAAACTTTCAATAATAGCTGTCATATCATCATCTATATCCAGATGAAACACCCAGCGTATATATTGTTCACTAATGGCTAGAAATAATATGTTTTTCTCTTTTAATGCCAGCTCGACGTCTTTTGCTTTGAGGTGGTCAGGCACTCTGAAGATGACGATATTAGTTTTTACCGGAAGGATTTCTGCTACCCAGGACAATCCGGACAGGGCTTTCGCACAACGCCGTGCTCTCTGATGATCTTCCTTTAGCCTGTTGATGTTATGATCAAGCGCATAGATGCATGCTGCTGCCAAATAACCACTTTGACGCATGCCACCGCCCATTACCTTGCGAATTCTTCGGCCATAGGCAATAGTTTCAGCATCACTAATCAATACCGATCCCACTGGGGCCCCTAATCCTTTTGATAAACAAATAGAGATGCTGTCAAACTGTTCGCCGTAGGCCAGTGGTGTATCGCCTGTTTCTACCAGAACGTTAAAGAGCCTTGCACCATCCAGATGCGTCTTTAGGTCGTGTGCCCTGGCCGTGTGGACCAATGCCTTTATTTCCTCCATGGTATAATAGATACCACCGCCCATGTTGATCGAATTCTCGAGGCAAAGTAATTTCGTGACCGGATTCCAATCTGCTTTTGGTTTGACAGCGGCTTTGACCATTTCAGGACTGACGATGCCTCCCTTGCCATGCATCACGTGCATGCTTACACCGGAGTGAAATCCATGTCCACCGAGTTCATAACGATAGAGATGGGATAATTCATCACAGAGGATTTCGTCAAGGGGTTGCGTCTGCGCCTTGATCCCTATTTGATTGGCCATTGTTCCTGATGGGCAGAAGAGGGCAGCTTCGTGCCCAAACATTTTCGCCATTTTTTCCTCCAACGCGATGGTCGTTGGATCTTCTCCAAATACATCATCGCCGACTTCGGCCTGTATCATGGCCTGCAGCATCCCGGGAGATGGTTTGGTGACGGTATCACTTATTAGATTGATCGGTTGGTTTGCCATGTGGATGTATTAAGGCCTCAAAAATAGACAAATTACTGGCGACAATGGCTATAGGGTTTGAATTTTACAGTACAAATTGCTGTAAATTATGTTATTAAATATTACGAAAAAATTAAATATGAAATAAGCGATGACAATTCACGCATCGCCCGAAGTCTTGATTAAAAATCGGCTTTAATTTTTGCCCCTCAATTGACAATATATTCCATCTGATGCGCTGGGACTGTTGAAAGCAAACGCTTATCTTGCCCTCATGCCATCATATAATATTGACAAATTACAGAACGAGGACGCTATGAAGCTCCTCATTTCGCAAATGCAGCGAAAGTTTGACGTCATCGCTTTAGGCGGTGGGCAAAAGAAAATAGATAAGCAACATGGCCTTGGTAAGCTGACAGCACGTGAGCGCGTAGCCCAACTCCTTGATCCGGATGCCCTCTCCGTTGAGATTGGCGCTTTTGTTGGTGATGGCATGTATGCTGAACACGGTGGTTGTCCTGCTGGTGGGGTGATTGTCGTTCTGGGCCAGATATCTGGCAGAATATGTATTGTCGTAGCCAATGATGCTACAGTAAAAGCAGGAGCCTGGTTTCCAATTACCGGAAAGAAAAATTTGCGTGCTCAGGAGATCGCTATGGAAAATTATATTCCAATCATTTATCTCGTCGACAGCGCCGGAGTTTACCTCCCTTTGCAGGATGAGATATTCCCTGACAAGGAGCACTTTGGCAGAATCTTTAGAAATAATGCCAAGTTATCCTCAATGGGTATTCCGCAGATCTCTGCGATCATGGGATCATGCGTGGCCGGAGGCGCCTACCTCCCCGCTATGTCTGATGAGGCCTTGATTGTCGAAGGAACAGGTTCGATATTTTTAGCAGGACCATATTTGGTTAAAGCAGCCATCGGAGAGGATGTTGAGCAGGAAGATTTAGGAGGCGCCACAACCCATAGTGAGATATCCGGTGTGACAGATTATAAGATGCCCGATGATGAAACTTGCCTGAAAACGATTCGCGATCTCGTGTCCAGATTCGGACCGATATCGTCTACGCATTTAAACAGGGAAGAACCCAAACCACCCCTTGGTGATAAGGATTCAATTCTGGCGTATATGTCATCTGATTCAGCCAAACCATATCCCATGAAAGAGTTGCTGAAACATCTGGTGGATGAAGGGGAGATGACTTTTTATAAAGAAGCGTATGGCAAAACAATCGTTTGTGCCTACGCGCGAATAGATGGTTGGTCTGTAGGTATCGTGGCCAATGAACGGGAAGTCGTCAAATCAAAAAAAGGCGAGATGCAATTGGGGGGTGTGATCTATTCCGATTCCGCAGATAAAGCCACACGCTTTATTCTCAATTGCAATCAAAAGAAAATACCCCTGGTCTTTATTCATGACGTTACCGGTTTTATGGTTGGGAAGCGCTCCGAACATGGAGGCATTATTAAGGACGGAGCGAAAATGGTCAATGCCGTTGCCAACAGTACAGTACCGAAAATCACCATCATAGCGGGTAACAGTTATGGCGCAGGAAATTATGCGATGTGTGGTAAGGCTTATGATCCAAGATTTATTGCTGCATGGCCTACTGCCAATATTGCTGTAATGGGTGGAGCAATAGCGGCAAAAGTACTTACGCAAATACAAGTTTCTTCACTGGCATCCAAAGGCGAAAAGCCCGACCCGGAAGGAGAGAAAGCACTCTTTGATAAAATTAAAGCTAGATACGACGAGCAAACATCGCCTTATTATGCTGCAGCGCGGCTATGGGTAGATGCAATCATAGATCCAAGAGATACACGCGATTTTATTTCACAATCACTTAAAGCTGCTGACCATGCACCAATTGAGCCATTTAATACAGGTGTGCTACAGACGTGATATGATCAGCCAAAGAATTTAAGTTAAGCACCCTCTGCCTTTTATGAGATGAAGTTGTTTTCGGTTCCAGTTGGAATACTATTTTTCGCTGGTGTCTTTGCTCAGGAATCGCAGTTGAGATTGCCCTTGGATCCAATCCAAATTTCGTGTTGGTTGACAGGTTTGTGTTTTGAAATCGTCAACTTCAGCATTCCCAACTGCCTCTAATGATGCAATGGGGAATCATTAAATAAACTTATCCTAAACTCTAGACATTCAAATTAAATACCGTAATTTTGTATCCAAGTAGATACAGTTAAGGTATGTATTTTATTGAGAAAACAAATGAATTCGATAAATGGTTAAGAAAACTCAAAGACTTGAAAGCCAAGTCCAAGATATTATTTCGAATTCAGAAAATTGAAAACGATGGACACTTTGGCGATAATAAATCTGTAGGAGAGGGAATTAGGGAAATACGAATAAACTATTCAAAGGGCTATCGAGTTTATTTCAAAGAAAAAGACAGAAAAATAATAATTCTACTTGTTGGAGGAAATAAGTCGTCACAAATGAATGACATAAAGAAAGCAATAGAAATCTGGAAAAAGTTAAACAAATAGAAAATGGAAACATCCAAATTTGAAATAGCGGATTACCTGGAAAGTAAAGAAATGATTGCTGAATATCTAAACACGGTTTTAGAAGAAGGGAGTGATTCAGATGTTATAAATGCAATTGGTCATGTTGCTAAAGCAATAGGCATGACAAAAATTTCTGAAGCAACTGGATTAAGCCGACCAAGTTTGTACAAAGCATTATCGGATGGATCAAAGCCGCAGTTTGCTACTATCGTTAAAGTGTTAAAAGCAATAGGTGGACAAATTCAAATAAATCCAATATAGGTCTAGGGATTGTCAGCACTATAACAATTGAACGGCCCTTGCTTTGCACTCAATATTCGTAAAGGGAAATTGAAAACAGCCTTAATTGCACTGCAATACCCCTATCTTTAGTAAATGAAGGCAACATTCTTTGCAATTTTCTTGCTTATGGTTACTGGCATTGTTGCTCAGGAAACGCAGCCACTTTTGCTGTTTGATACCGAAGAGATACCCACTGCCTTTTCAAAAGAGTTCTTTACTCAAGAAACTTTATTTAGTTTTCAACAGGCATCACAATCAAAGCTTATACTGACCAACAAGGTAAGTGGTATCCCATCACTGGATTATCTCCCAAGTTTGTTTTGCAAGCTCGAATACCAACTCGAATCAAAAAGCAAGCTGGCGCCAAGGTTTAGACTTGGTTCATTACAGTATACGGATTGGATGGAAGGCAAGGGCGAGTTTTATTCTCGCTATTACAAGTAATTTGGGCTCTAAAGATCGCTGATTTTTTGTATTTTATTTTAAATGCCTATCAAATCAGTAGATCGTCTTTCTTGACAGGCCCTTTCATAGTATATCCTTCTGCATATTCAACACCAATCAGTCGACCCATTTCACGGGCTCTGGCTTTTAGAAAATCTTGAAAATCCAATCCTGAAATAGGGGTATGTGGCTCCTTCGATAACGGATCAAAGAATTGCGATTTGTAAGCCATGACAGCCTCCATTTTTTTATCGATATAAGGTGTGATGTCCACACAGATATCAGGCGCAATATAATTGTCCTGAAGCATGTGGTAGACTTGTTTTGGACGCCAGGCTGCTAACGGTTTGCCATCCAATTCCAATTCAATTTTCGGGAGACCGGATAGAAAACAACTTTCCTCCACAAGCTGTGATGCACGCCCATGATCAGGATGTCGATCTCGTATTGCATTGGTAATGACAATTTCAGGTTTGTATTTTCTGATAGCTTTTATGATGCTTTCTTTATTGGCTTTTGAAAAATCGAAAAAACCATCCGGCAACCCAAGGTTTTCACGAATGGTGATGCCCATGATTTTAGAGGCAGCAGCAGATTCTTCAGCGCGTATAGCAGCTGAACCTCTTGTTCCAAGTTCGCCGGCAGTTAGATCAATGATCCCAACAGTATATCCCTGCTCGATGTGCTTAAAGGCAGTCCCGGAACAACAAAGCTCCACATCATCGGGATGCGCTGCAATAAATAGAATATCAACTTTCATTAGCGTGATTGGTCATTTAAAATACAAGATGAGAATAAATGAATGGAGACGCCAATTTAATACTTTAGCCTCATTCCATAGTTTAAAAACCTTTTTACCATCGTATTAATGATGCACCCCAGGTAAAACCACTGCCAAACGCAGCGAGGCAAATGAGATCCCCTTTTTTTACTTTCCCTGCTTGCACAGCTTCTGCAAGGGCTATAGGGATCGATGCTGCAGTGGTATTTCCATATTGTTGAATATTATTCCACACCTGATCATCCCGCAGCCCCATCCGCTTCTGTACAAATTGACTGATACGCAGGTTGGCCTGATGACAGACAAGTAGATCAATATCTTCTTTCTCAAGCCCTGTGGCTTCCAGCACCTCGCCAATGACTTCAGGAAATTTTACAACTGCATTTTTAAACACAAACTGTCCATTCATGTTAGGATAAATCATTCCTTCAGAGATCATCTTTGGACTGATAAATGTTTTGCCAAATTCAGCTTCCTCATAGCCATACACGGAAGGGTCCTCTGCATGAGCACCACCATGAGAGCCTGGATTAATCATTGCAAGTTCTTCAGCATGATTGCCATCCGCATGAATTCGTGTTGCCAAAACACCACGGCCTGCTTCCTCCGTCGCACTTAGTATAACAGCTCCGGCGCCATCGCCAAAGATGACGGTCACATTGCGCCCTTCTGTAGAAAAGTCAAGGCCCATAGAGTGCGTCTCTGCACCAACCAGCAGGATGTTTTTATACATGCCACTGCGAATAAACGCATCAGCAATATTAAGACCATAGACAAAACCACTGCATTGATTTCGTATGTCAATAGCAGGTATTTCTGTTTCAGTAATGCCAAGCTGTCGCTGGAGTAGTACACCGCAACCAGGAAAGTAGTAATCAGGACTTAAGGTGGCAAAAATGATAAGGTCGAGTTCTTCTCCTTTCATTCCTGCAGAGGCTAAAGCATTTTTAGCAGCATTCGTCCCAAGGGTGGAAGTAGATTCTTTATGCCGCGTACTATAGCGACGCTCCTGAATTCCGGTTCGCTCCTGAATCCATTCATCCGAAGTGTCCATGTGTTTCGCAAGATCATTGTTGGTAACAATATTTTCCGGGACATAAAATCCAATTCCTTTGATGTATGAAGTGGGCATAGGGATAGGCGGTTGGTTTGTAATAGTTCCCAATATAATTAAGAATGGGCTGGTAATTAACTGAAAAACCCTTTTTGTCAAAATGGCAAACGATCGTGACACAGCAGGATAAGTTCAAAGCGATGAAGAAGCTTTTATCAATAGCATGGATTGACAAGCGCCAATTACTTTCTTTACCAGCTACCTAAGAAAGTATGGTGGGGTAGTATAAAATGGAAATTAGGTCCTTACCTGAGAACTTATTGGTTAATGATTTGTGTGGATCCTTCAATAAAAAGGCGACCCGCATCATTATTCAAAAGTTTTACCAGCGCATCATTTGGACCGTATATTAAACAATCTATTAATTTGAAAATCGCCGTTTCGCTGGAGTTGAAGATGATCTGACCATCAAATCGTCCGAGGTTATTATTCATAATGACATTGTCCAGGATTAATTCTCCTTCATTAAATATTGCGGCCCCTTTCCCGTCATCGCCCGCTTCACTTGCATTTCCGTAGCTCATAGTGACGCCATCCAATAGAATGCCACCCTGCTCAGATGTAACTTTAAGAAGATGATAAATATTATCTGAAGAGTCATTGACTACGCCTACATCACCTGACAAGAGAGAAATGTATGTTGAGGGATCTCTCATTAGAAATGAACTACCGCCTTCGGGAAAACCACCATATACTGCAGTACTGTCCGGAATGATAAATCCACGTGTCCGGTCATCATCTAAATTCGGTAAGTAATTGCCTTCAGCAAGAAAGACGCTGTCTACATTTCGGCAATTCGCAACAGCCAAGGCCATATGTAAATAACGCATTGCGCTGGACCAGTTAGTACCACTATTGTTGCCGGTGGCATAACCATCAACATACACTGTAGAACCCATAAATGGGGAGGTTCGTAGACAATAGACTAAACTATCAACTATGTTATTTTCAGTAGCCACAGTAGTTTTATTGACAACGCCAGAAAGCTGACGAATGTAAATATCATCTATGTACCAACCATTAATGCCCGTGCCACCAACACCCCCATCAGCGACAAACCGAAAACGAAGTTGAAAGGAATCATCGATATCCGAACATATTTGAATCTTGCTGTGGACAAATCCATTCGTGTTAAATTGAACATCACTATTTCCAGTAAACGCATCCCGTCCTGCGATAGGGCTATCTGTTCCACCTGTGTTAATCGAGCTCGGATACCCCCCTTGTACAAAGTGTGTTCCGGCATCTTGCCACGTAATTCCACCATCCAGGGTGTACTCAACAACGCCTCCATCATAATTAGCTTCTGTCTCATAGCGGTGCTGAAAAGAAACTTCAATAGGACCAGACGTGTTCATCGGAAAGTTCAATGTGAGCGCATAGTCCGCTAGTTTATCATAATCTTCGGCATACCATGATTTCGTCGGACTGACAAATTGTGTTAAGCTCTTGACCCATTCTAAAATTCCTGTTCCTGCTAATTTGATAGAGGTGTACTGGTCAGGTTCTTCAGCATCATCCTGATTAAGTTCAAGTGTATCAGTTGCAGTACATGCACCAACAAATGCACGGTATGTAAATTCGAGTGTGTCCTGAACAAATAAGGTATCAACGGTAAATTCAACAACATCACCAATCAAAGTTCCACCGGAGCCCGGTATATAAACTAAGTCTTCAGAAAGCTTGTCATGGACTTCAATATCAGTCTGTGTAGTACAACCACAAATTGTTCTGACGACAAAAGTAACTTCCTGTCCTTCTGTTGCAAAAGGTGTTAATGCGGAACTCTCCAGTCGGATTCCATCCGGTGTAGCAAATGATTCAACGCCATCTTCATAGTTGTCTGAACTTCCCTGATCAGCATCTACACCAAGCCCACGATTAGCAAAGGCTTTCCATATGGCGCACTTATAGAGACCGTTGTAAAGAATTTCATCAGCGAGCAATATAGCATCGCGACCATCTACAAAACCCGGATTGCAGGGTTGTAGTTTTAGACCATTCATTACCAGGGAAAGGGCGATATTGTTTCCACCTGTTCCATCGTATATGTCTGTGTCAACGCCGGTAAGGGCAATGATTTCCCAAGTCATATCCCATAACATGGTATTCCAAACCGAACCGACAAAGTGTGGGCTGGGATTATTGCTCGAACCAGGTGCATCGGCCACATCGGCATAGGTAAACGGATTTATTTCCATATCCGTAGTGTAAGGGTAGGTTCTAATGCCATCGCCGTCTGTTGGCTCTCCAAGGACATAGGTTCCGATCCCACGGCGATCAGCAGGTTCTGCTGTAGACCAGTCCGTAGTAAACATAAGGCCAAAATAATCGCTCCACCCTTCACCCATTTGTTCTTCATTATTCAGGCAATTTACCGAAGATGGTCCTCCTGTAAGACGGTTGGATACGCCATGTCCGTATTCATGCGCGATGATACCACTATCATAATCACCATCGGGTATAATGCCTTCAGGTACTGAATCCAATGAAGCGTTTATAGTGGAAGTATCCAAAACAGCTTTCAGCAAATTGCCATCAGCAAGGCTAACCATGACCGCAGGAATAACAATTAAATTATCAGTTCCACCCATCGGAATAGGGGCGCCGGCGACATCGTTGATGACAATGGCAGCAATAGCGCCGAGGTCTTGTACCTTTTTCACTTTAATTGTAAAGTTGCAATCGCCTCTGTCAATGACGGCAATATTGCCGGATATAATTAATGCATTACTCAGCTCGCCGCAAGCCAAATGGCCATTTCCAATCGCATCTTCAACAAGAACCAAATTGCCGGTCGTTAAGCCAATATCCTGAAGTTTATTATTGGTGCTAAAGGCTGATTCTATTGCCCACATTTCACCGGCAATGGACTCAGGCGCGTTTATTGTGAGGGGGGTATTGGTCGCTATGGCAGACCACAAATACATTTGCATTCTTGGGTTGAGTCCATCCGATGGCGTAAAGAAATTTGCATTATTTGTTCCGCCACCATCCAGTCCTTCTGCCCTGACATAATCAACACCAAGTCCACCTCGTCCAAGATTATCATTTTGAAAATTTCCTGAAACCTCATCAAACCCATATTGATACAAAACATCATGAATGATATTATTCCAGTAAAACAAGTTGGTAATCGCGGCCGCCTGGTTCTCCTCAGGATGAAGTAAGGGATCAAAAGGATAGTCAAATCTTAAGTCGGCGGTATCAGGACTATACCCGGGGCTATTGTTTGCATCGATGTCTTCGTAAGCATGTACATTATTTCCCCTCGTGCTGGTATAATTGGTGGGGCCATCATCATGCCAGTTGAGGGTGGTCGCAGGATTGCCAGCGCCGGCCGCACTCCATGGTGTGACCACAGAGATCCGCGATCCGTGATTAGGGGATTCAATGGTTAATGGAAACACAGTATATGAGCTATCTTCTGCCAAAAAGAAAGCTGGAGATTCGACAATGCATTTATGATTTGTGTGATCGATATTTTTTTTATTAACGCCAAAAGAGCAATGCACTACTTCATTATCTTTTCGAATAAATTGTCCTGAATGCGCATCAATAAAGATGTTCCATATGTTTTCCTGATTCGTTTCATAGATGCGCACGACCCAGCAAAGTTTTACAGATTTCTCAGTACCGGACAACCATATGAGTTGTGCCGAAATAGTTTCTCTGGATATAGCGCCGGGTTCAAAAAGAAACCGAATATCTTGATTCAGATTATTTTTTTCGCTGCTTATTTCTATTAGATTGGTAATGGTTTGACTGAGATGATCACCTGCCAACACAACTGCAGATGCAGCACTTATAGTGGGCGCGTTGGATGGAGCTTTTCCGGCTAAGTCAGCAACCCATCTATTGCCAAAACTTAACAGTGTATTATTCCTTACGTTAAGATTGAGTATGCCATTATGTAAACTGATGTCCTTATATTTTTGGACAAGATAAAAGTGAGTCACACCAAGCTGTTTTGTGGTATACGTATCAGCGATAGCGTACTCCTCGAAATCAGATGCTGCTAGTTGGAATTTAGATTTATTGGTCTCCAGAATGGTAGGAAGATCTGCAACATCCGATTGGCCAAAAGCCAAGCAGAAAACAGGAATCAGTAGTACAGTGATAAAAGCGCGGATCATAGAATGGTTACATTAGGGACTGTAAGTTACCAATTTTGGCTTTTAACGTCAAAATAAGGTAGGTATTACTAATGATACAAGGCGACGTGACAAGTATTCGTCACGTCGCCTTGTTATGTAAATAATTTACAAAATCGATGTGTTCTGCTCCTTAAAGGATCCTGTAGAGCATCGCAAGTATTCACCTATGTGCAAGACAACGTTAGATTTTGACCAACTTTCCGCTGGCGACCAATTGTCCTTTATGATTGAAGAGATGATATAAGTACATACCAGAAGTAAAAGATGCTATTGGAATTTTTTCAAAGCCTGAAGAGACATTTTGGTTTAATAGTTTAACACCAAAAGTATTGTAAAGACAAAGTGTATAAAGGCCATTATCCAGATTAGTAAAAGAGAGAACGGCATCGGTCCGCGCAGGGTTAGGATAAACCACGATATCAGCTATCGTAGGACGAATTATCTCAACCGCACTAGTGACGCCATTGTCCTTGAAATCAACCGCCGTAGCAACCATGCCTGTAGAGTCCATACTGGCTACAGCAATAGGTTCTTTTTCGACATCATTGATAAAATGGTACGATATGGTGGTATCCCTTCCAAACCCATCAATCGGCAGAAGATTAGTAACATCCTGCCACCCAAGAAAAGTAAGCACTTCAATCCTCATATCGGTGTAATCCGTACGTTTGGATCTGAGCACGTCATAGGTACCTCCTGGGATAGCGAGCGTGCCATAAGCATCTACAAAATCCGCTCTTGCAATGGTTAGCTTGATCCTGATTGAATCAACCAATCCTGACGGAAAACCCAAGCTATCAAGAATACCATCAGGTAATGAGGATAAAGCTAATGTGAAAGCAAGATTAGAAGCAGTATTTGAAACACTTGGATAATCCAAAGGCGCATTGCGCTCCTGTAATGGTGGTACGAACTTTAGGTCAGCGTCCAGCATAAAGCCACCAAGAATGTCCGAGCCACTGATGCCCAGATTTCGAAAAGCCGTCGCTGTGGACTGATAATAAGTTTCCCCTCCGGCCTCACCGATGACCACCAAGTCAGCATTCGGGTAACTGGCTGAGGCCATTCCTGCTGACGCATTTTGGAATACAGTAGTCAATTTGCTATCGGAATTTAACATGCTAAAATCCCACGTGTAAGGGCCGCCGGGTGCAGTTATCATCACGCCGTCAGGCGTGTTATCCGTAGCCGTTTTTAATGTATCACCTTCAGCCGGAAATGTAGCATTGGTAATTGTAATCTGGCCGGAAGTATAGCTCGCTGCAAATAATATAGCGATAACGCCAAAAGTAATTTTTGTTTTCATAGCGTATGGAATGGTTTGAAGTGAAGGATACTTGATGAAAATGAATAAGTGGAAAAAAGGGTATGAAAAAGATAGAAGTGAATATAGCGTATCCTTAATTCTTCTCGTTGACCAGTATATTTTTTATGGTATAAGCGGTCTGTCCTGTTTGACCGAAGTAAGTTTTCATCAACATGTCACTGATGAAGCCAAGGATAAGAAACTGAATGCCAATTAAAAAAGAAAGCAAGGTAAACATAGGCCAGAAAGTTTCTGACATATCCTGTCCCTGGAAAAATTCAATTAAGGACATAATAGACGAAAAGAAACTAAAGCTGATAATTAAAAAACCAATTCCCCCAAGGAAGTGAAATGGGCGTACGGCATATCGGTTCCAGTACCAGATCATGACCATATCCGCAAACCCTTTTAGGGTGCGCTTGAAGGTATATTTGGAAATACCGGCATGCCTTGAACGATGATTGACCACCACTTCGCCAATCAAAAATCCACGCATCTTTAAAATCCCGGGAATGAAGCGATGCATTTCACCATAAAGGTCAACATTTTCAAAGCACTCTTTTTTATACACTTTGAGCGTGCAGCCACTATCGTGTATTCCATCTTCGACGAGGATCGAACGAAGCACATTGGCGACACGGCTGACAAATTTTTTAGACGTTGAATCCTTTCTGTTTTTTCGCCAACCAGAAACAACATCAAGTTCGTTTTCTTCCAGATGTTTTATTAAAGTAATAGCATCCGCCGGATCATTTTGCAGGTCTGCATCCAAGGTGATGAGATACGGATGTTTGGCTGCTTTGATGCCGGCATCCATAGCGGATGTCTGTCCAAAGTTTGATCGCATCCGGATGATCTTTACAGGATGGAGCTGTTTTAGTTTGCCATAGGTCCCATCGGAAGAGCCATCATCAACCATGATGATTTCATAATCAACACCTAACGATTCTGCGGCTTTGAAGATTTCTTTGTGAAGTTTTTCCACATTCTCTTCTTCGTTGTAAACCGGTATTATAAAAGAAACTGGTTTCATAAGGCCTTGATCATTTTAAATTCTTTGTGTAGGTCTTGTACCATTCCACAAAGTTACGAATACCTTCTTCGAGGTCAATGGCAGGCGCATATCCCGTAATTTTCTGTAATTCACTTGTATCTGCCCAGGTAGAAGGAACGTCTCCTTGTTGAATCGCCATGAATTTTTTCTTAGCCACTTTGCCAAGATGCTTTTCCAATGTCTCTATAAATTCCAATAGATTCACGGGCTTGCTCCGGCCTATATTGATGATCCGATGCAAACCATCCGATGTCTCTTTTGGTGGATGCCGGATTAATCCCTGTATACCCTTGATGATATCGTCCACATAGGTAAAGTCACGCTCCATACGGCCATCATTATAAACCTCTATTACTTCATCCTGCATGATGAGCTCAGCAAATTTATAATAAGCCATATCCGGACGCCCCCATGGTCCATAAACTGTAAAAAATCGAAGCCCTGTGGCAGGTATTTTATAAAGTGATACATAGGAATGCGCTATCACTTCTCCAGCTTTCTTAGTAGCTCCGTAAAGAGATACTTGTTGATATGTCCGGTCTGATTCTTTAAAGGGAATAGATGTATTCGATCCATAAACACTTGAGCTGCTCGCATACACGAGATGTTTGACCGGATATCGGCGACAGGCTTCCAGAACATTAAAAAAGCCCTGTACATTGCTATCAATGAAGGACTGAGGGTGGTGGATACTGTGCCTTACACCTGCCTGAGCCGCAAGATTAATAACCACTTCAGGTCTGATGTCAGCAAACAATCCCGATAGATTAGCCCCATCCAGTAAATCCAAATAGAAAAACGTAAACCCTTTCTCTCCGGTCATTTCTTTGCCCTCAATCAGATTTCTCTTTTTGATACCCAACTGCTCAAGTCGGGCATATTTAAGCCGGACATCATAATAGGCATTGAGATTATCAAGGCCATACACCTCATGGCCTTCTTCAATGAGTGCTTTGCACATATGAAATCCAATAAAACCCGCTGCTCCTGTTACCAGTATCTTCACAATTAGTAGCCTTTGTGAGCGCAAGATATGAAAATGAGTTTGGCCATGGTGAGTACAAAAAGACAGTTTCCGTCTCTTTAGCTATAGTAGGAAGCCAGATCAATGATTTGTTTATATTTATATCATGTGATTAAACCATCGATCAGGTTTGGTGTCCTAACAATATCAATCGCGATCACGAATTATTCTTTATGGAAAATTTACTCGACTTAATAGCCCACCCCAAGACAGCAGATGGGACCTCATTACCTCCGATTTCGAAAGCCACAAAGACGAATCATCTGACAATGGCCCCTCCCGTTGAGATACGGGGAGGACTTACGCCTTATGTCGGTGAGTGGAATCTACACACAGCAAAACAATTGCTCCAACGCGGAATGTTTGCCCCTACAGCCGCGCAAATTGCCCAAGCTGTAGAGGACGGCATGGAAATGACCATCAGCAGGTTGTTTAGCCCCTCCGCTGATCCCGATTTACCAATCAATTACAATTTTATTGGCGATCCCTTCGTCCCGTTAGGCCAGCCCTGGGTATATGAACCTATTTCACAAAATCAAGGGTTTTCCCAACGGTCCATGCGTGCCTGGCAATATGGTCTTGTCATAAATGAAGGTGTAAATCTCAGAGAGAAAATGGTCTTGTTTTGGCACAATCATTTTGTTTCTTCCGATGCCCCACATGGGAAATATATTTATCAATACATCCAGCTGCTGAGAGATAATGCTTTTGGAAATTTCAAGGAACTCGTGAAAGAAATTACAGTCAATTCCCTGATGCTCCGCTATCTCAACGGCAATGAAAATAACAAGAACGCACCGAATGAGAATTTTTCGCGTGAACTCCTGGAGTTGTTTACAATCGGAAAAGGAATCCAAGCAGGACCTGGAGATTATACAAACTATACAGAAGGGGATATAAGTGAAATTGCTCGCGCCTTAACCGGATGGGTGATCAACTTTGCCGGCTTTAATGTCGCCGGGCCACACCCCCCTGCTACATTCCGATCTTCAAGGCATGACACGGACACCAAAACGCTGTCCAACAGATTAGGCAATGTCGTTATTAATGATCAGGGGGAGGAAGAGTACAAAGCTGTCATCGATGCGATTTTTGCTCAGGACGAAGTGTCAAGATTTATTGCCAGAAAATTGTACCGCTGGTTTGTTTACTATCATATCGACGAAGACATTGAGGCGAACGTCATTGAACCACTGGCGACCATCATTCGCGATGCAGATTATGAAATGCAACCCGCCATTGAAGCTTTGTTATCCAGTGAACATTTCTACGATGAAAATGCTGTTGGCTGCATGATAAAAAGTCCTATTGATTTTACGGCTTCGATCATTAAGACATTTGAGGTGGAAATCGGGTTTACGCAAATACAGAATTATTCTTTATGGTATTCTTTATACGGCCTAAACGCAGTGCTACAGCAAGACATGTACTCACCCCCAAGCGTTGCGGGATGGAAAGCCTACTATCAGGTTCCTATTTATTACCGCAACTGGATTAGTAGTGTAACCTTACCGGTTCGCCGGGCACTTTCTGATGGTATGGCCCTCGGGTTGGTCAATCTGTTTGATCAATTATGGGGCATTGATACATTGAAAGTAGTGGATAAAATCCCCTCAGCGGAAGATCCAAATGTGATGATCAAAGCACTCGTGGACACCGCCTTGCCATGGCCTTTAGCCCAAAGTCAACTTGATGCCCTCAAGGAAGCATTGATTCCGGGTCTCCCTGATTTTGAATGGACTATTGAATATGGTGCCTATACACTCGATCCAACAGATAATTCTAAAAAGACTGCTGTGGAGTCAAGGCTCAAGTCTTTGTTCAGGGCCATTCTTGCGATGCCTGAATTTCAATTACAATAACCGGCCTGAACAATAGGCATCAATCATAGAGTTATGAAAAGAAGAAACTTTTTAAGAAATAGCGCACTATCCACAGTCCCTGTTGTCCTTAATGGAATGCAACTCGGGGCGGTTCCGTTTCCATTCATGATGGGTCAGAGACCTGAAAATGACAGGGTGCTTGTGATCATTCAGTTGAACGGTGGCAACGATGGACTCAATTGTGTGATTCCTGTTGATCAGTATAGTGCACTAAGTAATTTGCGACAGAATATTTTGATTCCTGAATCAAGTGTGCTCGGCATTGAAGCTACCCTCGGGCTGCATCCTGCGATGACAGGTCTTCAGGAGCTTTATGGAGAAGGAAAAATGGGAATTGTGCAGGGCGTCGGGTACCCTGATCAAAACCGATCGCACTTCCGGTCAACAGATATTTGGTCTTCCGGATCTGCTGCCAATGAGTTCGAGTCAACAGGATGGTTGGGCCGGTATTTCAATGAAGGACATCCATTATATCCGGAAGGTTATCCCAACTCGGAATACGAAGCGCCTTTTGCATTGACCATGGGGTCTTTGGTTTCCGAAACATGCCAGGGACCGCTGACGAATTACTCACTGGCTTTAAATGATCCATTTGCACTGGGCCCATTGTCTGAAAGTGAAGTAGGTAATCTTCCCGATAATAATTATGGCAGTGAACTGCGGTTTTTGATTGATGCCATTGCGCAAACAAATGCGTATTCAGGTGTTATTTTGGATGCTGCTGAAAGTGGCAGTAATCAAGTGACATATCCTGATGGAAACCGATTAGCGATTCAACTGAAAAACGTGGCCCTGCTGATTGCCGGTGGCCTAAAAACAAAAGTCTATGTTTGCTCTCTGGGTGGATTTGATACACACTCCGCTCAGGTGGAAGGGGATCCTACTGAAGGCAATCACGCACAGCTGTTAGATCAGTTATCCAGTGCGGTGAATGCTTTCCAACAGGATTTGAAATTATTAGGATTGGACGAACAGGTTTTGACCATGACGTTTTCTGAATTTGGACGCCAGATCAGATCTAATGACAGCCTTGGTACGGATCACGGTACCGCAGCCCCATTGATGTTGTTCGGCTCCTGCGTCAAACCCGGCGTGCTTGGTGAGAATGCGCAGATCATTGTGGATTCTGAGCCTCAGGCGGGTGTTGCGATGCAGTATGATTTCCGATCAGTCTATGCGACGGTCCTTAAAGATTGGATTGGCATTGATGAGGCTACTATTTTTGACATCCTTAATCCTGAAGTACAATTCCTACCGATTATTGAAGGATGCTCATTGTCTACGGCAATACAGCAAGAAGTTTTTGCAGAGACACATTTCAAACTTTATCCAAATCCTGCGTATAGATATACAACGATGGAATGGCAGTCTGATGGTAAAGCATGGACTGCGACATTGCTAGATAAATGGGGCCATGAAGTACAGGTATGGAATGGACCTAGAAGTGTTAAGCAGGTGATGTCCCAGAGGATAAATATTGCGCCTGTTCCTTCAGGGCACTATTTTATTCATCTGCGTCAGGGAAATCAGAGTGTCACGCGAGGAATTGTATTACAGGGTATATAATTTTTTAAACTTATTAAATACTTTCTTCCACGAGCACCACTTGATCTTCATTCAGAAGGACTTTGTTGTGCAGCCGAAAATAAACCTGAGCAACTGCAAGCACATCGCGCTCACAATATTTTCTGATGTCTTCAAGTTTGTCTTCACGCCAAAAAGCATGGCCTACTTTTGCGCCATCCATATCATTTTTTGGGGAGGGAATATCCAACGTGTATGTCAAGAGGTCAAGAGAAGTGAAATTTTTATAATCGCCAAACTTCCACATTTCTAATGTATCAACGAGGTACTTAACCTCCCAAGGTTTCTTTCCCGCAATATTGAAGAGAGAGGGCAGAGGGATTTGATGAATCGTCATTCGCCGACATAAATAAGGAATATCAAACTCCCGGATATTATGGCCACATAATTTATGGCTATTTGGGTTATTAAATTTCTTTTCCAGGACATGGACAAAATCAGTCAAAACTTGTTTTTCATCCTGCCCATAGAACGATTTAATGCGCAAGGTCGGTCCATCAGGCGTTTGACTAATAATCCCGGCACTAATTACTATGACTTTTCCGAATTCAGCATAAATAGCGGCTCTCTCCGAATAGCTATTGGCAAAATCCTCTTCGGTCCATTCGTGATCATCTCTTTTTGCAATAAACCTGGTTTTGTGCTGCCAATGTCTTTGACCTTGTGGGTCGAGGGTCCTGTAATCAGGATGGTGTGAGACAGTTTCAATATCAAGAAACAGGATATTCTGGAGGTCATTCATGATGAGGGGTAGATTTGTGAAGGTTTTGATCGCTAAGCGTCAAGGAAAAGCAAACCATCAGAGGTATAAATTATAGATTTATACTAAATTAGGGTTTTAGACAATACATCGGTTTTAGATCGCTTACCTTTGTTTTTATCAGTGAATAGCTCTTTTGGTATGCTCTATACCCATCATGGCAATCTGAAGAATAGTTGATCATTGCTTATATTTGTTTTCCATTTTTAACCTTACACTACTTATTCTATGTCACAATCCTCTCAACAAAAGTTGCTTGCCCTTGCTACTGTTGCCATCATAGCACTCCTCGGATTAGCGGCTTTCCTCATCTATACTAAAGTCAATCAGGATAAAATCATCAAAAAACAGAGCGCTGAGCTAATTGAAGAAACCAGACTAAAGGCTGATTTGGAGAAAGAATACTACCAGGTATTGTCTGACCTTGAAGGCATGCGGGGGTCTAATAGCGAGCTAAACGCTATGATCGAGACCCAAAAAGCAGAGCTCAAAAAGCAAAAAGTGCGCATTGATGGGATGCTCAAGTCACAGAATGAGCTCGAAAGAGCCCGGGAAGAAATTGGCAAATTACGCTCCTATGTGACTGAAGTAGAAGAACTCAGGAAACAAAATGCGAAATTGCAAGAATCTAATATTACTTTAAGTGGGGAAAGAGATGAACTCGCTATCATTGTGGAGGAAGTACAGATGACAAATGAAGAGTTAAATGCTGAGAAGTCTTCCCTCAGTACCGAGAAAGCTAAACTACAGGTGGAAAAAGATATGCTGGAGGGGAAAGTGAATGTAGCCTCCTCAATAAAAGTTAATGAAATTTCCGCCGTTGGCTATCGGGTCAAAAATTCAGGCAAAGAATCAGACACCAAAAAAGCTAAAACCATTGATGGTATCAAGGTATGCTTTAAGACCACAAGTAATATCATTACAGAGGCAGGGCCTGAGAAATTTTATTTGCGAATCCTAAACCCGATCGGTGAAGTCATGGCCATTCAGGATTTAGGATCCGGCAACATGAAACTAGGCAATAGCAGTGAGACTGTTCGTTTTACCCAATATGTTGAAATGGATTATGAAAATGAAGTCGCACCAGGTTGTGTAAACTGGCAGCCAGGGATTTCCTTTGACAGTGGGAAATACGAAGTTGAGATTTATAACAAAGGATTTATGGCCGGAAAAGCCAGTTTTATATTGAAATAGTACAAAAGAAATTTATATTGAATGCCACCGACAAACCAACGGTGGCATTTTTTTTTGCCTTATTAACCTAATAGTCCAAAAGGGGCGCACTAGATCTAAACAATTTGCTCCTTCTATTTGTCCTATATTACTTCTATGTATAGTTGGCGCTTCCAAAAATATGATTCGGATGCCTTTTCAGGTAGTCCTTTCGAACATCTCCTCAAGATATTCAAGGAGTTATTGATGTACACCTCCGGTGATGTCGGGGAGGCACTAAAATGGTTGACACAACTGGACAAGCAGTATAATTTGACCTCACCAGACTATGGTGTTGCAGACTTTATCCAGGAATTAAGGGATAAAGGCTACCTCAAGGAAAACAAGCAAGACCGATCGTTGAAGCCAGGTGCAAAAATGGAGATAGAGCTGCGAAGGAAAGCACTAGAGGATGTTTTTGATGAGCTTAAAAAATCAAAGCGTGGTGATCATAAGACCAATGCAATAGGCCTTGGGGATGAAGTCAATTCAGAAATCAAACCTTATGAATGGGGAGATGCGCTGGATCAGATCGCAGTGTCAGAAACTATCAAAAATGCACATATCAATCATGGGATTGAAAACTTCCATCTCACGCAGGAAGACATGCAGGTGCATGAGCGTTTTTATCAATCCCAAATGAGCACGGTGTTGATGATTGATATTTCACATTCGATGATCCTCTATGGGGAAGACCGAATCACCCCCGCAAAGAAAGTAGCCATGGCGCTATCAGAATTGATTACAACGCGTTACCCAAAAGATACATTGGATATAATTGTGTTTGGAGATGATGCCTGGCAAATTGGCATTAAGGACCTGCCCTATCTGGAGGTAGGGCCGTATCATACCAATACCGTCGCGGGTTTAGAGTTGGCGATGGAGATTTTGAGGAAAAGAAAAAATCCGAATAAGCAAATCATGATGATTACGGATGGTAAACCCACCTGTATCAAGATTGGTAAAAAATATTACCAGAATAGTTTTGGATTGGATAAGAAGATCCTTACACGTTGTTTTGCGCTTGCCGTCAAATGCAGAAAACAAGACATCCCGATTACAACCTTCATGATCGCCCGTGACCCATGGTTAGTGCAGTTTGTTGATGAGTTTACAAAAGCAAATGATGGCAAAGCATTTTACAGCAGTTTGGAGGGGCTTGGGTCATTCATCTTTTTGGATTATAAACAGAACAAAAGAAAATTTAAACGATAATGGCATTAGCGACGACACTAAGAGAGCTTAAGAAACAAGGATATCAGCCGAAGTCAATAAAGCAGGAACTGAGAGATAATCTGATCAAACGGATCAAAAGTGGCAAGCCTGTTTTTGAAGGTATTTATGGCTTCGAGGATACGGTCTTACCGGATATGGAAAGGGCGATATTGTCCAGGCATAATATTCTTTTACTAGGACTTCGTGGACAGGCGAAAACAAAGATTGCCAGAATGATGGTGGAGCTCCTCGATGAGTATATTCCAATCATTGAAGGGAGTGAACTGAATGATGATCCAATGGCACCGATATCTGCTTTTGGGCATAATCTTGTTTCGCAGCTACATGATGAAACCCCGGTGACATGGATTCATCGAAGTGCGCGTTATGTTGAAAAACTGGCTACTCCGGATGTGTCAGTAGCTGATCTTATTGGTGATGTTGATCCAATAAAAGCCGCCACGCTTAAGCTCCCTTACAGTGATGAACGCGTCATTCACTTTGGCTTGATACCGAGATCCCACCGATGCATATTCGTCATTAATGAAATACCGGATTTGCAGGCGAGAATTCAGGTCTCGCTTTTTAATATCCTACAGGAAGGGGATATTCAGATTCGAGGATTTAAGACCCGCCTGGCTTTAGATATAGAATTTATTTTCACTGCCAATCCTGAAGATTACACGAGTCGTGGGGCAATTATTACGCCTTTAAAAGATAGGATTGAAAGTCAGATTCTAACACATTACCCGGAATCTATCGAAGTGGCAAAGATGATCACAAAGCAAGAGGCGACTATTTTGGAGGAGCAGGAAAAAATTGTCGTGATCCCTGAAGTAGTAAGGAATATTTTGGAACACATCAGTTTTGCTGCAAGAAAGAGTGAGTTTGTTGATGAAAAATCCGGTGTCTCTGCCAGACTGAGCATTACGGCCCTTGAAAATCTTTACAGCACTGCAGAACGCCGCACGCTGATCAATAAGGAAAAGAAGACGACTATTCGAATTGCAGATTTTTGGGGTGTCATACCGGCTATAACAGGGAAGATCGAGCTCGTGTATGAGGGTGAAATGGAAGGGCAGTATAATGTCGCCTTGCAATTAGTGGGCATGGCCATTCGGGAGGAATTCCTAAAGATATTTCCAGATCCTAACAAAACCCAGAAAGGGCAGGGCGCTGATCCATACGGGGCCTTAAGAGCTTATTTTGGAGACAACAATACGGTCTCTCTACCCAATGATATAAGTGATGCCGATTTTAATGCCATTTTGGACAAAGTGCCCGGATTGGATAGGTTACTTAAATCTTTGGATATCCCTAAACACGAGTACCCCGTTTACAAAGAGATAGTCCTTCACGCACTGTCCGAGTTTGATGTCCTGACCAAAGAATTGAAGCAAGGAAAGATTGGATTTAGTGATCCATTGGGTAAAATGCTCGATGATCTTGGTGAGGAGGATGACCATGATTTTATGGGCTAGTTTACTTAAAGACTTCTTTTTATTCCCTTGAAGGTTAAATTGGATAAGGCGCTTTGGCCATGATTTAGGGTAACCGGCGATCAATGTTTTGTTAATAATGCTTGAGTCCGTCGAATCTATTGGTACTTCAATCGGATAGGCATACTAAATGCTTTATATTTGACGCTCTTAGTATCATAACAAAATTGAGACAACGTGAGCATCCTTATTTTTCTGATCGTATCCTATATATTTTTGAGTATCAGTTTATACCTGCTTTTCCCAAAAGCGGGTGTTGCGGCAATAAAAGGCCTGATACCTGGAGTGAATTTCGCAGCGTGGTGTAAACTGATTGGCAGAAAACCATCACATGCGCTATGGCTTCTATTTCCGATTGTGAACATTTTCATCTTCTGTAGTATGGCAGTTGACCTTGTGCGATCATTCGACAAACTCGGATTTGTGCACAGTGCGATGGCCGTGATATATGCACCGGCTATTTTTACATCCATTGCACTTAGTAAGACAGATAAATATGTCAGTCCTATCATTCCTCGCGAGGAAGCCTATAGAGGCCAAATAGATGAGGCGATTAACGCAGGGAAAACGCGCCAGCTGGAGAAGTTGATGAAGCATAATCCATATCACAAATCACCGGTTCGGGAATGGACAGAAGCGATCGTCTTTGCTGTTTTTGCAGCAGCTTTTATCCGCATGTTTTTATTGGAGGCTTATAAGATACCGACACCTTCAATGGAAGGTTCTTTATTGGTAGGAGATTTTCTTTTTGTCAGTAAAGCACATTATGGAATTCGTACACCGATGACGGTAGCCATGTTTCCATTACTCCACAATACTATTCCGGTAGTGGGGACAGAATCCTATTTGGAGAAGCCCTCATTGCCTTATTTTCGACTTCCGGCGCTGGAATCAATTGACAGGAACGAACCAATAGTCTTTAATTGGCCTGTTGGTGATAGTGTCTATCTCTCGCCTTCAAGATCTTATACGGCGTTTCAGGTAAAAACAAATCCTGAAGCAAAACGCGATGTTGGTAATGCACCTTTAATCACCCGTCCAATTGATAAGAAAGATCATTATATCAAACGATGTATCGCGATTGCAGGAGATAGTCTGGAAGTCCGCAACAGACAAGTTTATATTAATGGAAAGCCCGCAGAAAATCCAAAAAATCTGCAGTTTATGTACCAGGTGCAATCCAATGGTTTAAACTGGGAGAAAGTGGAAGACCTCGGGATACAAATTCCACAGAACAAAGTGGTGCCTTATTATCTCAGTGATCATCAGGTAGAAGAGTTGAAGAAGATGGATCCAAATATCCAGATCACTCATTTTGATATGGCACCCTATTCATCCGGACTTTTTCCTCATGATGCTACGCATTTTCCGGGTTGGACGGTAGATAATTATGGTCCGATTTATATCCCTAAAAAAGGGGCTACTGTAGCATTGAATCCGGAGACCATCGCGCTATATCGTCGCGTGATCGATGTCTATGACAATAATGATTTTAAAGAAGAAAACGGGCAGTATATCATCAATGGTATTGCATCAACGACCTATACATTCAAACAAGATTATTTTTGGGCGATGGGAGACAACCGGCATAACTCTGAGGACTCCAGGGCATGGGGGTTTGTCCCTCATGATCATATCGTTGGTAAACCATTGTTTATCTGGTTTTCTACTAAAAATGGCGATATGAGTAACGGCATCAATTGGAGCCGGATATTTACTTCTGCCTATAAAATGGATTAGCAGCTATTGATTTCCTCTGCTATCAGGTGTTCAATTCCCTTCGTATATTGAGGAATACATTGTGCGCATCGTACACTTTACCTGTGCCATTAAGCTTGATTAATATGTTGAAACATTTTAAAATATTCTTATTATTTATTATTGCCATTGTGGTTTCTGTGACGGCAATAGCCCAGGTGCCTACGGATCTTTATGTCTTCCAATTACATAAAGCCAAAAATTATGATTACCATATTTACAATCCTAAATTTTTAAGTGGTTTTAATCCGGGTGGATACACCAATCAGCCTTATTTTACACCAAATGGAGATATTCTTGTCAGTGTGCGTATGGTAGGGGATAAGCAGAACGATATTTTCCAGCTTTCACCGAATGGTAAATTGATCCGAAGGTTGACCAATACGACTTCCAATGAGTACTCCCCACGATTAGATCCTTCAAACAAGTACCTGAGTGTTTTGCGGCAAGTGGAAGGTGATTCTATCAATCAACAGGTTTTCTACACGCTGCTATCCGGCGGAGGATATAAATCCCTCACGCCTGATCGGCGGGATATTGGCTATTACACCTGGTTGGATCGAAATCAGTTAGCCCTTTTTAGAATTGAAGGTGAATCAAACAGCCTGGAGCGGTATAGTATTCCGGACCAAAAATCAAGAAAAATAACCTCTGAAATAGGAAGATCGTTATGGTCAGATGCTACCGGATCGGTCGTGTATGTGCATAAATTTTCGACTGATTATTGGTATCTGAAGAAGTATAATGCTACCGATTTCAGCATGGAAATCATTATGCAGACGCCAGGTATGACAGAAGACTTTGTATTGGCGCCGGACGGCACCTATTTTATAGCTTTTCAAAGCAAGTTATTTTGTTACCATCCGACATATCATACCGATTGGCAGGAAGTGGCCGATTTAGCCGTCTTTGGAATTGAAACTGCAACACGTCTTGCGGTAAGTCCGGATGGACAGCAGCTTGCAATAGTGGCTACAAAAAGTAATTAATGAATCAGAGTCTATTTCTATTTGTATTCGTCTTATCGCTTGGAATCAGTAGCTGCATGCCCTATACCAAAGAGATCAAGGATCATCGCAAAGAGTATAAGGCGGAGTTTATGGTGGATCCCAGATCACCGTTGGATTCAACGGAACTCGATCAATTGACTTTTTTCCAACCCAATAAAAGAGCTAAAGTGGAAGCTGTGTTTGTAAAGACACCGAATGCAGAACCATTTGAATTACCTACCTACAGTGGTATCACAAAGACCTATAGAAAATGGGGCATAGCTACTTTTCGATGGGCACAAGACAGTGTAAGCCTTTCTCTTTATGAAAGCATGCGACTGCGAGGCAACCCGGTGTATGAGGATTATCTTTTTCTTCCTTTTAGGGACGAAACGAATAGCGTTACGACCTATGGTGGAGGTCGTTATCTGAATATGTCTAAAGCTGATACCGAAGATGGTAAAGTGACGATAGATTTTAATTTATGCTACAACCCATGGTGCGCCTACAGCGATGGGTATAACTGTCCAATTCCACCACCTGAGAATACGCTTCCTTTTTCGGTTGAAGCAGGGGAGCGAAGTTATCAAGGAGTACATAAGGAGGTCTCCGAATAGTATTCAATCCTTCCATTTAAATTTTTGCATGCTATGGAGAAAATAAATGTTGTGGAAAAACTGTCCCTCTTTGACGATCATTGGAATCCACGGATCGTTGCTGAATTGAATGGACAACATGTTAAACTGGCGAAACTTAAGGGTGAGTTTGTCTGGCATAAACATGATTGTGAAGACGAAATGTTTTTTGTTCTGAAAGGTAAGCTGGCGATTGAGTTTCGCGATAAAACGATGGAATTCGGAGAAAATGAATTTGTGGTCGTACCAAGAGGTGTTGAACACAAACCAATCGCCCGGGAAGAAGTGTCCATCATGCTTTTTGAACCAGCCTCAACCTTGAATACGGGAGATAAGCAAAGTGCTTTGACCAGAGAAGATTTGGAGTGGATTTAAAAGGTATAATTTTGGCTGACAATTTGGCAACACTTTGTTGTTTAATAAAAAGGGGTCTGTTATAAACTAATACCTTTGTACTGATATGTTAAATTGCTAATTACATTCGTTATTACTTTCAATCATTAAGAAAGGTATAAGAGATTATGATGCTGAATTTACTATTTTCATTATTGGTCAATCTAATGCTGACTACCACCCCTTCGGAGCCGTTGGATCGTTGGCTGGTTGAATTGAAATCAACAGATAACCGTTGTCTGGAAGAGTGGTGGGCAATGAATGACCTTGCCGCGACAGCGAATATCAAAAAGCCCCTTCCGATAGGAAATTGGTGGGTGATGCAAGTCCCACAAAGTAAAAGCGCTTCACTAAACGCCCTCTCGTGTATTCAGTATATCGCGAAGGATCAAAAGATTGAATGGCGCGACAGAGTGCCTAATGATCCGTCCTATATTAGTCAAAGTGACATGAACCTGATCGGTATGCCCGGTGCTTGGGGTATCACTACCGGAGGTGTCACAACCTTAGGCGACACAATCGTAGTAGCGGTGATTGATGACGGGTTTCAACCGGATCATCCGGATTTAATGGAGAACATATGGATTAATCGCCTTGAGATAGCTCAGGATGGGATTGACAATGATATGAATGGCTATATCGACGACCGTATGGGCTATAATGTAACGACTGGCGATGATAGCCATCCTGTAAAATCTCACGGGACCTCAGTTTGTGGCATCATCGGCGCTGTCGGAAATAATGGCATAGGTGTCAGTGGTGTTAACTGGAATGTAAAGCTGATGCTCATCAGTGGTGCAGATTTTGAATC
>JBBKWA010000314.1:0-4007 GCA_037968695.1 Saprospiraceae bacterium
CCCTTAACCCTTAACCCTTAACCCTTAACCCTTAACCCTTAACCCTTAACCCTTAACCCTTATTAATGATCTATCCCTACATATTTATCAACGGTGAAATCCTGCCAAAAGAAAAAGCAGTTATTCCGGTATGGGATTTAGGGCTCTTAAGAGGATTGGGCATTTTTGATTATTTCAGAGTGTTGCAGGGAATTCCTGTTTTTATAGATGACCACATTGACCGATTAATCAATTCTATCAACTTAATGGGTTTGGACAATGGTGTTTCTAAAGCGCAGTGGACTACCTGGATTCATGAATTAATTAAGACGAATCAAGTGAAAGATGCAGGATTTCGAATTGTAGTTTCTGGGGGATTTAGCGAAGATGGTTATACCATTCCCGAGAAAAAGAATATCTATTTAATGGTGCATGAACTTACTTCGAATCCAGCATCGCAATATGAAGAGGGCGTCAGTCTCTTATTGAAAAATTATCAACGGGATATTCCATACGCGAAAACTACAATGTATGTGCAGGCCATGCTTCAACAACCGGAAATGAAAAAGGTCGGCGCTTTCGAAACATTATACCATTGCAATAATGTCATCACGGAATGCTCTCGTTGCAACATCTTCTTTATTGATAAACAAGGAGTCATACACACCCCCTCTTTTGAAATCCTTAAAGGCATTACAAGAAAACACCTTATTGCCATCGCTAAAGAGAATAACCTACCATTGATCGAACGTGAAATTTCAACAGATGAAATTTCAAATATGGCAGGAGCATTTCTTTCTGCTTCCACCAAAGGCGCCCTACCAGTTGTAAAGATTGGTTCTTCAGTGATCGGGGATGGCACCGTTCATCCTCTGGCCAAGAAAATACAAGCGCTGTATCAAAAGCGAGTTGAAGATTATCTGGCAAATGCATCCATGTAGGATAAATTAATTTGTTCTCCATCTTCAATTTTTATGCCCTCCTTTTTATAGTACCCAAGCTTATTGCATCATATGTAATATGGTTTTACTATTTTGATTCCTGATTGACCACATAGTCATTCAATTTCGGGTGAAAATATTTAAGCATGGCAAAGCAAAAGAAGTCAAAGAAGAAATCAGAAACAAAACCAATTGCTAAAAGTACTTCCGCTTTAAGCAATGTGCTTGTCACCCTAAACAAGAAATTTGAAGGTTATACCAAAGTAATTGTTGCCAGTATTTTTGCGCTTTCCCTTGTCGTGAGTGCTGTGTACTACCAACAAGGACGACAAACGCCATTAAGTACCGTTTATCAATGGGACAATAGCGACATGGCCTTTTTTGATTCCTGGGCGTCCTATCTGGCGGAAGGAAATTGGTGGTGCGATACCGTGATACACCCATACCACGATTGGCATAATGATTTTGCTGCCATGTATTTGCAAACATACCCCGAGGAGACTAAAAAATATTATTCAAGTTCCGGGAGTGGTGAAACACCCGATGAATCTGTAGCTAGAAAGGCCTTAATTAATGACATCTACAAAGGCAAGACATTTCACCAGGAACCACTCTATACCTATATGGTGGCTGCCACCTATGCTTTGTTTGGCAAGGATCATAAGTGGGTTTATTTTTGGAATTTTTTATTGGCTGCATTTACGTCCGTGTTAGTCTTTCTGATTGGAAGGAAATATTTTGACACGATCACCGGAATACTGGCGGCAGTTTTTGTAACGCTTTGTGGTACCATTCTCGTCTATCAAATGGTTTTGTTTAGGACGACGATCACTAACTTTTTTACAGTACTCTTGCTTTACTTGTATCTGGAAGTTTTAGACAAACCAAACTGGAAAAAACTTGCTCTTTTCGGTGCTGCTTCCGGATTTGCATTGTTGGCTCAATCTTACTTTATCATGTTTCTAATACCTGCATGGGCTTGGTTTGTCTGGGTCAACAAGAAGCAATTAAAAGTCGTAGGTATTAGTGCACTTGCTTTCCTTATTGGGTTGATCATCGTGATGTCACCTCTTGGCATCAGAAACTATAAAGTAGGTGTCCCGTTGACAGCCATGGCCGGTCATGGGGCAATGGCCTATATCCCAATGAATACCACTCATGCCGGTCCGATGGAATCCTTCTATGTGCATATGCCCACTTTGGTTAAACTTAGACACGATGGCAATGGAAAAATGATTAAGACTGCTTTTCTGTGTTTGGAAACATTTACCTCATTTGGAGATTTCTGGCGCATCTATAAACAAAAGATCAACGGGATGTTTATGTGGCACGAAATACCTAATAACATGAACTATTACCTGTACAAGGAATTTGCACCGATACTTGGTCAACTCCCTGTGCGATATTATTTCCTTGCGCCATTAGGACTTGTTGGGCTCATTCTTGGCTTCTACAGATATCGATTTAAGTTTGTTCCGTTTATATTAATGGCCATAGCATGTATGTTGCCAATCTTAATAGCGGGTAACCTGGCAAGGTACAGAACACCACTAGTGATGATGATGGCCCTGGCAGCCGCCTTCGCCCTTTTTGAAATTACTCGATGGATATTGGACAAAAACTGGAAGTTCGCTTTTGGTGGGCTTGGACTTTGTGGGCTTGCATTTCTATATACTGCCAATACGGTGAACCACACTGTAGTATATGTGGGGAATAATGATCTGCACATTATGTACACCTATCATTTTCGCGATCGATTGATGACATTAGAACAGGAACAAAAGAATGTTGAATTTCTTGCATTGACCACGGAGCTGATGGGCTATATTCCGGACTACTTTTTTGATTCAACGATTAATGACAAAGTGAGAAGTGTAAATGATGCAGATGCTTGTTTGTATGTAGTGAATCTTATTCGGATGCATGCCGCCACGCTTCAAGGTTTTAATAAAACAGAAGAAGCTAACTACTACACGCAAAAAGCAGACGTGCTGAGCGCAAGAGCCAATGAGTTTAAAAGCAGATTAAACCGATAAACGAATAGTATGTGATTTTTTTGGAGCCTTGGGCTAGCCCATCTCCTGCACCACCTCTTTCACCTGAGGTACCATGCGCTTGAGCATCGCCTCAATGCCTGATTTAAGCGTCACTGTGCTGGAAGGACATCCACTGCATGCACCTTGCATGATGAGGGTGACAACGCCATCCTGAAAGGATTTAAATTCAATATTTCCTCCATCCATTTCAACAGCAGGTTTTACATGCGTGTCAATGAGTTCGCGAATTCGGGTCACTAACTCACCATCGTCATCACTGTAGTTGATTTCGGCCATTCGCTCTTTGTCAAGCGCCTCCATGGCTTCAGCAAAGCCGTCAAGGATAATTGGCTTTTCTTCTGCTACGTAGTTTTTGATAAAATCCTTTGTGCGGATCATGAGATCATCCCACGCATAATTCAGTTCCTTGGTCAGTGTGACAAAGTTGTTGCATATATAGACAGACTTGACATAAGGCAGTTCAAATAGCGCTGTGGCCATCGGAGAGAATTCTACAGCCAAGTCTTTTGTTTTAAAATCGGCTGTCCCGGAATAAAGCATTTTGTTGGTCACAAACTTAAGTGACTCAGGATTAGGGGTTTGCTCTGTATAGATGAGCACTGGATTTTTTGTTGCTGTGGTGGTTTCCATGACTGTATAAATAAGAAATACCTAAAAAAGTTGCAAATATTAAAAGGGGGAGGGCAAAGATGGGGAAATAAAGCAAAACGAGACGGATAAACGATTCGTAAAGATTGATGCCCAGGGATATACTCTAAGGCGGCGCAACCCCTTGCCCCTGTTTTTCTCCATTTCATTCCGAAAATCCTGGGGAAACTCACCTTCAGAAGAGAATGTATTGGGCCTTTGCGCGAAGGGGTTCTCCCGGGATTCGCAGAAACGGGGAGTAAGAGGGTAGCGGGAGGGAAAAGGGCCACTACGCAATCTGTGAGGTAACTCATCCTTTGAGCGTCGCAACCCCGGCCCCTGTTTTTCTTCACTTCGCTACGAAAATCCTGGGGAGGCTCACACACTACTATTTATTTTATTG
>JBBKWA010000315.1:0-3591 GCA_037968695.1 Saprospiraceae bacterium
AAAAGGTTCTACAAGAAGAGTTTTCGAGCTTGGAAGCTGAAATGAAAGATTTTTCTACGGGAAACATCATTGATCGACTCGATCTTAAATAGTTATTCTACCAACACCACTATAACCACCTATATTTGCACCTCAAACATGCTCTCATATGCAAAATAATATCGTTCTCCGCCAACTCCGTTACATTTTCGATCTTAGTGATGATCAGATGATTGATTTATTCGCGCAAGCCGAAAGAGAAGTCACGCGTGCTCAAATTAGTGATTGGCTAAAAAAAGAAGAAGATGCGGACTACAGCGAAATATCAGATCCCGATTTCGCCACTTTTCTGAATGGATTAATAAATACAAAAAGAGGTAAAAGGGAAGGTCCGCAAATGGAACCAGAAAAAAAACTTAATAATAATATTGTTTTTAGAAAAATTAAAATTGCGCTCAATTTCCAGGATACCGACATTCTGGAAGTGTACGATCTGGTCGGAATGATCATCAGCAAACACGAGTTGAGTGCTATTTTTCGTAACCCAAAACAAAAGCAATACCGAGCCTGTGAAGATCAGTTTTTGCGCAACTTCTTGTATGGCCTGCAACTAAAATATCGACCTGAAGAGAAGTAGAATCGAGGGGGCGAGAGGCGAGATTTCGAGAGGGCGGGAGAACAATATTATTTGTGGTTAATTCGAGCATTTTTTGTCCCACAAAGACTCAAAGGCCACAAAGAATTCAATATTTTATTTAGTACAAAAACTATATATGCCTTATATGTTTGCTTTTTCTGTCATCATCCTTTAAACGAAAATCCAAAATCAGTGAAAATCAGTTCAATCCGTTAGATCAGCGTTCTATCCTACCTAGCAAACGTCTTTATGGAAATTTCCTATGTGCCATATATGTTTGTTTGTTGTAGTCCAGGTCACAAATAATTAACCACTAAGATAAAGAGTACACGGAGGAACACTAAGAAGAAATCCGATAGATAAGAATATTCCTTAGTGAAGCCTTAGTGGCCTCGTGACCTCAGTGGTAAAAAAGATATCGAGTATCGAGAGGGCGAGATTTCGGGAGGGGGGAGAAAGAAAAATGTTTGTGCTTTATTCGGGATTTTTCTGTCCCACAGAGACACAAAGCCCACAAAGGATTTATTGGCCTTTTTTCTACAATAACCCTATGTGCCTATGTGACCAAAACTATAGCGAACTATGTGGTAAAAATTATTTCGAGAATTATCAAACGCTAAACTTTAAACCCTAAACGTTTCACTTTAAACTAAAAACCTAGCTTTTCCCTTTCTTTTCTGGATTCCATTGTCCATCCATGTGTCGGATGACCAGATTCTCAATAAAAAATTCCATCATCCGATCTCTATCCAGGGCCGTATGTCCCTGATCCGGACCTACTTGAACTTCAAAACTTTTCCCTGCCTTTTGCAACGCCTTTATGAGTTGTAATGAATTCGAAGGATGTACATTATTATCACTTGAGCCGTAGTAAATCATAAGGCGACCTTGCAAATTATCCGCATAATTCATCAGGCTGGAAGCTTCGTAACCTTCCTTGTTGTTTTCCAATAAATTCATATAGCGCTCAGTATAGATGTTGTCGTAATTTCGCCAGTCGGTCACGGCCGAATTGGCACACGCCACATGAAATACATCCGGATGGCGCAATAGACAAGCCGCGGCAGTCGTGCCACCATACGAGGTACCATATACGCCCACTCTATCTTTGTCGAAATAAGGTCGATTATACAATGACTTCACACCTTCGGCAAAATCATCCATCTCTACAATGCCCAGATTGCCATACAATGCATCCAGAAATTTTTTCCCTCTTCCGCCTGTATTGCGACCGTCAATATCAACGACCAAAAAACCGTACTCAGTCAAAGAATTAGGATAGGCAAATGTCTCTCTAAATTCATTGGTGCCCGGCCCGCCATAATTGGCCAACAAAAGCGGATATTTCTTTTCCGGGTCAAAATCAGATGGAAAGTGCAGCATGCCATGCAATTCCGTTTTGCCATCGGCGGATGTAAATGTGAATACTTCAACTTTATTTAGTCCCAATTCTTCGAAGCTTGACATATCACTCTTTGCAATTTCAGCCACCACCTTGCCCTTCGCATTGAGCAGATTTGTAAAAGGAGGAATGTCATGCGTCTGTGATATATCAACGAAATGTTTACCATCTGGAGATAAACTAACTGTGTGGTTGTAGGCCGGATCAGTTAACCGATCATCTCCAGTGCCATCCAGTTTTACACGGTGAAATTGAGAAAGCATGTGGTTGTGTCCACTCCTGGCCATATAGTATAACATCTTTTTATCTTCATCAACCTCAACTATGTCCGATACTTCAAAGGCATGATTCGTTAAATTGTTAATGAGTTGACCATTGATATTATACAGGTAATAATTATTAAACCCGTTGCGTTCCGAAGCCCAAATAAACCTTTGGCCATCTTCTAGCCAATAAATTTCAGGAGAGTTTTCGGTAAAACTTGCCGGCCATTCTTCCCTTACAATGACCCTCGTTTTTCCTGTTGCGGGATCCGCTGCAGAAAACTCCATAACATCTTGCTTCCGATTGGTGCTGTGAAAAAGCAACTCACTACCATCCGGCGACCATTCAATGCCATACAAATATGTACCCACATAATCATCACTGAATGGCTTCCCATTGCGTACATCGAGCAAGGTTGTTTTATCAGAATCCAAATCGTACACCAAAATATCCACGGGCAAATTTTCGGCACCAACTTTTGGGTAGGCTTCAATCTCCACAGAATCCTGAATCATCGTTTGGTCATATAGTACATAGTATTTTTTTGATGTCTTTTCGTCGAATTTATAAAAAGCTATTTTTTTAGAATCAGGAGACCACCACATGGCAGTGGTTTGCCTTAATTCCTCACCGTACACCCAGGTCGCAATACCATATTTCAATTGTGTTTCATCATTTCCATCAAAGGTGATTTGAACCGGATTGCTTCCATTGACCTCGCTGATCCACATGTTTCTATCTTTGGTAAAGGCTTTTAATGTTTCATCCGGAGAATCGGCTGAAGCATATTGACGGCCTCGCTGCGGTCCATTCCTTCGACCTCTTCTGGATGGCGCTTCAGCGATTCCGCCTTCGGTTGCCTGCTTTGACTTAATATCAAACGTCATCCTTTTTCCATCTTCTGTATAGGAAAAAGATTGACCATCATCTGCCCATTCCACGGTGCGCGCGCCGGATGTTACGGACGATCTAATCTGAGGTGAAATGGCGGTATATTGCTCATGTCCGGGCATTGATTTCAATCGATCTTGAGTGGTTGCCTGACCAATTGAAAGGTAAAAACTAGCCAGCAACGAAACATAAAGGGAAACTTTAATTTGGCTCATATTGATGGTAAAATTTTTCATTTGGCCAATATAAGTAATGTAAGGAGTAATTTCCCTATTTTTCAAGCCAATCAATTGTCATATGCACAAAGATCTACTGCTCATAACGCCACCTTTTACACAACTGAATACCCCATATCCGGCGACGACCTACTTAAAAGGTTTTCTAAATACCCAAAATATTTCTTCTTTTCAAATGGATC
>JBBKWA010000316.1:0-6338 GCA_037968695.1 Saprospiraceae bacterium
GTTCACAATCATGAACCCCTTTTTTATTGTTAAAAAGCCTTTTGCTTATTGTTTCACAAATTTCTCTGCACGTAATCCTGCACCCGTTTGAATTTGCAGAACATACATGCCTGTGGCTAGTTTTGAAAGGTCAATATTTTTCTGATTACTGCCAGTCGTAACGCCCCATAACTCGGTAGAAAGTAAATGTCCCGTAAGATTGTATACGCGCACTTCAGCAGTCTCATTGACTAAGGAGGACATGCCAATGTGAATCCGATTACCAGCCGGATTAGGACTAATCTTAAAAGCAGTACCTGATTGCGCATCAGCAACGCTCGTGGTGACTTGCGAATCCACAATAGTACCACGTTCCGGAGCTTCAGCACAGGTCATTGGTGTCTGACTACTTGACAGGCAAGCTTCTGAATTGTAAAGGATAGCATCCATCACTTCAACATCGTCAATATACCAGCCATCACCACCAATATTATCATCGGTACCAAAACGGTATCTAATTTTTACATCTTCACCGATGTAATCGCGCATGTCAATATATACCGCTTCCATACTGTTGTCAGATGTATTCCTACCAGAATAGGCATCCAGATTAGGAATGGCAAAAGTGCCGTATTGAAGTTTTCGCGGATACTTATTCCTGAAAATCCGATTGCCGACAGGTATCCAGGCAGGATTGGATGAAGTAGAAATTTCAAGAAATCCGCCATCAGCACCTGTTTCGGTATTGTAATAATGATAAAACCTATACACAGGGTTTGTGCCAGAAATAGTATAAGGATCGAGATTTTGAAGAAAATGCTCACATTCAACTGCTGGATCACCTACGCGATAGGCTGAAATGCCACTATTGGATATGGTGTCCTGTTGTGTCCAGAAACTAAATATATCACCATTTGGGTCAAAAGCGATATCCCAGCGCTCATCAGCAAAACCCTCAATATCATCATAGTAAATGCGTGTTGAATTTTTTTGTGGATCACTCGCCAAAAGATAAGTGATTGTCACCTCTTCATCCTGATCAAGTTCATTGAAAGACCAAACAAGTGTACTGCCCACCACTGGAGTGATGTTTGCTGATCCCGGAATGTAGGTACAGCCAGCAGGGATGATATCTTCAACAAACACATTGGTTAGCGAAAAATCTTTATAGTTCTTTACATCAATAGTGACTTCGATATTATCACCCGCGATAATTTCAGGTGTCATTTTTTTGGAAAACCTCAATTCATCAAGACAAGCAATTGGTCGATCAAAGCCTTCTTTACCATCAGATCTGGAAGCAGAACTTCCACCATCAGCATTTAAGCCAAGACCTCTGCGTGCAAAGACCTCCCAAATCAAGCATTGATTAGCGCCTTCATTGTTGATCATATCCGCTTGAAGAATGGCATCACGACCTTCAATAAATCCAGGTCGGCAAGGCTGTAACTTTAGCCCATCGAAAACCAATTGGATAGCCATGTTATTTCCACCTGTGCCATTATATAGATCAGGATCCCAACCATAGGTATCACTAAAAGCCCAATATAGATCCCAAAGCATAGCACACCATACAGATCCCACACCATGAGGCACTGACTCGCCTAGAATATTATCATAAGTGTGCGGATTTATACTCATATCTGTGGTATATGGATAGGAGCGAATACCCCGGCCATTAGTAGCCTCTTTATTGGCATATGTCCCAATACCTCTTCTTTTTTCACCACTATCTCCTGGTTGAACCGTAGTAACCAATGTAAAAAAGTCACTCCATCCTTCCCCCATCTGCTCTTCATTGTTAAGACAGTTTGTAGTGGTAGGACCCCCTGTTAGTCTGCCGGAAATCCCATGCCCAAATTCGTGTGCTATGATACCGGCATCTAGTGAACCATCGCGTAAAACAGGACCCCCTGTTTCTGGTTTGACAAGAGAGACAATCAACCCTTTACCTATAGCAGTTCGAATACGATTCCCTTCTACACTACTAATAAATACAGATGGAATAGTTACACTTGTAGCCATTTCTCCTGCACCCATGCCCATCACAACGTCTTCAAAATTGACTACGATAACAGCAATGGCACCAGCTTGCTGGGCGTTGAAGACTTTCAAACTAAAGTCACAAACTCCGCGATCAATGAAAGCAATTTTACCTGCCAGTTCAGGCTGGTCTATCGGGATACAAGCTTTAGTAGGATCGAAGCTACCGTCATTCACTTCTACGACTTCTGCAGTGATCGGGTCAGTAGTAAGGTCAAACCCAAATTGCGGAAGCCCGGTTAATATTTTCCCTGATAATTCAGCTGGCTGCAGTACGTCAAGGTATTTACTGCTATTGTCCCTGTTCCAGGTAAACATTCGCATACGACCATTTCCTCCATCCGAAGGTGTAGAAAAGTCAGCGTTGTTTACACAATCCGTACCTCCGTTAGCTTGAGTGCCACATTGTGTATGATTGTTATCTCCAAATTGTGAATGTGCCTGCACATCATCACCCTCTTTACCTTGTCCGGAATAATTAGTAGCCTGAAAATTACCCGCAGCTTCATCAAACCCATAGTTGTAAGTAAAATCGTGCATGATATTATTCCAGTAAAATAGATTGGTAACAGCCACATTTTGATTGGCTACGGGCTCCGCATTATCATCATAAGGGAAATCAAAAATAAGATCATCACCTCCTGTGACATTTACATCAGGAAAATAATCCCAGTTACGATCGAGCATCGCATGCACATTATTTCCTTGTGTATTGATATGATCAGGACCTGCGATGCCATCAGAGTCATGCCATCCAAAAGGAGAAGCAATTGCATCTTCTGCATCCGTAACAAGTTCAAAGTTTCCATGACTTGGACTCTCAACAGTAACAGGTATCACTCGGTATGAGCCACCTGCACCTTTACTTGTTGGTGGAGCACTAATGATAGCAGGACTGATGACTTGATTGCATTCGTCCACATGCGCTAAGTAATGATCCTCAAAGCGGCAACTGATAGTAAGTGATTCGTTAGCTATAGATTCGCCTGTAACAGCATCAACATAAGATTGAAATAGTTTGCCATGGCTCGCAGATTCAATTTCCATGCTATACACTAATTTATAATCACCTTCTTCTGATAAGCGATAGCCTATGCGAACAGGAATGTCCTGTAAACTGATATCCGCTTTATCGTATTTGGCAGTACCATCATTTGAAACTGATTTCAAAACTGGTGTCGAACGATTTGCCATATCCAATGAAACAGCTGCACCACTAATTGCTTCTCCAGCTGTAATTCTTGGAGAAGGACTAGGCAGTGAAATCTTATTCAGTCGTATGAGGTTATGACCAACACTGATGACCTGTCCATCCTTTAGGAAAGCCAGATTGATCTGTGTGCCAAAAACCTCAACATCCTTAAACGTCTGCACCAGAATAACATGTTCCACTTGATTATGGGCGCTTTTGTACTGGTGATGAATCTTTAGGTCTCCAATAGTGGAGGGATTGAGTTCATATTTTTCCTCAATATGTGCATATGCCGCCTGTAGATAATCAACGGACTGTCCAAAGGCAGTATTAAGGAGTGAAGGGGACAGTGTCAACACTGTCAGAAGTAGAAGTATTTTTTTCATAGTAGAGTTTATAAGTAAAGGTCGGTCCCAAAATTAATCAATCCATTATACTCCATTATACTATAGCTGTATTCTTCTCTATCTTGGCAGTCTATATGACAAAGAAAGTAAATCAGGTAATCATCGGTCGACACACCGTAATGGAAGCACTCGATGGCGGCCAAACCATTGATAAAGTGATGGTTGACAGGTTATCGAGCTTCCCGGACCTTGTTGAGAAATGCAAAAAATTGGATGTTCCATTGCAGAAAGTTCCCAAAGAAAAACTTGATAAATTAGGAACAAATCATCAGGGTGTAGCCGCTTTTCGATCAAGAGTGGAGTATACTGACCTGGAAAATCTGGTTCCACACCTCTTTGAATCCGGAGCCGTGCCCTTACTCGTCATTCTCGATCGCATTACCGATGTAGGCAATTTTGGGTCAATAAGCAGGTCTGCTGAAGTCCTTGGCGCTGATGCTGTCATCTTCCCTTCCCGGGAGTCAGCACAGATCAATGGCGATGCTATCAAACGATCAGCAGGAGCTTTACTGCGAATTCCGCTTTGTAGAGTTCGCGACCTTGTGACTACAGTGAGGTATTTGAAAGAAAGTGGATACACCGTCCTCGCTGCAGATGAAAAGGGAAGAACACCCTTGGGAGAACTTGATCTAACGGAGCCAATTGCTATCATCATGGGTTCAGAAGGGGAGGGGATAGCGCCTGATTTATTGAGGCTCGTGGATCACATTCTTTTTATTCCTCAGGCAGGTCAGCTTGACTCCTTAAATGTATCAGTTGCTGCTGGGATCATCCTCTACGAAACACAACGTCAGCGAAGCATCTAAAAGACGAACTACCTGAAACCCTCTATGAGCTTCGCAACAACTCTTCTTTAATTTCAGTTGTTAGTGCAGTTACATTTTGATCTATCAATTATTATTTATGTCTACTCGATCTACGCATAAAACATTGAAGCACCTATTCCCTTTTTTAGTGCTTTCAATAGTTGCCACCTTATTTCTTATCTCCTGCAAGGGGCCAAAAGCCGTAGCGCAAGGATCTGATGTACTTTCAGATGCGCTTTTATGGAAAATTGAACATAAAGACCTGACTGCACCATCCTATCTTTTTGGGACTATTCATATGATCCCGCAAGACGATTATTTCGAACCTTTTGGTTTTGACGAGGCCTTTAAATCATGCAAAAAAGTGGTCTTTGAAATTGATCTTGATGAGATGAATGACATGGGCGCATTGATGGGGTTGATGTCAGGCCTAATGATGAATGACGGTGTGACAATCCAGGACTTATTAAGTCCTGAAGAGTATAAAGAAGTCGCTGCTTATTTTGAAGATATGGGTTTGCCGATGATCCTGATGGGCTCGATTAAGCCTATGTTTCTGTCTATGCTTGCTGAGATCAATATGGATCCTTCGGCATTGCAGTCAGATGATATCGTCTCCTATGAAATGGATTTGTATGAAAAAGCGAATGCTGCCTCTATGGATGTTGGTGGACTCGAAACGATGGCCTATCAGATGTCGCTTTTTGATAGCATCCCTTATAAGGATCAGGCGCTAATGCTATTGGATGCGGTCCGTAGTACGGATCTCGAAAGCGATATGTTTGAAGAGACCGTGGCTTTGTACAAACAGCAAAAGATCGAGGCTATGGTCGCTATGGTCGGTGATGCTGAGCAATCTGAATTAGGTGGATTTGAAGATCTTCTACTCAACAATCGCAATCATAACTGGATCCCCATCATGATAAAGCAGATGGCCAAACGACCAGTTTTTTTTGCTGTCGGTGCCGGTCATCTCGCGGGTGAAAACGGAGTGATAAAGCTTCTAAGAAAAGAAGGCTACACACTCTCTCCGGTATCTGTCCACACTGCGGGTAATCCGAAGAGAATTTAGTTTTAAGAGAGCAGTGTGGCACACCTGCCGGGCCGCTTGTGCATTGCGGATGTGCCACACTTGCAGCGCCGCTTCATGGAGCATTAGCGGATCTCCTTCCTCGGTTAATGGAATAGTCGTTTTGCTAAGGGTTTAAACCCATCGCTACGGAGAGCGCCATTTCATGGCTTTGCGTTTAGATGGTTTAGTATAAGTACCTGTTCGGTACTTAAGTTTAGAAAGTTTAGCACGCGGTGCCTTTGGCCCCTGTTGTTTAGAATAGTTTAGAAAGAATAAAAAACTAAACCCTCTAAACTTTGTCACCGTAGGAGACAAATCTAAACTCTCTAAACTCAATGATGAGTGATTATTGTATAATGTGATATAGTGATGAGCAATGGAGAGATTTACACTACAAGTTTTGCGTGCCGTAATTTGAAATTCGTAATTCGTAATTCGTAATTTTTATTTTGCTCTTTGCTCTTTGCTCTTTGCTCTTTGCTCTTTGCTCTTTGCTTTTTTCCGTTAACCGTTAACCGTTAACCGTTAACCGTTAACCGTTAACCCTCCCTATCTCACCAACGTAACATCCCCATACCTCACCTCACTATCCCCAGAAGTATAAAGAATCACGGCTTTGTATGTAAACACCCCTGGATTCATTGTCTCGCCGTTTAATTGGCCATCCCAGGAGGTGGCAGGATCATTCGGCAGAATATGCTCGGCAAGAAATACCATGTTGCCCCATCGGTCAAAAATAGTGAAGGAGGTAATCTCTTCTACACCATCACTTGCACTGATTGTAAGCACATCATTGATCCCATCACCATTCGGAGAAAAGATATTGGGGATATAGATCG
>JBBKWA010000317.1:0-3322 GCA_037968695.1 Saprospiraceae bacterium
ACTAGTGGATGGTACATCAACCCCAGTATTTTACGTTAAACAGGAGTTGCCACAAATACCTTCTCATCTATCTACTTTTAACTCAAGAAATAATAGACTTATTTTATTAGCTTTGGAAAAGATGGAAGAAAGCATTACTAATGCAATTGAAACTTATGGTGCAGGTCGAATTGGGATCATTTTTGGTACCAGTACTTCTGGTATAGATGAAGGTGTTAAGGCATTAAAAGAGAATGCAAATGAGCTACCAGCTGAATATCTATACACACTGCAGGAGATGTCTTCACCGAGTGAATTTATTAAGGAATATTTTTCTTTAAAAGGTATTGCCTACACCATATCAACAGCATGTACGTCAGGGGCGAGATCTTTTATTGAAGCAAGCTATCTTTTAAAAAATAAAATATGCGACGTAGTTATTGTCGGGGGCTCAGATTCAGTTAACGAGCTTACATTAAACGGTTTTCACTCGTTAGAAGCAATTTCACATAAGGTGGTATCGCCTTTTAGTCGTAATAGAAGTGGAATTAATATTGGAGAAGGTGCCGCAATTTTTCTTTTAAGCTCCTCTCCTGGACCGATTGAAGTTTTGGGGATGGGGCATTCATCTGATGGCTTTCATCCTTCGGCGCCACATCCCCAGGGACTGGGTGCGATCATGGCAATGGAGATGGCGCTTGAACAGGCGGGAATAAATACTAGCGAAGTAGACTATATTAATCTTCATGGGACTGGCACTATTCAAAATGATCAAGTTGAAAGTTTAGCGATAGGTAAAGTTTTTAATAATGACCTTTGTCCTGCCAGTAGTACCAAACCATTTATTGGGCATTGCTTAGGTTCTGCAGGTGCTCAGGAAGTTGGAATCTGTGCTCTTTTGTTGAGTAACTTAAATCGTGATGGATTAATACCACCGCAAGTATGGAATGATGAAAGAGATGATACGCTTGAAGAAATTAATTTTGCAAAACCTGATCAGAAAGTATTCCCTCGTATTTGCATGACCAATTCATATGCTTTCGGCGGAAACAATGTATCTCTTATATTAGGAAAATATAGTGAATGAAGTGTTAGAAAATTTAATTCCTCATAAAAATTCAATGTTTTTATTGGATAGTATCTCGGATAGAAGTAAAACAAATTTTACAGTTCAAGTTAGAATTAATAATAATAGTTTTCTCTGTAAGGCACAAGGTATTCCTAGTTACTGTGGAATTGAATATATGGCACAGTCAATTGCCGCCTATAATTCTCTTCATTTTAAAAATTCAGGTGGCCCCCAAGTCGGTTTTATTATAGGTGTAAGAGATTTTCACTCTACATTACTTTTTTTTGAACAAGAGGCATTGCTTAATATTAGAATAAATCCAGTGTTAATCATGGAGCACTCTGGTGTTTTTGACTGCGAGATTATTATCGAAGAAAAGACCGTTGCGAAGGGCAGAATAACTGCCTATATACCATCGGCCAGCGAACTAGAAGAATTAAAAGAGACAATATATGAATAAACAAAAAAGAATTTTAGTAACAGGCGCCAGTAAAGGAATTGGTCAGGCAATAGCACTGGAACTAGCAAAACAAAAATATGATATTATCGCTCACTATAATAGTGATGAACCAGGCATAGATGAAACCTTAAAACTCATAAAGAATAGCGAGGGAAGCGGGAAGAAGCTGCGTTTTGACGTTTCAAATCGAAAAGAATGTAGATCAGCTTTAGCTACAGAAATTGAACGTCATGGTGCTTTCTATGGTATTGTTTGCAACGCAGGTATCGCTCGCGATGCCGCTTTTCCGATGATGAGTGACGATGACTGGGATAGTGTAATGAGTACTAATCTCGGTGGATTTTATAATGTAATAAAACCTAATTTAATGTCTATGATTGCTGCCAAGAAGGGAAGAATTATCGTGATGTCTTCTGTCTCAGGTATTACGGGTAATCGGGGACAAGTTAATTATAGCGCTACTAAAGCAGGCCTAATTGGTGCGACAAAGTCATTGGCAGTAGAACTGGCCAAGAGAAATATTACGGTTAATTGTGTAGCGCCCGGATTGATTGATACTGGAATGCTGAGTGAGGAGCAAATACAGCATGCTAAAGGTTTAATTCCTATGCAAAGAATTGGAAGACCTGAAGAAGTTGCAGGTCTCGTTGGTTTTTTAATGTCAGAGGCTTCAAGCTATATAACTCGACAAGTAATTTCAATAAATGGGGGAATGGTATAGTGAATAAGCGAGTGGTCGTTACAGGAATGTCGGGTGTTACCTCTTTAGGCTATAATGCAGATGATATTTTTAATAGATTGAAAGAATATAAAAATGCAGTGGTGAGAATGGAAGACTGGAAACAGTATAGGGGTCTACATACTCAACTCGCAGCCCCTATCACAGATTTCAAGTTACCGGATCACTATGATCGAATCGCCACCAGATCGATGGGCCCAGTTGCTGAAATGGCAACCTATGCAACCGAAGGTGCGCTAAGAAATGCTGGACTTCTCAAGAGTGAAATTTTAACTTCAGGCGACGTTGGGGTTGCCTATGGATCTAGCACTGGTTCTACAAAACCTGTTATAGCCTTTACGAGTTTATTAACGGAGAAACACGTAAGAGGTATTACAGCAACGACCTATATAAAAATGATGTCTCATACTTGCCCTGTCAATATTGCGCTTTTTTTTGGATTAAAAGGGCGTATTATTCCAACCTCATCTGCTTGTACTTCTGGCAGTCAGGCGATTGGATATGCTTATGAGACTATTAAAAATGGTTATCAAAAAATTATGATTGCGGGTGGAGCGGAAGAACTCTGCCCCAGTGAAGCAGCGGTTTTTGATACCTTGTTTGCTACAAGTTTTAAAAATGATACCCCGGATTTAACACCCTCGCCATTTGATAGCGATAGAGATGGTTTGGTTTTAGGAGAAGGCGCTGGAACGTTTATATTAGAAGAATATGAACATGCTAAGGATCGAGGGGCCCAAATTTATGCTGAAATCGTAGGATTTGCCACAAACTGTGATGCCCAACATATTACAAGACCCTCTTCTAAAGATATGGAAAGAGTCATTATCCAAGCATTGAATGTGGCCAATATTTCCAAGGATGATATCGGTTATATCAATGGGCATGGTACAGCAACTGAACATGGGGATATTGCCGAATCGCAGGCCACAGCAAATATATTTGGCGACAAGGTTCCTTTTTCTACATTAAAAAGTTATTTAGGTCATACACTCGGTGCCTGTGGCTCTTTAGAAGCTTGGCTTGCAATCGAAATGATGAATCGAGGATGGTTTACACCTACCATAAATTTAAA
>JBBKWA010000318.1:0-2954 GCA_037968695.1 Saprospiraceae bacterium
CGTTGTCACTACCGCAGCACCATTCGCTTCTCCAAAGCATCTGACATCGGTAACGATTGACTGATTAAGTACTTCTGTTGGTTCTTGTATGCTATATGGGCCGGCCAGGAAGGTACAGCCATTGGCATCGGTTACGATGCATTCTACATCCCCTGAGCCGAAGCCTGTTGCCATATTTTCTGATTGTGAAGGTCCACCGTTAAATGAATAGTTGTATGGTCCGACGCCTCCCATGATGTCTACAGTAACCGCACCGTTTTGCTCTCCATGACATAGATTGTCTAGAACTGTAGAACTGACTAAAGCAATAGCTGTTGGTTCACCAACGGTGTACTCCCCTGAGAATACATTACCCATATCATCCGATATATCTAATTGATATAGACCAGCGGGTAATTCACTAATATCCTGTGTGGAATACATTTCTCCACCCGGACCAGTCCAGGTGAAAATATAATTTCCGCTACCGCCATTTACGATTAATGTAATGCTGCCACTTGTTCCATTATGGCAAAGTACATTCTGAACAGAAGGAACAACACTAATTGAACTTCCGTCAAACAGAACTTCAACGTCCTGACATACATTGCTGGCACCACATCCATTTTCTACACTCAGGCAGACCTGATAAGTGCCACTTGCAGCATACGTGTATTCAACATTTTGTTCAGTGGATGAATTGCCATCGCCAAACGTCCAGAGCCAGTTTCCAAGATTGCTTCCATTGGATATATCTGTACCCACTAAAGTCAGACTGCTTGTTTGATATTGGTATTGTGCCTCTGCAGGATTGATTTCATTTAAGACAATTACAGTATCTATATTAATACAAGCATTAGCAGGATTGTTAACCTCAATGACGTATGTTCCGGGTTGGTCGACAGTCGGATTGTACGTATCTCCACCAGAAACAATATTACCATCAATGGTCGTCCAAATGATTTCATTTGTCGGGTCTCCCGTTCCTTGAAGTACCGCTTCAGAAATTTCGCATGAAATAGGTGTGTCATCCCCTGCATCTACGTCTGGGGCATCCACTGTAGAAATTACATAAACTGAACTCTGAGCAATACACCCACTAAATATATCATAGACTTCCAGATCATAATCACCTTCCTGATCTACTTCAATAACATCACCATCAGTGTCACCAATAATATGACCATTCACCGTAGACCAGGAATACTCAAAATCGTCGAAGCCTCCAGTGACAAATCCTTGAATGCTTGCCACAGGTTCTAAACATGAAACTTCCGGATCAGGTGAAAAATATAACTCATGTTGAGCGACATCTTCTATCGCTACATTTTCTTCCCAAATACATCCGTTGCCATCCTCTACAGTGGCTGTGATAACCCCTGAATAAAGATTATATATCAAGTGGTCGTCAACATCACCTTCTGATGCATAAACGGTATAGTTGCCTACGCCTCCTTCGATGTCCAATGTAATCGAACCATCACCCTGATCACAATACTCAGGGGTGGTTTCATAGGTGGCCAATACCTGATCAGGTTCTGTAACGGTAAATGAATCTTCGAACAAACATCCATTGTCATCCGTGGCAACAACTGTGTAATCACCAGCAGCAAGATTTTCAATATTCTGTGATTGATCTCCGTTGCTCCAGTCATACGCTACTGGTTCTACAGCAGCATCCAATTCAATACTGACAGCACCGGTTTCTGATTCGAAACACAATGCAGGATCAATAGCGGAGGAAGCTAATTCAATAGGGGTTTCAGCACCATCAATGACGATATCTTCGATGATGATATTTTTTCCATTGTCTTCCGTCACGGTCACGCTGTATACACCTGCGCCTACATTGGCCAGATACGGTTCTGAGGATCCATTACTCCATTCATAGACGATTGGGCTTACGCCTCCAGAAACATCTAACTCTACAGCACCATCACCAAAACATACGGCTTCTTCTATTCCTGAGACCGTCCCCGCGAGCAAGCAACTTTGAATAAATTCCGACCATTGACTAGCCCCAACCTGGCCTAATTCGTAGACTTTTTTATCTAAGCAAACGGCGTACAAAGTAGGATAATAGCCAACGGCATATAGATTATCGGTGTTTTCTCCAACCTGAAGATCAATTATTGGGAAAGAAACTGCAGCCACCCAATTACCTTGTGATGAAGGGGTCAAACCCAGCAAGTCATTCATTCCTGTAGATTGATCCGATTCGATATAAAAGGCCTGTGCTTCATCGGTACCGTTTGGCCCGTGTTCATCCCAGAAATCTTCAAGTGCTCCTGTATTATGGTAATTCCAACAAGGGCCACACCATGTGGCGGAAAATTTGAGGACAACCATCTTCCCTTGATCGAGCATATCATATAGATGATGCTCTTGGCCATCAATATCTGTGTGCGTCCAATCCGGCGCTTCTGCGCCATCTGGAAGTTGAGCGGATGCGCTAAATGGTAACAGAAATACCATTAAAAGGAGAAGAAGTGTGGTGTGCTTCATTTGTAGTGGTTTTTGTTTACAACTTGAAAATAGGAAGAATATCTAAATAATTATAATTTGTAATATTTCAAAAACTTAGTAGTTCGTTCGCTATTTGCAGGGTTTGACGAAATTATTATTTCCATAATTCCTAAAATCCTTCTTTTAGTTTTCTATGAAAATCCAGTTATTGTCTTAAATATGGTTGTTGGAAATTGGCCTTTTTGGTGCGCCTATTTATCAGATCAAACCAGCGATCATTGATTTCGGGGCTTTCGGAATTAAAAGAGGTCATTGATGTGAGACACCGGATGTGAATTTGAATGCCCGAGTTGAATGCGATAAGGAATCGTGCTATGTCACACAGAATGAAACGATTATAACCGGACAATGGCTAGTTGATGTAGGTTGCCAATCATTAGAATCTGACTATTGGGCATAAAAAAAGCTGGGAGGTTCACTTTAGAACAGCCCAGCTTTACAAATTATAA
>JBBKWA010000319.1:0-15058 GCA_037968695.1 Saprospiraceae bacterium
GGCATCTATAAGCTGCTCGACAAGGACATATTAATTATTAATATGAAGTTCGATGGTTCTGAAAGGCCTATCATTTTCGATGACCAAAGCGATGATCAGATCGCACTAACAAGAATTAAGTAGCCTACAGAGAATGTGCAAAGTTCGTCTGCATCAGATCGCATCCTTCGCTTCCTCACCCCTATTTCTGGAACCATAATTAAACGACAGGGATTATATTAAACTTAACCCACACCCTTAAAAAATATTGATTTCAGAAGTTAGTCTAATATTTGCGCAACAGCATCTTCTCCACTGTTAATAGCCCCCTCCATAAATCCTTGCCAATCAGCCAAATGCTCGCCAGCAAAATGCACATGCCTGTACGGCTCTCGAAGTGTAGGCATAATACCAAACCACTGGCCTTTTCCATAGAATGCGTATGCTCCTTTTGAATATGGATCAGTCCCCCAATAATACATTGCGTTATCGATCATATAGTCCTTTACATTGCCAAAAGCTGGTCTCAATGCCTCAAGGATAATCTCTTGCCGTTGCGCTTTGGTCATAGAAGCCAATGCATCTACTTTATCGCCGGTGACATAGGAAATCAGTACCCCGGTATTCCCGGGTTGGTTTTTTGTCCCGTGATAGAAATAATGCGCCGGCGTATCGGTGATCATATCGAAATTTTCTTCTTTCCAGAATCGCTCTTTAAATACAAACGGAAATTTCGCAATCCTTGCATACTGCAGTGCATTCATAGCTTCCACTTGTTTGGAAGGCAGCACAGGATCCCAGTTGATCTTCATCACCGAGTATATTGGGGCGGTACATATCAGCTTATCTGCTATAAAAGCTTTGGCCCCGGTACATTTGACAGTCACTCGTTTTTTGTCCTGAAAAACATCTGTGACTTTTAAGTTGAGTCGTATATTTTCCCTGCCGATGGCATCGGCAAGTTTTTCAGCCAGCATCACATTGCCTCCTCGAATCTTGAGATCCATCTCATTTTTCTCACTGCTCTCTGCATATTCTGCAAAGGCTGCAAATCCTGAAGTGTGCCGTATACTCTCTCCAAAATCGGTACTATCCATCAACTCCCTAAGTAAGAGATCACGATCTGAAAACCCCTGATTCGACAACCAACGCCACCAATCCGTTTTATCAAGTTTTTGTTTTGTTTCCTCAGAATAGCTTTCCCAAATTTCAGTTTTCTTCATCCAGAATGCTTCCAATTCCTTACTTAAGGACCACTCCCCGGCAGGACTATAGGCCCCTTCTAATGTCAAGTGGGTTTCAAACTGATTATTGAACAATTCAAGACCGAAATCTTTGCATAAGGCAATGAGTGAAGTATGGGAGTTGCCAACCCATTCTGCGCCAAATTCAATTACCTGACCTTCTGTTCCCTGGGGCTTAAATGAAAATACACGACCACCAATACGGTTTCGGGCTTCAAGCACAGTCACCTGAATACCTTGCTTTTTCAACAAATAGGCTGCCGTAAGCCCTGAAAATCCTGCTCCGATGATAATGACTGATTCCGGCCTTTTCTTGGGCATTATGCCATTCGTAAAGGAGGATTGATGAGCAAGTAAGCTGGTTCCGGCAATGGTTGAGTTGATGATAAATTTTCGTCTGTTCATGGCTTTTTGAAGTTGGTGAATAAGAACAATCTTGCCCAAATACCCTCTATCCTAATGAAACCAGGGGCTTCAAGCGTTTCCAAAATAAAACTCTTTTAACCAATTATTCACAATTATTCCCGTTTTCTTGTCTATATCCTTGTAAATTTGTGGTGTCTATCAAAATGAGGTAATAGACCAATAGCTTTTTTTAGTCAGGAAACACCTGGATTGGTGGAAATTATTAACCTAAAATTTATATTAATGAATCGAACTTATTTTAGCATTTTAGTCATGGCTATATTTTTCTTAACGTCCTGTGTGAGTAAGAAAAAATTTACGGCCCTGCAGTCTGACATGGAATCCTGCAATACACAGCTTGGAAAATGTGGTCAAACTTTAAACGAGACAATGAGTAGCCTACAAAGTTGTACTGCGGATCTAAATGTCCTCCGATCAGAGAAAAAACTTCGTGAAGAGCAACTTAATGATTTAAAAGATCAGCTTAGTGACTGCAAAAAACAAAGAGATGCCCAGCTAACCCAAGTAGGTGATCTTACTGTAATGTCTCAAGGCGCTAATGACAATATGAAGAAGACTTTGGATCAGCTTGCTGAAAAAGATAAATACATTCATCTGCTTCAGGCTGCAAAAACAAAGGCTGATAGTATAAATCTGGCTTTATCTGCAAATCTTAAAACACAGCTTAAGGATGGCATTGAAGACAAGGATATTGAAATCAAAGTGGACAAAACGGTGGTCATGATTAATCTCTCTGATAAAATGTTATTTCAATCAGGAAGCTCAGACCTAACGTCAAAGGCTAATAATGTCCTTGGAAAAATTGCCACGATCATCAAAGACAGACCAGATCTTGAAGTCATGGTGGAAGGTTATACTGACAATGTGCCCATCAACAATTCATGCACAAAAGACAACTGGGATCTTAGTGTGAAGCGTGCTACAGCTGTAGTCCGTATTCTGCAGAAGAATTACAATGTTGATCCTAATCGATTGATAGCTGCTGGACGAGGTGAGTACAATGCACTGGCCAGCAATGGTACAAGTGAAGGACGTTCTACCAATAGACGAACACGGATTATCATTCTTCCGAAAATCGATCAGTTCTATGACCTGCTAAATCCTGATTTAGCCCCTAAAGATATCATGGGAGAAAAGGTAGAAAAGAAAAAATAACACTTTTCTAAAAAGATAAAAAAAAGAAGCCCGCTGGACGGGCTTCTTTTTTTTTATTCCGTGGCGATTTTATTTAAACTCGACAGAATTAATGACCTTTCTCAAAACTGGCTGAAGCGACTCATCGTCAGAAGCCACCATAACAATGATCTGCCATATCCTGGCGCCTTCTACAATGACGACATCCATAAAATCATATTCTCTTCCGGCACTGAACAATATGCCACTTTGCTGAACCGCTGATCTGGAGGATATTGTATTTTCTGTTGTGCTTGAAATCACTACCCTGGACCCGGTAGCTTCCCATTGATTATTGGTTCCTTCTACAGCACCCATTTTATCTGCTTGCACATCATTTTCATAAAAAGCATGCATCATCGTGATCACAATACCCTTATCGGCATTCTGGTGGTAGTACGCATCATATGCTTTAACAAATGCTTTTACATCGGGCGTCAGGTTGGTATTTTGCCTCGCAGGCAGACCTGGAATCTGCATTGATAATACCGGGGTGCCAAAAGAAAATGGTTGCCAGGGTAGATTTTCCTGAGCCGTAAGTAAAAAGGGGAAGGAACATAGGATAAAAAACAAACCACGCATAAAACAAAATTTTAAAGTTAAATAACGGACCAATAGCGCTCTTATGATACCCCGTTGGCCGAAAACGCTGCAAAATATTGATTTTCTGACCAAATCAGCGGTAGGATGCTAAATGCGTTAACTAAACTTAACTTTGCGCCGCATGGATTCATTGACTCAGATAGTATTAGGCGCAGCCGTTGGGGAAATAGCCTTGGGGAGGAGGATTGGTAATAGAGCCCTAGTCTGGGGCGCTATTGGTGGTACAATACCCGATCTTGATATTATCGCCAATCCATTTCTCGATGATATTGAAGCACTTGCATTCCATCGAGGGTTTACCCATTCCATATTTTTTTCTGTTGTCGCTCCTCTCCTTTTTGGTGGTTTGGTTCAAAAATTATATAGTTCGCGATTTCACAAAACCGGCTTCTACAAGACACTGGTGGTGCTCGTCAATATAGCACTCCTCGGTTTAATTACATTTGGCTTGAATTTATTATTCAGTCATAAAGGAACACCCTCATGGACTTTCCTAACCCTATCCTGTCTTTTAAGTGGCTACCTACTATACAGGTTGTACAAGTATTACATCACAAAGGATTTAGAAACACCCGAAACAACTTTTAAGCAATGGTACTGGCTTTTCTTTTTGGCGCTATCTACGCATTGGTTGCTTGACTGTTTTACAGCTTTTGGAACACAAATATTTCAACCCTTTTCTAATTTCCGCGTGGCTTTTAACAACATTTCAGTCCTGGATCCTTTTTACACTATTCCTTTTCTAATCTGTGTAATTTTGGTTTCCAATACATTAAGAAATACGCGAAGAAGAGCAATCTACAATTGGCTGGGGATAGGCATCAGCAGCCTTTATATGATGCTGACCCTTATCAACAAAGTACATATTGATCGCGTTTTTGATCAGGCTTATTTAAATCGAGGCATTCAGATTACACGGAGTAGTGCGGGTCCTATTATCCTCAACAATTTTTTATGGTCCGGTGTAGCAGAGGATGAAGGGCACTATTATGTAGGCCGGTATTCCATCTTCGATACGGATCCTAATCTTCATTACCTCAATGTCATTTCAAAAAACGATTCGTTGCATGACGCCTGGTCGTCTTATGAAGATTACAATACGCTTAGATGGTTTTCCAATGGCTACCTCACACCATTTGTAACGGATTCTATGACATACTTGTCAGATCTTCGATATGGCGGCTTGAAGGATACCATTCATGGTCCCGAAGACATGATCTTTAATTTTAAAGTAAAGGAGGAGCATGGGGTACCAGCATTTTTTGAAAGCCGGGAACCTCCAGAGGACATTGGGGAAATGTTCCGGCAGCTAATCAAACGAATTAAAGGGTACTGATCACATCATCAACATTATATTAATACCGGAAATCAACCACCATCAACACCAATAGCCAACATAGTGACCGAAAAGCCTATTTAGCACTTGCGTTTGTATGCATCGTTTGGGGTGTCTCATGGGTTGGTACGAAGGAAGCTGTCAAGTATGTACCTGCTTTTCAAATGGTTGGTATACGGCAACTTATTGCCGGCGCAATCTTTGTACTTTTCTTTCTTTATAAAAAAGTAAAACTCCCGAACAGAAAGGAATGGCGAATGATCTTCCTTCTCGCTGTTCTCAATTTTATAATCAGTCAGGGCATCTCGACATTAGGGGTCAAATTTACGACTGCCGGCGTAGGGGCAATTATTGGGGCAATCTTTCCTCTATGGCTCGTCATTATTATAAAAATAAGGGGAAAAACAAAACTACCCCCTATGACCTGGGTCGGAATATTTATTGGATTCGGTGGCGTTTGTGTCGTATTTTATCAACACCTTCAGTTACTCTTCAATTACACTTTTTTAGGAGGGATTATCCTTGGATTGATTTCGTCCGTAACATGGGCATTTGGCACTATCTATACCCGGGATTTTGCGCTGGATTACAATCCGTATTTCAGCATAGGATGGCAAATGCTCATTGCCGGTTTTGTGCTTTCCTTAGTTTCAACGATTACAGGAGATACCATTCCGATTTATGAGATTTCAGTATATGCCTGGTCCGTAATACTTTTTCTTACTATTGTTAGTTCAATCTGTGCCTTTCTCGCTTATCTCTACGCGCTTCAAAAGCTACCGACGGGTATAGTGTCCACTTATGCCTACATCAATCCGATTGTTGCGGTTTTGACTGGCGCAGCACTCATTGGCGAACCACTTACTTTCTTTATTATCATCGGCTCAATAATCACCCTGGTTGGGGTATACATCGTCAATAAGGCGTTGCAAAAAGAATTGAGAGCAAAAAAGGCGCTTGAAGGAAACTAATAATATAACATTCATTATTTTTCCTTAATATTGATCTTAGCATTCCCTTTTTAGATTCGATATAGTATAGCAGACCAAACCGATCGGCTGCTCAAATATACTCCGGAACTCCCTCCTCCGGGCTAGTATACTGGTTACAAATTATTTATTACGCTTATAGGTGATTTAAATATTATACACTAACTAAAACTTTGACATGATGAGACCTTTGACCTTACTTACACTGCTTACTTTTTTCTTTAGCACAGCTTTAATAGCTCAGTCTACTGGAAAAAAAGCCAATTTGTTTTTTGAGGATGTACAGACATCATCAAGAAATTCAGGTGTTCCTCCGTATACCCTAACTACTACGAATGAGCCCTATGCGGATCTGGTAAATCCAGTTTCCGTTAATAATGATGAATTATGGGACGACCCTGTTTATGTAGTTCCTGTTGATTTTCCTTTTGAATTAAACGGACACACAATTTCTACGCTTCAATTTGGCGGTGTTGGTTTCCTGCTTGTAGCACCAACTGCTGATCCTGAAATAGCCACTGTCGTATTTCCTTTTGAAATGGATCTAATTGACAGGGGCATATTGATCGATGATTCGCAATCGCCTATTAGCTACCTTGTCGAAGGTGATCCAGGAAGTAGAATTCAAAAAATAGAAATTAAGAATGCCGGATCCTATGGTGAATTTGACAGTGGCTCCCAGGACATGTTTATAAATATTCAACTCTGGCTATACGAGGGTAGCAATTTAGTTGAATTTCGATTTGGTGAAAATCTTATTGATAATCCGGTATTGTTTTATGAGGGACAAGGAATCTTCATGGGCATATCAGATGTTAATCTCAACACTGGGGTTGCCAGCAACGCGAACTTTTTTGGTGGAGATATTAATGCCCCTGAATTGTTTGCTGCTGATGTCACCATAGAGGGTACACCGGCTGAAGGAACGGTTTATAGATTATCCATATCTGTGCCACTTGATGTGACGATTTCCAGCGAAAACTCCACGTCGACATGCTCCCCTAATGGCACGGCAACTGTTGAAGCTATTGGCGGTACGCCACCATTTACCTTTCTGTGGAGCAATGGCGAAACCACCGCCACAATTTCCAATCTTGATGCCGGTACGTATTCGGTGACGGTGACGGATAGTGATGGGGCTATAGGCATTGCTAGTGTGGACATCACAAACGTGGATCCCCTTCTCGCCAATGCCAGTGCAACAAGTGAAACTTCACAGGATGCCGATGATGGCACAGCGACTGCTAATCCAACTGGAGGAGATGGCCAGTACACTTTCCTGTGGAGCAATGGAGAAACGACGTCTGCTATATCCGATTTACCTCCCGGTGTGTATACGGTTACCGTTACTGATGGAGAAGGGTGCACAGCAGTACAAAGTGTTACTGTAAATGCATTTGAATGTCTCGGATTGGCGATCGTCGCAAATGTTTTAGATGCGCTATGTTTTGGGGGATGTAATGGTTCAATTGAAATAGTAGATATTACTGGCGGAACCCCACCTTACACCTACTTATGGAGTAATGGCGCCAACACCGAAAGCACCTTTGACCTGTGCGCTGGAATTTACAGCGTCACCGTAGTGGATGGTGCAGGATGTGAAATTACCGATGCGTTTTTTGTAAATGAAGGCGATGAATTTTTTGCCAACGCAGGAGCAACAAGCGAAAGCGGAACAGATGAAAATGATGGTACCGCATGGGCTTCTCCATCAGGTGACTTTGACCCCTTCACTTACGAATGGTCGAACGGAAGCACTGATTCACTGATAGTCGATCTTACCCCGGGCACCTATACCGTGACGGTCACCGATAGTAACGGTTGCACGGCTGTCGAATCAATTGAGGTCTTCGAATTCATGTGTATCGGATTCGCTGGCTTCGATATTCAAAATGCCAGTTGTTTTGGTACCTGTGATGGCGCACTGTCTGCATTTGTTGGTTTTGGAGGCGTTGGGCCCTATACCTACCTCTGGAGTACGGGAGAAACTACGCAAGAAATTTTCGATTTATGCGCTGAATTTTATGACGTCACTATTACCGATGAAGGACAAGGCTGTGATATTGTAGGGACTGTATTTGTAGATGAGCCAATATTTCCAGTAATTGTGTTTATAGATCTGGTCACGCATGTAACCGATTCAACTACTGGCGCAATCGAAATATCCGTTTCAGGGTTATTACCCATTATTTATGAATGGACTGGGCCAAATGGTTACTCCAGTCAATTAAAAAACATTACAGACCTTGAACCGGGAATATATACTGTGGTGGCCACCGATGGCAATGGTTGTTCGGATACCCAAACCGTTGAAATATTAAACCAAACGGTTGGCCTTTACGGCCCTTATACTCTTGACGTTAAAATCTATCCGAATCCGGCGAATGAAAATATTTATATTGTATTAGCCGATGCCCTCAGTGCATTCAAAGTACAACTCATTAATCCGGATGGTAGACGTCTTGCAACTTGGGATTCCAAGAATGCTATTGATGTTTCCAACTATCCTCCTGGGATGTATTTCCTTAGAATTAGTTCTGGAGAAAATTACTTTGTCCATCGATTTAATATCATGCGATAATAATTAAAAAGGGCGATGTCTACACAGACATCGCCCTTTTTAATTATTGACACTGACATTCGTCAGTATATGTTTTTCACCGTTTACTTATTCTTTTTAGGATAAGGCGGTGGCGGTGGAATATCTTTTCTAGATTTCAGATCTTCTAATATCACTTCAATCGCTTTGTCCAATTGATCATCAATCCCTTTGAACTCATCTGCAGGGCTGTTATAAACTTCAATATCAGGATCAACACCATAACCTTCAATTGGCCAGGTCTTACCTTCCAAATCATAATTGGCAAACTCAGGACGGTGCAGTGTTCCACCATCTACAAAAGGAAGTGGACCTCGGATACCGACTACCCCACCCCAGGAACGTCTTCCGATCGTCTTTCCAAGCTTCATTTTCTGAAATCGGTATGGGAATATATCACCATCAGAAGCAGAATATTGATCCATCAACAACACTTTAGGGCCATAAGCTGATCCCGGATCTGTATTAGGAATCGTGACATTTCTTGGCATATCAAAAAATACCGGTGACCTACTGAGTCGCTCAGCGATGTGCGGTGAAACATTACCACCTCCATTTCCTCGGTCATCAATAATGAGTCCTTTCTTTTGTATCTGTGGATAGTAATACTTTATAAATTCGTTTAGTCCACCTGAACCCATATCTGGAATATGGATGTAGCCAATTTGCCCGTTGGTCTTTTCATTTACATAATCAATATTCTTTCTGACCCAGTCCAGATAATACAGACTTGATTCGTCATCTGTAGGTACGACCAGTGCTTTATGACTACCGGCCATATCTGCTTTACTGTTGATCGTTAATTCCAGAGTTTTCCCGGCAGTATTGACCATGAGTTCATTATAATCCGCAACGGTTGTAGTAGATACTCCGTTGATCGCCAGTATAAAATCGCCCTCCTTAATATTAAGTCCAACTTCTGTTAATGGAGACCGTGTTGATAATGCCCAATTCTCTCCTTTAAATATTTTATCAATCTTAAAGTAGCCTGAAGCATCCCGACTAACCTGAGCGCCCAGTAAACCCAAAGAAATTCGCTCGGATTTGGCCACATCGCCACCACCAACATAGGCATGCCCTACATTTAACTCACCGATCATTTCACCAATTATGTACGTCAAATCAAGTCTGGAATTTACATAAGGCAAGAGTGCCGCATATTTTTCCTTCATAGCGGGCCAGTCAACACCATGCATACCCGGATCGTAAAAGAAATCACGCATCTGGCGCCAGGCCTCATTGAATATTTGCGTCCATTCCTGCTGACGATCGACAACGAGTTTCATATTGGACAAGTCGACCTTGTCTTCAAACTTTGCATTGTCCTTTGGCAGATCGATAATCGCAAACGCATCCCCTTTTGAAAGCAACATTTTTTTACGATCGGCTGAAATAATATAGCTGCTATATTCTCCAATAGTAGCGTCCTTCTTATTTTTTAGATCGTAACGCATCAATGTTCCTTTTGGAGAACTTGTAGAATTCGTCACATAATATACTGCATCGTCTACTGCGGTGAGTCCCCAATAATTCCCAGCTGCAACAGGCAAAGCAACCACTCTATCCCTAATACCATCCAAATCAATTTTCGTCACTGGAATAGCAACAACTGATTCATCCTTTTTCTCTTTATCAGCATCTTTATCCTTCTTCCCTTTCTTCTTGGCATCAGAATCTTCAGCGACATCCTTCGCTTTGTCCTCCTTAACTTCCACTTCGTCATTCTTAGGGGCAAGGGGTGATTTAGTATCTTTCGCTAATGTCAAAAAATAAACCTTTGCCATATCTGCATAACTGTGATTCCATTCCACTCGGGAATAGGTTGGTCTGAAATCTCTATCTGAAACAAAAAACAGAAACTTACCGTCAGGACTAAAACTTGCGTTTGAAGCTTCATACCAGTCATCGGTAGCTTGTGTAGATTGACCACTGTCAAGGTTATAGAGGTATACTTTGCCGCGGAAGTCATCATCCACTCTGGTATAAGCAATCCAGCGACTGTCCGGTGACCAGTTGGCTCCCTGATGCTCCCACGCATTTGCCTGATCGACTAAGGTCACTTTTTTCGAATCAATGTCTATGTATTGCAGTCTAAGTTTTTTATCTGACCAAACAAGTTTTTTACTATCCGGAGACCATACCATGTAATATTTGTAGGTGTCTCCTCCATTTGTAAGCTGCATTGGTGCAGCACTTCCATCTTGCAGCTGGACATATATCTCGTCTTCTCCGGTAGCATCACTGATAAAGGATACATATTTACCATCGGGAGACCATACCACAGATCGCTCATGCACCCCCGGCGTTTTTGAAAGGTTCCGCGTGATTCCTTCATCTGCAGGCACTGTCCAGATATCACCGCGGGCAGCCATCGTCATTCGATTTCCATCCGGGCCCAAATCATAATCACCGTTAGCGATATAGGAGGAAGCGTCGACCATCTCATTTCTCCCGGCTACGCCATCGTCAGCAATGTTAATCGCAACTTTATTGGATTTGCCTGTTTTCAAATCATAGAGGTAGATATACCCGCCATTTTCATAAGCAATAGCATCTGTTCCCAATGAAGGAAATTTGATATCATACTCAGTATAATTAGTGACTTTGCGAACCTGCTTGGTCGGAATATCATATTCAAAAAGATTCATTATCCTGTCACGATCGCTGCAGAAGTATATTTTATCACCGTACCACATCGGCATAATATCCTGTGCAGGATTGTTGGTTATATTTTCAAATTCCCCGGAGGCGAAGTCGTAGATCCAAATATCATCAGCCATTCCGCCTCTGTAATACTTCCATGTTCTAAATTCTCTAAAAACCTGGTTCATGGCCAACTTTGAATTGTCTGGCGAATAAGAGCACCATCCTCCTACAGAAAAAGGAAGCAGTGTAGAAAGGCCACCATCCAGGCTTGTGGAATACAACTGTCCTTTAAATGAATTGAAAGATGTCTTACGACTTCGGTATACAATTTCCGAATTATCGTTTTTCCATGCCATCACGATATTGTTTGGCCCCATTCGGTCACCAAGATCATCCCGTCCAAGCGTGGCGGAATAGGTCAGTCGAACAGGAACACCTCCGTTGGAAGGCATCCGATATACTTCAGTATTTCCATCATACTGTCCTGTAAATGCCAAGGTCTTTCCATCTGGGGAAAATTTGGCAAAAATCTCATTACCGATATCTGAAGTAATCTTTCTTGCTGTCCCACCAGAACGGGCAACAGTGTATAAATCACCGGCATAAGAAAAGACAACAGCATCCGCTGAGACTGTTGGAAAACGCAGAAGCCTGGCATCTGACTGGGTGTTGGCTTGAAATCCTATTATCAGGAAAGCCAGTAATAAAATCATTCTTTGCATGTAGAATTAGGTTTTGTCATTAAAAGGAGGTGCGAAAATCGGAAAAAATACTGAAGCCTCAACCATTAAAAGGAGGCATTTACTTGCTAAACAGCTATATGATCGTGAATTAGGACTTGAAAAGGATACTTTTCAGGTGAATCGATATAAACTTACTTCTTCCTCTTCTTCCATAAAAGTCTTTTCAAACTTAAATCCAAGTTTTTCTAAAAGCCGGATAGATCGTTCATTATCAGGGAGTGTAATAGCTATTAAGGCTGTCATATCAAGGACCTCAATAGCATACGCCAAATTAGCGCTTGCCATCTCAAATGCAAGCCCCTTGCCGGTATATTCCGGTAAAAATGCAAAACCAAAATCGGTTGTATCGAGAAATGGGCGCTTTGCCAAGCCGCATGTGCCAATAGGAATGTTAGACTCTTTAAGCAAAACGATATAAAAACCAAAGCCGTGGTCCTTGTAGCTTTTTATTGCTCCGTTCAATATATACGCTTCAGCTTGTTCGATACTATGTACATGCCGATCGCCGATATACTTTAACCATGCCGGATCATTAACCAATGCCAATATGAAGGGCGCATCCCTTACTTCAAAATGTCGTAAGATCAATCGTTCGGTTTCTAGTATAACAGCCATCCGAGATAAAAATATAAGATTATCGTTTAATCATGAAATCTCTACCTTCTGCAGATACACCAGATCAATGGTCTGTGACCACATTACTCACCTTAATCCTATAGGCGGAAGGCGTCATGCCTACTTCTCTTTTGAAGTACGTATTGAAAGAGGCCTTATTGTTGAATCCTGCCTCGTAAGCGATTTGAATAATCGTATAGTGAGCATAATCCGGGTTGGCCAAAACCTTCTCCACATAGGCTATTCTGTGCCGATTAATAAATTCAAAAAAATTAACCTTGTAATGCTCGTTGATCACTTGTGACAATTGATGCCGGCTAATATCCAAATAAGAAGCAAGGTCATCAAGACGAAGTTCGTTTTCTTTAAACACTTTTTCCTCGTGCAACAACTTTTCCAATCGTATTTTAATTCGCTCACTCACTGAAGGCGTTAGGTTGGAAGAACTATATTTTTTAACGGAGAGAATATCGCCTAAAGGTTCACTTTGAAAAACTCGCTTCTGTACCAAGCCCATGTAAGCAATTATGAGGATGCCAATGCCCATGACAAGGCTGATAGAATAATCCCATTGCGGGTTAAAAAAAGAACAGGAAACTAAAACGAAATAAGATAAAAATGAAAAGGCATAGATATTCATGCCCATGGATAAGATCTTTGTCCATGCCTTTATGTTTGCGTCTACCTGCCATTCATTTTTTGTTAGAAAATGAACACGAACAGTATAAAACAAGATATGGGCAGTAAGCAAAATAGAAGATGATCCAATGCGCACCAGATCGGGCGGTAAATTATGGGCAATGCCAAAATTTCTCAGAATAGCTGGCATCAAAAAGAGTAAAGCACAAAAAGGTATAATGAGGTGATAAAAAACTTCACGGCGATCATAGTCTTCTTTGAATGTTTCCTTCAGATAGAAAAAAATGGAAGGCCCAATAAGTAAGGTGAGAAATGGCCAAACGTTTTGAAGATAGGGAAAGTAATATCGGAATCCTGTCCAGATAGTCAAATAGGAAACGAGTATTAAGGCCATGGAAAGAACCATTAAGGCAAGCCACTTCTCCCCCTTGGAAAATTTTGATCTGCCCAGCAAGAACAAAACACCGATCAGAAAGCCAATGCCGGCAATAACAGAAAGCAAGCCCGTCCAAATATTAAGTTTTGGTTTTGACGCATTCCTTAGTTTATTAAACTCCGATGAAGTTGACATCAGGTGTTTGAACTCCGGCAAATTTAACATACCGAAACTCAGAAATTCACCTGGAATACCTTCAAGCAGGCTTAGGGCAAGGCTATCATTTCCAAGTCTGGCGTGAATTTTAGCTTCCCAAAATGAAGCCATCTTCCATTGCGGTCCCTGACCAGCATTAAGTTCGGCAAATAAAGGCAATGCTTTATCCAGGTGACCATTGCGATAGTAACATACCCCGGCGCTGAACTTCATTTGATCACTATTCAATTGAGCATCATCGAGCGCATCTGCAATCTCATGGCACTCCCCGTTTGTAACAGCTTCCTGAAGTCGAATCTCCGTGAGTTGTCCAAACGCAGAATGGCTTACCCCTAAAATTAAAAGCAGGACAATTAGATTATACTTCATTCAATTCAACAATAGGTTTAATGCTGTACAATTATTTTTTGACGGGCAATAGTTTCCTTATTCATTGGCAAGGTAATGACATAAACCCCATCAGGCAAAGCGGAAGCATCAAAGTAAGTGCTGTCTGCCAAATTTATGCGCAAGACGGTGGTTCCAGACACATTGCTTACCTCAAGATTGGCATTGCTTACAAATTGATCTGGAGCGGTTACATGGAAGTAAGTACCTGTAGACGGATTCACAATATTTCTTTCTTCAAATAGAGCAGATGCAGGGGAGGTACTTGTTGTGATTTCATTGCGCAATACAACAGCATTAGGCCTAAGCAAACCTAAGGTTCCAGAAGGGACAACTGTGCTGATAAGGGTTCCGTCAGGACTATACATTCTAACAGAGGAGGTACCTCCTACACCAAGTAGTATGTTTCCATTTGGCAAAAAGTCTACCCCTTCACATTGTGGTACGCTTGAAATAAAGGTTTCCTTAAAATTTCCTTCAGCATCAAATTTCTTTACTGCAGCGCCATTGTAATCTAAAACAAACAGATTGCCCTCTGCATCAAACCAGATGTTAGTGGACCCATTGATGTTGGTGTTGATAAAGAAGCCCATGTCCTCCCCTGTTGGGCTAAACTTTCTAATAAAGCCATCATAGGATGATATATAAAGATTGCCCGCTTGATCCCAGTCTAGGCCAATACTTTTTGGGACAGCTACACTGGTAAAATCATCAATAAAATCTCCATTTAAATCGAAGCGCTTAACTTTCCCATCACCTGACCATTGCAAGACATACAAATAGCCATCGGCACCCATTTTCATTCTGGTGGGTCCGCCAAGTCCTGCTGCGAAGACATTTTTGTAATCTCCGGATGATGTTTCAAAACGCAAAATCTCTCCTGAATTCAGGTTTGAAATCAAAACAATGTTTTCTTCATCAAGAAAAAAAGTAAAATTGAGGTATTTTAGATAGGAAACAACCCCGACAAGCACAATTATAGCAACAGTTCCCAAAGCAAGATAGAGTTTGTTGACTTCATCAAACTTGAAAACCCAAATGACAAGCATGGGCCACAAAGCTCTTATAAACTGCTGAAGTGTATAAA
>JBBKWA010000320.1:0-36158 GCA_037968695.1 Saprospiraceae bacterium
GTCCTGCCCAATATCGATGTATCCCTTTCAGGTGATACCTATATCTGCGACAACGAATCCGCCACACTGATCGTGCAGACCGATACACCCTTTGCCCTTGATATCGAGATTCAGGCCGATCCTGGGAGTTCCTTTTCTTTTACTGATGTCACAGGCACCTTCATCTTCACCGATCTTCCTTCTGTACCCACAACCTATACGATCACTTCGGTGACGTCATCACAAGGAGCCTGTATCATTTTGTCGGATACTGTGCAGTTTGTTGATGTATTTCCTTCATACAACTTCGAGGTGGATACCGTTTTGTGCGAGGGTGACAGCATTTGGTTAGGTTTCTTCTGGGAGTCCACACCGGGTTCTTATGAAAATCTTCTCCAGACTTTTGATGGGTGTGATAGCTTTGTCATTACGCATATCACTATTCTTCCTGCAGTCCAGATCGCACTACAATCCACTACCTGTGATACCGCGGAAGCAGGAGTATTTGTGACGCATCTCAACAATCCAAATGGGTGTGATACAGTAGTGACGACGACGGTGACATTGCTGTCGACGGATACGACATATTTGTTTGACACATCCTGCAGGATTGCAGAGGTGGGCGTGATGAATCAAGTCATGACGGGGTCGGATGGGTGTGATAGTATTATCATTACGACGACAGTTTATGTGGCGCCTGGGGATACAACTTTTATCTTTGAGGAGACTTGTGACTCCTCTTTGGTCAACGTGATAAATCACGTTGCAATTGATGTGAATGGATGCGACAGCCTTATTATCACCACAGTGACCTTTGCTGATGCAGATACAAACTACCTGTTTGCTACAACCTGTGACTCATCTCAGATCGGTGTCATAAATGACACCGCAATTAATGTAAATGGATGTGATAGTCTGATTATCACCACAGTGACATTTGCCGATGTGGATACAACATTTCTGTTTGCGACATCTTGTGATTCGGCACAAGTGGGCGTGATAAATCACGGTTATACCGGAACGGATGGGTGTGATAGTCTGGTGATTGTAACTGTGACCTTTGCATTGGGGGATACGACATATCTGTTTGACACCACCTGCGACCCTACACAAGTGGGCGTGATAAATCTCGCCCTTACCGGATCGGATGGATGTGACAGTTTGATTATCACGACGGTGACATATGCACTGGCAGATACGACATACTTGTTTGACACCACCTGCGATCCGACACAAGTAGGCGTGATAAATCTCGCCCTTACCGGCACTGACGGTTGTGATAGCATCGTGATCACCACGACAGAGTATGTTCCATCGGGTGATACGACATATATCCTTGAGACAACTTGTGATCCGACACAGGTGGGTGTGATGAATCTCACCCTTACCGGGTCATTTGGATGTGATAGTATCATTATCACCACGACAGAGTATGTACCATCGGGTGATACGACATATCTATTTTACACTACCTGTGACCTGGCACAGGTGGGTGTGATAAGTCACACTACCACCGGATCGGATGGATGTGACAGTATCATTGTAGAAATCACTGAATTGTATCCATTGCCTGTTCTCACTGTGCAATCCGTCATCGATTACAACGGCTTTGATATCAGTTGCCAGGGTGATGCGGATGGCAGTGCAATAGCAAATGTAACCGGCGTACCACCATACACCTATCTGTGGTCAACAAACGAAACAGATCAGCTTATCACGGGACTGAGTGCAGGTGATTATGCAGTTTCCATAACGGATGGTAATGGGTGCACAACAGATGACGTGATCACCTTGACAGAACCAGGATTATTTATGATAGGTTTTGAAATATCAGAGCCGGATTGTTTTGATCAACAACTTGGAAGCATTATTGTCAAACCAAGTGGTGGAGTTGCTCCTTACACCTATTCGATTGATGGTACCAATTTTCAGTCATCACCTGACTTTACGGGATTGGATGAAGGCATCTATCAACTCACTTCGCTCGATGCAAATGATTGCAGTGCCACGGAAATCATCTCTATTGATGTTCCACTGATGGTGCATGTCGATCTTGGTGACAATCAAGTGATCTCACTTGGTGACTCAGCATCGTTACAAGCTGTCATCAACTTGCCTTTTGATTCACTCTCGTCAATCCTCTGGACAGGAATTGATAGTATCGATTGTCCGAATTGTTTGACACAGATTGTTGCGCCGATCATTACCACTGCTTATTCTGTTTCGGTGATATCTGCTGATGGGTGTGCGGACAGTGACAGCCTCACTGTTTTTGTGACAACAGATCAGGCGATCTACATCCCCAATATCTTTTCACCAAACGGTGATGGTATAAATGATGTACTTACGATCAGTGCCAGTGTTGGTGTAAAAGAAATATCCTCCTTCACAATTTTTGATAGATGGGGCAACATGGTTTTTCTTGCTGAGCATATTCTTCCTAATGATCCTGCCACCTCCTGGGATGGCCGATTAAATGGCGAGACGATGAATCCGGGGGTGTTTACCTATAAGCTTGTCGTTAATTTCATTGATGGAAACAGTGAGGTCAGGTATGGAGATATTACCTTGGTTAGATAACAAAGGGCGGAAGAGGAATACCCCTATTAGGGCGATGGGGTTAATAGGCGGAAGAGTTAATCACTCATCATTGAGTTTAGGGAGTTTAGTTTTTTAATCTTTCTAAACTCTTCTAAACAACAGGAGCCAAAGGCTACGAGTGCTAAACTTTCTAAACTTAATTACCGAACAGGTACTTACACTAAACTCTTCTAAACGTAAAGCCATGAAATGGCGCTCTCCCGATTGATCGGGAAGCGGTGGGTTTCTCCCGCTCAGCGGGACCCAGCAAAAGAAAAGACCATTAACCGTTAAGCTTTACGCTTCTTTTAATCAACCTCCACCACAGTGCCATCACCGACGCGATACACTCTTCCGGGAAATCGTTCAATGATCTGCGCATTGTGGGTAGCCATTAGAATAGCTGTTTGATGCTCTTTGGCGAGATTGCGCATCAAGATGAGGATAGCTTCTGAAGTCTCAGGATCAAGGTGACCTGTAGGCTCATCAGCAAGAATAATTTGTGGTTTATTTAAAACAGCACGAGCGATAACTGCCCTTTGTTGCTCTCCACCTGATAACTGGTGTACCGGGCGGTCTACCAGCCCAGAAATCTGTGCATCTGAGCAAACTTCAGATATTAGCCTATCCTGCGTAGCTTTATCATTCGTTCCTGTCGCATCAAGGACAAATCGTAGGTTTTCGTCCACTGTCCATTGAGGAAATAGCTGAAAATCCTGAAATACCATCCCTACCCTTCTTCGCAGCACAGGAATATTAGAGGGTTGCAGATCGGTCAGAGGAATCTCTGCCACCTGCCCATCGCCTTCAATTAGGGGTAAATCACCCCACAGTGTTCTGATTAAGGAGCTTTTCCCACTACCGGTTTTCCCAATGAGGTAAACGAACTCAGCCTGACTTACAGACAAATTGACATCTTTCAGGACTTTTACGCCTTCCTGGTATATTCCTGCATTTTTTAGACTGACTATCTCTTTCATAAACGACTAACAGACTTAAATTAATCACAATTCGACAGGCACTTGGTGCCTTTAAATGGCTTATAAGCCGTAAATTTGCAAAAGATTCAATAGAAAAGAGGATAAGCTGCAAATGAATATGAAATCTGGAATTAAACTCATGCCGATATTAATCCTGGCGCTCATGGGCGGAGGGATCATTATGCTCATTTCTGCATCTAAAGATATGAGCACCTATAGCACATTTGAGCAGGTGAAACGCTCAGGTGAAAGCGCTAAAGTAGTAGGTGTATTGGCTAAGGATAAACCGATGTATTACAATGCAGAAGAAGATCCTAATCTTTTCAGATTCCATATGACTGACCAGGATGGTGAAATCCACGAAGTGACCTTGAATGCACCGAAACCTCAGGATTTTGAACTCAGCGAACAAGTCGTAGCTACAGGTTCTTTTATTGGCGATGATTTTGTCGCTTCCAGCATTCTGATGAAATGTCCCTCTAAGTATAAGAATGAAGAGGTACTCGTCAGAAGCAATATGTAATCATTCATGCAGGATATTCAATATATAGGAGAGCACCTCCTACCAGGCCGCCTGGGTCATTTCTTTATACTGGCAGCTTTTGTTTCTGCAATACTTTCCATTCTTGCTTACCGCAAAAGAGTTCTGCTACCGGAGGATGCTTCCTGGCTTAAGTTTGCCCGTATTTCATGGGGTATCCATAGCCTATCTATTTTTGCGACCATAGGGATCCTCTTTTACATCATGATCGCCCAGCTGTATGAATACCATTATGCATGGGACCACGTCTCTGATGATCTTCCGATGAAGTATATCTTTTCTGCCTTTTGGGAAGGCCAGGAAGGAAGTTTCTTGCTGTGGATGTTTTGGCATGTCATTCTTGGTGGTGCCGTCGTGTTGACGGCCAGGCGATGGGAAGCCGGTGTTATGACCTGGCTTAGTGTGGTTCAATTGGTCCTGGTCTCCATGATTGCCGGTGTCTACTTTACGGATGCCTTTCGGATGGGAAGCAGTCCTTTTTTACTTCTGCGTGACACGATGCAGGCACCAATCTTTAATAATCCAAATTATCTCTCCCTAATAGATGGTAATGGCCTCAATCCACTTTTACAAAATTATTGGATGACGATCCATCCACCAACTTTATTTCTCGGCTTTGCTTCAGTGACTATTCCTTTCTGTTTTGCGATGACAGGATTATGGGAAAAAGAACACACTGCCTGGTTAAAGCCTGTAATGCCCTGGACCCTATTCTCCACAGGGATTCTTGGATTAGGCGTCCTCATGGGTGGTGCCTGGGCTTATGAAGCTTTGAGTTTTGGAGGCTATTGGGCCTGGGATCCTGTTGAAAATATGTCTCTTGTTCCCTGGATTGTACTTCTTGCTGCCCTGCATGGCAATTTCATCGCCCGACATACCGGTCTATCGATCAAAACCACCTACATCTTTTACATACTTTCTTTTCTGTTAGTCGTCTATTCTACTTTTCTCACCAGATCAGGAATACTTGGAGAAGAAAGTGTTCATGCCTTTACCGAAATGGGGCTGGAATGGCAATTGATCGGATTCCTTTTCCTTTTTACTGCCGCGGGTATCTACCTCCTGATCACCAGAAACAAATCCATTCCTACGGTCGAAGTTGAAGAAAAGATACAAAGTCGTGAATTCTGGATGTTTGTTGGTGCCATGATCCTGGCCTTTTCAGCAGTGCTCATCACCTTCTCCACCAGTATTCCTGTATGGAATAAATTGATAGATGTCTATGGATCGATAGTAGGAAATGGCGATATGAGTATGTATCATAAAGCGATGCCACTTGATCCTATTGATCATCATAATCGATTTCAACTTTGGAATGCTGCCCTGATAGCGATCATCTCTTCACTTGCCCAGTATTTGCGCTTTGGAGCAAAAGCATGGGATACGTTTAAAAAGCGATTTATCAAACATGCCTTGTTATCCTTAGCGTTAGGCTTTGTCCTTGCTTATTTATTGTCGTTATGGATTCTTCTTCCCAGCTGGCAGTTTATCGTCCTCCTGGTTGCAGCAAGTTTTGCGATTATCTCCAATGTCGACTACATGATCAATTTCGGCAGAAAAAACCTCACCTCAATGGCGTCCAGTTTCGCCCATGGTGGATTTGCTTTGATGCTGATAGGAATCATGGCCAGTGGACTGAACAAACAAACAATTAGTCAGAATCGATTTGCGCAAGAAGGGTTAGCAGAAGGATTAAACGCAGGTGAAAATGCTTTTTTAATAAAAGGCATGCCTATGTTTATGAATGGCTATTGGGTAACTTACAAATCAGATACACTGGAAGGTTTTACAAAGAAATACGAAATCGAATTCATTAAAGTAAATCAAAAAGGTGACACGCTCGAACGATTTACAACGCATCCTAACATCCTTTATGATCGCCAACTGACAAAGGTGGCTACGGCCAATCCAAATACTAAGAAATATTTAGATCGGGACATTTTTACTTTCATTTCCGGCTTACCTCCGGAACAACAAGACCGATCGAATATTAGAAAGGTTGACAGTCTACTGGATTACCACCTTCATTATTTTACGCCCGGCCAAACTAAAAACATCAATGACCTAGTCGTGGTGCTGGATAGTATAGTCTTTGGGACACATCATACGGATTATGATTATGAAGTGGATGACCTCACAATTTCTGGTACTGTCACCGTTTCTGATTCATTACAAACTCAATCATTTACACTACACCCTACACTCATCGTTCGAAATGGGCTGGTCTATAGTCTGTCCGATCAAGTCAACGATTTAAACCTTCGTATCCGTTTAAAAACTTCTGCACTAGATACTTTATTCCCTATGGAAGGCGACCTGCAATACGAGCCACTGATCATGAAGACCAATGGTACTGCTGTATGGAAGGACCTTGAAGTCACCCTCGAGGGAATTAACAAATCAATTGATCATCCTGGCTATACCAAGGAAGAAGGTGATATCGCCATCCAGGCGGTGCTTAGAATTAAAACCAAAGACAACAAACAATACATCGCGCAGCCATTGTTTTTTATTCGCGATGGTAGTCCTTTAAACATGAAAGCTTTTGTTGGTGACCTCGGACTTCATGTAAAACTGGAACGAATTGATCCGGAGAAAGAAGAATTCCATCTATACCTGGCGCGGATGTCTGATACTACTTTCCTGCCATTGGAAATAGCTGAGGAGGTTCCTCGAAATGATTATATTGTATTAGAGGCTATCGTTTTTCCGGGAATAAATTTATTCTGGGCAGGAAGCTTGATCATGTTGTTCGGGATGTTCCTGGGCATGTATAAGCGCCTTCGAAAGCAGTAATCAAAAATTTACATTAAGATGATCAGCGTTGTATGCATTGGAGCAGGAAGATTAGCCAACCAACTAATGCCTGTACTGGAAGGAGCTGGTTGTGAAGTAAAGCAGGTTTACAATCGAGATGCCGGTTCCGCAGCGTCACTTGCCAAAAAACTTAAAGAAGCTACATTTACCAATGTCGCTAGTGAGATCATTACTGATGCTGACTTATATTTTATTGTTGTTGCCGATGATGCAATCCGAATCGTAGCGGATCAACTACAGGGAATCATTCCTTCCGCTTCCATTGTGATCCATTGTTCCGGGAGTTTAGGACTCGATGCACTTCCTTTTAAGCGAAGCGCTGCTTTCTACCCTCTGCAATCCTTCTCGATTGATCATGAACCCTCCTGGCGTTGGATACCCCTTATTCTAACAACCTCGGATGAAGAAATATGGACTACCCTGGATGAAATTGCAGGCGCTATCTCCACCTCTGTTTATCGAATGACAGACGAACAAAAATCTGTGCTCCATGTGGCTGCTGTTTTTACTAATAATTTCTCCAATCATATGCTCACATTGGCGGAGCGAATATGCAATGAACATCAACTGCCTTTCGACATGCTGAAGCCCTTAATACTTGAAACATTTAGCAAAGCTATCTTAAACGGGCCAAAAGAAAACCAGACCGGACCAGCAGTACGTGGTGATCAAAAAACTATTGAAAAACATCTTGAGCTGCTTAAAGACGATATAAACCTTGTGTCGATTTATCAAGCAGTAACGAATAGTATAATTAGCAACTATAAACTCGACTAAATTTCTTTATTCATTTTTTACCTTAATCAGCGCGGAAAGCACCTCCAAGGCACCCGCATAATTTGTGTGATTATTGACCACAATATCCGCCTTGCGTTTGAATGGCTCAATAAATGAACGATAGGATGGCAGGACGTGGAACTCATAGCGATAGAGCACGTCGTCCATTGGATAGTTGCGCTCCCCTGCATCGCGAATTATCCGACGCTTCAGTTTTATGACATCTTCTGCATCAATAAAAACTTTCAAGTCCAACAGCGTACGAATGGCTTCAAAATAAAACACAAACAGCCCTTCTACCAGGATGACAGGGGCAGGTTTAAATACAAGTGTCCGAGATTCCTGTGTCGGGTTATTAAAAACATACTGTTCTTTCCTTACTTCATTTCCATCAATCAGCGAAACAATATCTTGTATAAAAGCAATATGATCGATGGATTGAGGTAAATCAAAATTCTGGTACCCGGCATCATCCCAAGCTTGTTTGTCTCGTGGCAGATAGTATTCATCCTGCGAAATGATACAAAGCTTGTCCTCTGTAAACTCTTTTCGCAATTCGCGAATAAAGCGTGTTTTTCCTGACCCGCTACCGCCAGTGATGCCTATTAAAAATGGTTTTGAATGTCCCATAGCTGATTTCGTCTCGTGGTGAAAATAGCAAGAATATTATGCTTGAACGTTTTATGATTCTTTTTGTAATGAACCAATTTACTTCAGGTCTTCTTTAGTCCAAAACCGTTTTCGCTATATAAGCTCGCTTAGGTTAAACGCATTACTACTAACATATCGTAAGAAAATTTCTATTTTGCCTGCCTTATCTACAGATTATGAATGGGATTGAAAGCCTCGGAAGAGGTGCGCTTGGCATGGCTTTCTTACTTGGGTTATGCTATCTACTGAGCAAAAACAGGAAGCGAATCAACTGGCGTACTATTGGTATGGCTTTAGGAATGCAGATTGCCTTAGCGCTGCTCATCCTCAAAGTGCCTTTTTTCAATACTGCATTCGAGTGGTTGGCTTCAATGTTTGTCGGCGTCTTGCGATATGCTCAATATGGTTCTGAATTTCTCTTTGGCGACCTTGTCACCAAAACAGATACTTTCGGCTATATCTTTGCTGTCCAGGTATTGCCCACGATCATTTTCTTCTCGGCACTTTCCAGTGTACTATATTATGTCGGCGTTTTACAGGTTATCGTCAAAGGCATGGCCTGGGTGATGACAAAAACACTGCGCTTATCCGGACCGGAAAGTTTGTCCGCTGCAGGTAATGTGTTCTTGGGACAAACGGAGGCCCCTCTTCTTATTCGCCCCTATATCGAAAAAATGACCCGTTCTGAAATCATGTGTATCATGACTGGCGGTATGGCCACGATAGCCGGTGGTGTATTTGCTGCATATATTGGATTCCTTGGAGGGGACGACCCGGTCGCTAAAGTCTATTTTGCCAAACACTTGCTTTCAGCTTCCATTATTTCTGCTCCTGCTGCTATTATGGCTAGTAAAATGCTCGTCCCGGAAGTTGAAAAGCAACATAATCCTGATTCTTTAGCAATGGCAGATTCTTCGTCCGGAAATTTATTGGACGCTATTTCGCATGGGACCACTGAAGGATTAAAATTGGCAGCTAATGTTGGTGTAATGCTTTTAGTCTTTACTGCATTGATATATCTGGCTAACGGCATTTTAATGAAGTTTGGCGAGATCGGTGGCCTTAATGAATGGGTCGCTCAAATTACGGATGGAAAATTTGAAGGATTTAGTTTTACATTTATTCTTGGCGTCATCTTCGGCCCCGTAGCATGGTTGCTTGGCACGCCCGCTCAGGATATGATGCAGATCGGCCAACTCCTTGGGCAAAAGACAATGATTAATGAATTTGTAGCTTATGCCGAACTCAATAACCTTAGAGCTGCAGGTGTTCCATTAGATCCGAAATCTATTCTTATCGCAACTTATGCACTCTGTGGTTTTGCTAATTTCGCGTCCATTGGCATTCAAATAGGGGGCATCAGTACGATGGCACCGAACCAACGTAAAACACTGACTGAATTAGGAGGATACTCATTGATCGCCGGGACCGTGGCATGCTTTTTTACAGCGATTATTGCAGGCGTGTTATTCTCTTTTGGAACCTAGGGATGACTTAGCGAAAGAGACAATCTTTCAGAATTGAAAAGCTTTGCTTCACCGGTAGTTTCATTATACAACCAAATGTGCGCTGTTAATTCCACCAAATAGGATGGTTGCATCAATGGTGAAGGACCATAAAACGTTTTCTCATCAATCGTCATTTTAGCTTCTTGAGGCTGTGCCCCACCGGTACTACTCCAAACGTCCCCTACTTCATCTATATAAGTAACTTCGACCTTGTTTTCGAATATCTCAGGGGATGCATTCAATATCGGGATACTAGTTAAGGAAATAGGAAAGTAGCAAGCATCAACCGTTAGATTTTGCAATCGAATCGTCTGCGTTAGTCGTGAAGAATTCCCTAAGGCGTCTACCACTATTACATCTGCATAAACCTCAGCAATTGTATCCTGTAAAGGAATAACTCTGCTTTGTGTAGTTGCACCATTTGACCAAAGCACTTGAAAAGGAGCTGTTCCGGTTGGTTTTACATTGAGGCTTAAATACCTAGGATTCTCAAGTTTGGGTTCGATTCGCAATAAGCATGGAACTTCGGTCGCCGGATCAAAAGAAATACATTGTTTGTACATACACCCTGTATAGGCCAGTGACTTAAAACAAACATCCATTATTTTATTATATCCGACAGTCGTTTGATACTCATGAAAAAACGTCGTCGAAGGATCATTAAGATCTTCCCAGTAACTATAGCCACTCATGAATAAGCCGGGGTGCGTTGCTAACAATACGTTATACTCCTGCCTTTCAGATACAGATGTGACAATAGCTTTCTGCCCTACTAGAATTGTATTCTGAAAGTTAGCTTCAGGATCATTCGATGCAGGCTGTGCCTGATAAAACTTAAAAGTCCATGAGGAAGTACAATTTTCCAAACAACCATTCAGGCTAAATATAGAAGCGTACACTTTCAGAGAGTCCTGTTCTGACACTTTAGGAATATTGGTCCACAGATTAACCCCCGCACCAATGGACAGTTCCTCATTTCCAAAAGTCCCCCAGAGACCGAACACTTCATCTTCTGATGAATTTCCCGGTATATCCTGTGGGTCTTTTACACAGGAGACCATCAATCCCAGTCCAATTAAAACCAGGCCAATCTTTAGGCTATAGGCGTCCATAAAGCAAATAGTTAATGTTAAGAAATGGTTGTAGCGGTGAATAAGCACCACTCCACGTATACCCTTCAGCGACCAATGAAGGATCTTCAATTGTAAATGAGGAGAAGTAATAATCTGCACCTACAAAAATCGAGAGCCGGGGTGTCATCTGATAGCCATAAGCCACATCAGCAGTCCAGTGCACTTGGCGCAAACCACTGGTCTGTAACCACGAATATGTACTTGTTTCAACCACCCCTGGTACTAATTGAGCCTGCTCTTGTTTAATAATACTTCCCTGAGCACCATACAGCCACTGAATACCTGCATGGGCTGCAAAAACATTTCTGCCCGCTCTTGTTTGTACACCGAGCTTACTGTAAACAAAATGCAATTTATCCGGTGTAAGCGTATTGAAACTGCTGCGTGCGCCAAAACCCGGCTGATTCACTGAAGACAATCGTTGAAAATCAAATCCACCATTCTGAAAAAGATAACCTGCGCTCCAGGACAGTTGCGATTTAGGTGTAAGTCGATAGCCTATCCCCGCCCCGGCATTCAATCTCCATCCAGAATTATAATCCGGTTTTGATCCAAACACTAATCCTATACCTGCTTCTCCGAAAATAAACATCGATTTATTAAAAGACCTAAATGGTTGAACCACATGTATGGTTGGTTTTGACAAAATAGATAAGCCTGCAAATTCCAGTGCTTCTAAATTGTCAAAAGAAATATTGCTTCTTGGTAACATAGCTTCACTTAAATCAATTGCCTCATCTACAAAAATTGGCATGACTACAAGATCATTTTCAACATGTTTCAAAGTCCCAAAATCTTCAGGAGAAGGACTTGGTATATTCTTTTTTCCAGTGTTATCTGTTTTCGTGGTTAATTTATTTTCAATCGTAAACGCTGGCGTTTTATCCTGACCTTCAGCTGATGATGGTAATGATCTGACTGGTTCAACCGATTGAATTCTGCTTTTATTGATATCATGATCGCCAACAGTATTGACGAATCCGGCTGCATCCCGCAGATCACTAACCGAAGAGGTGAAAGCTGTATTGCCTATCTTTTGGTTAACGTCTTTATTACCTTCTCTTTGGTTGTCGTGAGGATCATCGGAAGTAATTACCTCCAAGTTGGTTTCTTGTGTCTGTTCTATTTCTGTATCGTGTCCTTGCTCCAAGGTATTTGAAGACATTTCACTTCCAGAATAAACGTAAAACGCTGCAATTACGCCTGCAATAAGCAAGCTGCCAAACCACCAGAATGGGAAGGCTTTTCTGCGTTTTTGATTGCCTAGCATTTCTATCATTTCCTGTCGATGGGATGCATCTACAGGAAAATGTTGTTGTGCCAGTTTCCTTTTCAGGATATCATCGAAGTTATCTTTCATTTCAATGATGCTGTTTTAGGTGATTTAATAAGACTCTCCTTGATTCTTCTTCGTGCTTCGTGCACATGCCATTTTGATGTGCCAACAGAAATAGCCAATTGCTCAGCAATTTCTTTGTGTGCATATCCATCAATAGCAAACATGTTAAACACTTGCTTGTCCATCGGGGGCAACTTATTGATGACGGACAGGATATGCTCTACGTCAAACTCAGATGCATAGTGTCTGTTGACTTCTTCGGACCATGCGGTTTCTTTAGAATATTCGCCGTTGTATTGATGAAATTCATAGTGTCTTTGTTGTGCTCTGAATTCATCAATAATACTCCTTATAGTTATTTTCGAAATCCAGGATTTAAATGCACCATTCTGGTCATACGTATTCAGATGTTGCAATATTTTTAAAAAACTAAGATTCAATCGCGCACCTGCTTCTTGTTTATCCCGACAATATCGGATACAGATAGACATCAGATAGCTGTAGCATTTATCGTACAGTTCGAGCTGAGCTCTTCTGTCTCCATTGATGCATTGCGTTATAAGACGTTGATCTATATTCATACAGTAAGTACAAAAGGCCACCAGTTTGTCATTCCCTCTAAATGACTCACCGGCAGCCTTTTTTCAGTAAGAGATAATTATGTTCTCCTCATCAATCTTGCTTTATAAAACGTCCATAATAAATCACTTGATCGCCTCTGAGATTGATATGATACAATCCCGGCGCGAAGTTCCGGACATCTATATTAATGACTCCATTTTCATTTGTAACGCTGCCTGCTTTAACAACTTTACCCTGCATATCAACAAGTTGCATAGTAAACTTAGTACTCGTCACATCAACTGGAATATTAACTTCATATTTTGCTGGATTAGGATAAAGCTTTACCTCTTCCAATACAGGTTCAATCACAGCAACTGTTCCCCCATCTACAATGAGATTGACTTGTGTTCGCTCAGGGTTTTCAGGGGTCAATGTCACCCAAATATCGGGTGATGTAACGCCTGGAATTTCATAACTAATCCGATACGTTCCAAAAGGCAATTTTGAAAACCGGTAAGCTCCATTTTCAAGACTCCATGCGTAATGCAGTGCTACACCCTGAACGTTTCTAATGATCACCTCAACATTCGGAAGTCCTGCTAAGTTTCCTCTTATTTCTGCCTCTTCCCCTGCAACGATATTTTTTCCATCCGTGATATAACCGGCAATAACACCTCCCCCGTTAAATCCTGTCGTATGTTTTAGGAAAATATCGCGAGAAACAGGCGCAGCTGGTAATCCGATTGGTTTTGCCTGTTGCCACTTTGTAGCGGTGGCGTAATAAGTTGGCAAATAATCTTCAGCGGCTTGTGTTCCGGGCGTCATAATCGCCTTGACGATATAGACGCCATCGGGTAGTTCTGAACTAACATAACTTCCATTCGGATTTATTTGAACAGAGTCAACAGCTATGAATGCTTTTCCTGAATTAGGATTGAACGCATAGAAGTTAACCCAACCTTTTGCCTGCGTCAATGTATCCCCAAACACAACTCCAGAAATCACATTCTGAATCCCAGGCGGAATTGAATCTACGGCATAACAAACATTGGCAGAGCATCCAAAAATAGTCGTCACTTCTGCGCAGTAAATACCTGAACCTGAGATAGGAATCCATTCTGTGGAATCACCTGTTGACCAAATAACACTGGCAATAGGATCATATGAATCAATATGTAAGGATGGAACCGGTTGTGCTTCATAGTAGATCTGTACAGCACAACTATCATTCGGATACGCACATGCTGTAGCTACACAACCTATTGCATCCGTTACAGTCACACATATGCCAGGAGGAGCCAAATCAATTAGTACACTTTGTGTAGTATCTCCTGTTGACCACATATAGCTCAATGGTGATGTCCCGTAGGCATTGGCAGAGTAAAGTATTCCTAGCGGATCAAAATCATACGCTATCCAAACACCACATGAGTCTGTATTCCCAAAATTGACATCAGCACAAGTCGTGAAAGTGCAGTTCGGGGTATTGATTGTAAGGCAATACGTTCCTGCCGTTTCTACCACAATCGAATATTCAGTTTCTCCTGTACTCCATATTAAGTCGACAGAATCTTCCAGACTCCATACGCTCGCCGTAAGAATGGCGATATTATTGTGATAAGCCACTGTGATACTGGCATCACATATTTGCATAAGAGAATCTGCGCAAGCAACTGCTGTGCAACCAAAAGAGGAGGTTACCGTCACACAAGCGTATTGTTCTGGAAAGTCAAGCTCAATACTTTGCGTCGTTTCACCATTTGACCATAAATATTCAAAATCTCCAAATCCCCAGGGGCTTGCCTGAGCAGTCCAGTTCCCAGAACTATCTACAAAGGTGTATACCCATACATCACAATCCACGCCTAAACTATCAAAATCAACATACGCACATGATTCTGAAACACAATTATTACCGACTGTGACGGTGACGCAATACATGCCTGATTCATTAACGGTAAGTACCGGGCCTGTATCTCCATTTGACCATAGATAGGATGGTTGTGGTGATCCAGGAAGCAAGAATATTGGATCTATCCATACAGACAGAACCGCTAAAGTTGTATCAACATAATCTACATCAATCCATGAATAGCAATAGTTTCCGAAATCAAAACAAGCACTCGAGACACATCCTTCCGAATCTGTCAAAGTGACACAATAGGTTTGATTTGGATCAGTCGGATAAATAATTTGTGTTGTCTCCCCAGTATTCCACTCATAAAACAAAGTCTGTGCGGATGAAATTCCAATGGCCTCTAACGCAAGACTGTTAGAATCAGAAACGATGGCATTGATATAGACAAAACAAGAGTCCTGTTGATTAAAATAATCATAACAAGATTCGGCGGAACAACCATTCACATCAGTCGCTGTGACGCAATACAGGCCATAGGCATTAGGATATATTGTCTGTGTCGAATCACCGGTACTCCACAAGTAGGTAATTGGTGGTTCGCCAAAACCTTCAGCGGTTAAACCTCCATTTGGGTTTTCCCAAACATACACTTCACAAAAATCAAAACCATCCAGAATAATACATGTCGTATCGCCACATCCTGATGCATCAAAAGCAGCCACGCAATAGGTACCCTGACCTACATTAGTAATCATTTGTGTAGTATCCCCTGTGCTCCAAAAATATTCTATTGGACCTATGCCGGTATGTTGTGCTACAAGTGTATAAGTGCTATCATTCTCCTGTGTAGTTGTAATGTACACAAAGCAAAAATCATTTGAATCAAGAGAAACCTCAATACAATCTGTCCAGCTGCATCCCCAAGGAAAAGTAGCTTCTACGCAATAGGTTCCTGAAGACTGAGGAAAAATGGACTGGGTGGTATCTCCTGTTGACCAGAGATATTCTGCATTTTGTCCCAGCGGATTCCACGCAACTAACTCCAACTCATTACCCGGATGCCATTCTTCCAGAACAAGTACTAAGCAAGAGTCCATCAGAAATTCCTCACAATAATTGAAATCAGCAGTAAAATCTTCTGATCCGGTGAGGATTTGAAAGTTTTGGGTCTGTGTAGTTCCCCAGCAGTCCACCATACTTACGGCAAGCCAACCTAAAAAATTTGGGCCTGGGGTATCAATTTCCCCTTCATACTCCCCCTGATTATCTGTCATTAAGGTCAGCATCACCACACTGGAGTCAGAAAAATAAGCCGTTGCCAGAATACTCACGTCTTCCTGAGGTGCTCCATCATTGTCAGTAACCGTACCATGAAAAGTAACCATATTCTGTGCTATTGCTAAAGCGCAGAAGAAGGTCAAAAAGAGGGATGCAAGTAATAGTTTCCTAATTGCCATATGAATTGAAGTTAATTTGAATTAAAGAATGTCTCTTTCAACTCAGTATACGGAGGATAAAAGAAAAAGGTTAGGTGATCAGGGATATTTTTTAGTTATTTTGTAAAAATGGCAACAATTCCACTAGCAGAACGAATGCGCCCTCGTTCGATTACAGATATTTTAGGTCAGGAACACCTTCTCAGTGAAGGTGCAGTCCTACTACAGGCTGTTCGTTCCGGAAAGTTGCCTTCTATGATCTTATGGGGTCCTCCTGGCGTAGGCAAGACTACCTTGGCAAGAGTTATCACCGGGGAAACTGAAAGAGCCTTTATTTCCCTTTCTGCAATTAATAGCGGTGTAAAAGACATCCGGGAAGCCATTGACCAGGCAAAAAAGCAACGATTCTTTGATCGCCCGGGACCGATTATGTTTATCGACGAAATTCACCGTTTCAGTAAAGCCCAGCAGGATAGCCTTTTAGGGGCAGTTGAAGATGGTACCATTACGCTTATTGGTGCAACGACAGAGAATCCTTCTTTTGAGGTCATCTCTGCGCTCCTCTCCAGATGCCAGGTCTATGTCTTGAAAGCCCTTGAAGTGGATACAATGCGTCAGCTTCTGACCAGAGCTATAGCGCAGGATATTGAACTAAAGAAAAAGGATATCGTCATTGAAGAAGATAATGCACTCATCAAACTCACCGGGGGAGATGCTCGAAAATTATTATCGGCCTTGGAAATTTTGACTAGCGTTACGGATGAGAAAATTATTATCAATGACGATACAGTTCAAGCTGCTTTACAGCAAAATATAGCTTTCTATGACAAAGGTGGTGATCAACATTATGATATCATCTCTGCCTTTATCAAATCCATTCGGGGCTCCGATCCTAATGCGTCATTATATTGGTTGGCGCGTATGTTACACGGTGGGGAAGACATCAAGTTTATAGCCCGTAGGATGGTGATTCTGGCTGCCGAAGATATCGGATTAGCTAATCCAAACGCGCTCTTGCTCGCACAGTCATGCGCCAATGCTATTCAGTTTGTTGGCATGCCTGAAGCAAGAATCATTTTAGCTGAAGCGGTCATCTACCTTGCCACAAGTCCAAAATCAAATACAGCTTATGAAGCGATCAATTCGGCCATGCGTCTGGTCGCTGATACCGGCTCACTTCCAGTACCACTGGCCCTCCGCAATACCCCAACAAAACTTATGAAAGATCTGGGCTACGGACAAGGCTATGGTTACAGTCATGCTTATGATGGAAATTTCGCCAATCAGGAATTTATGCCAGATGAAATCTCTTCTACCAGATTATATACGCCAGGCGAAACCAAGCAGGAAAAAGATATAGCTAACAGAATTGCCGGTTGGTGGGGAGAAAAATATAATTCTACATAGTATCCTTTCTCTCCCGCTACGCTCCCTAACTATCGAAAGGCGGGATCTAGGCTACACTCAGTTTTTCTCTTTTCGTTTTTCTCTTTTCGTTTTTATTTTTTCTCTTTTATCTTTCTTCCTATGGTTATTTTCAAATTTGGCGGTACTTCTCTCGGCACAGCAGAACGAATGAAAAGCGTAGCGGACTTAATCACTAACGAGACGAAAAAGAAGATTGTAGTACTATCCGCCGTGTCAGGCACCACAGATAATTTGATTAAGTTATCAAAAGCAAGTATCGATGAAGGAAAGGCGTTGCTAACCGCAATGAAAAAGCAATACGATGATTATGTCTCGGCATTACTTACAAATGAGGAATGTATTACCTCCGCCAATCAATTTCTGGAAGAAACATTTCAAGCATTAAGCTTGGCGCTTTATAAACAAAAGCTAAATGATGAGAAATGGTTTGTAGCCTATGGTGAGTTTATATCCACTTCTCTTTTTTCTTTTTTACTGATTGAACGCAATATTGACTCAGCCTACCTCCCTGCACTGGACTTCATGCGCACGGTGAATGGAGAACCTGCCCTTATGCAAATCCAGGAACTCCTCACCAAGGTTTTGGTCACAATAGGGGAAAAGGATGTTTATGTTACGCAAGGCTACATATGCCGCAATGAACATGGTCAAACAGACAACTTGAGGCGAGGAGGAAGTGATTACACTGCGACGATAATTGGAGCTGTTTTAAAAGCTGAGGAAATTCAAATTTGGACTGATATTGATGGTGTCCATAATAATGATCCTCGCATTGTAAAAGGCACGCACCCCATCCATGAATTAAGCTATGCCGAAGCTGCTGAGCTAGCTTATTTTGGTGCCAAGATTTTACATCCATTATGTGTTCGTCCGGCGCGCCAGGCCGGCGTACCAATTCGACTATTAAATACACTCAACCCCACTGCAGCAGGGACGCTGATCCGCCAGGAAAATCCTCTTGGTTCGGATGGAGCAAAAGCAGTAGCTGCTAAAGACGGCATTACAGTCATCAATATTCGCTCTTCGTATATGCTTATGGCCCATGGTTTTTTGAGGAAAATATTTGATGTTTTTGAGCTGCACAAGACCTCCGTTGACATGATTACCACTTCCGAAGTTGCTGTGAGTCTGACCATTGATGATAGCACCAATCTGGAGCTTATCGTAAACGACCTAAAAGATTATGGAACTATTTCTGTAGAAAAGGATCAGACGATCATTTGTGTTGTAGGCGCTTTCGGAAAAGATGAAGTTGGTGCAGCTGTCAAAGTATTACTCCCCCTTCGGCTTATTCCGATCCGCATGATTTCATCAGGGGGAAGTGAAAGCAATATTTCGATCCTTATTGATGCTAAACATAAGAACGAAGCCTTAAACGCGCTTAACCAAGGACTCTTTACAAAAGATAAAGCCTAAAAATTCCTTCCTTCACCTTATATGCATCTCTTCCCTATCTTAGCGCTTTAATCCATATTTATAAAAGATAAAAATGTCGACTACCCAACAACAGACACTTGACTTGAAAATAATTGAAGAAAGCACAAGGCAATTTGCGCAAAGCCATATTCTCCCCCACGTGATGGAATGGGATGAAAGTCAACATTTTCCTGTTGATCTGATGCATAAAATGGGCGAACAAGGTCTCCTTGGGGTCCTAATCCCTGAAGAATACAACGGTTCTGCCCTTGGTTATCAGGAGTATATCACCATTATCACTGAAATTTCTAAAGTCTGTGGATCAATTGGTCTTTCATTAGCTGCGCATAACTCTTTATGTACAAATCACATCTACACCTTCGGAAATGAAGAACAGAAGAAAAAGTGGCTTCCACAATTAGCTTCCGGCCAATCAATAGGTGCCTGGGGACTGACAGAAGCCAATACCGGGAGTGATGCAATGCGAATGCAATGCACCGCTGTGAAAGATGGAGATGACTTTATCATAAACGGGACGAAATGCTGGATTACCCACGGCAAATCCGCTCAAATCGCAGTGGTGATCGTGCGTACTGGAGATCTTTTGGATAGCCATGGCATGACTGCTTTTGTAGTCGAACGCGGTACACCTGGTTTTAATGCTGGTAAAAAAGAAAACAAACTGGGCATGCGCGCTTCAGAAACTGCTGAAATGGTTTTTGATGATTGCCGCATTCCAGCCTCGAATATTCTTGGCAAAGTAGGGGAAGGGTTTATCCAATCAATGAAAATTCTCGATGGTGGAAGGATCTCCATTGGGGCGCTTGCGTTGGGGATCGCCAAAGGTGCGTACGAAGCTTCTGTTAAATATGCCAGTGAACGCCATCAGTTTGGTAGACCTATAGCAAGCTTTCAGGCTATTAGTTTTAAACTGGCTGATATGGCTACAAAAATTGATGCCGCTGAACTATTGCTGCGGGAGGCCGCGGATTTAAAAAATGCCGGAAAAAACTGCACCAAAGTTTCTGCCATGGCAAAATATTATGCTTCTGAAATCAGTGTGCAGATATCCACAGATGCCGTCCAGATTTTTGGAGGTTACGGCTATACAAAGGATTTTCCGGTTGAAAAATTCTATCGCGACAGCAAACTTTGTACGATAGGAGAAGGCACTTCTGAAATTCAAAAAGTGGTTATCGCCAGGGAATTAACCAGAGAAACACAATAACTATTATCCTTTAGCAATAACATTAATTTCAGTGATAGCCTATTGAAATATATGGTTAAGAAACTATTTCTTAATCACTTTTTCTACCCAGGATGTACTCCCTAACGTCAAATTAATCAAGTATAATCCTGGTACTTGAGCTACCAATTCCACTCTATTAACATTACCGTTTTCAGTATGTAGATAGTTGATTGTTCGTCCCAATACATCAAACACTTTAATCACTCCTGTGCTATTCGCTTTCCAGGTGATATCAATAACACCATAGCCCAATGTACCATTGATGTGGTATGGTCGTTCCAGTGCAGGAGATGGATCCGCAACATCTGTTGTCCCTACAATTAAATCAGAAGTAAACAATTCAAAACCTCCGCGCTGATTACCCACAATTAAATCATAGATACCATCATTATTAAGATCTGCCAAGACAGGAGCACTTCGATTCCCTACATCGATTAGCCCAAAAGATTCATCTAGTAATGGAATAGCTCCGTTTTTACCGGATTCCACATCGCCATACAATGAAAGCATACCCAGATCATTCCCGGTCAATAATATCAAACCATCCGGTGTGCGTACAATCGAAGGCGTACTGTATTGAGGCAATCCGATTGGAATATCAAATAACACTCTGCCAAAACATTGCGTATTCGGTGCTACTTTTTCATCAGAAGCGAATGATGCAATACCCGGCACGCCTATATTTTCAAAATAATTGAGATTACTGCAGCGTCCCATATCATCCCCATTTCCAGTTCGCTCCCCGACCACAAGATCTCCTAATCCATCACCATTGATATCTACAATCTGTGGAGTCGACGAGACGCCTACATTGATATTCATATAGGGATAAACAACGGATGCAAAATTCATTTCTTCACCTAATGAATTCATATTTTCATAAAAGAATAATTTACCGTTTTGTTCACCAACAATAAGATCCAGTGAGCCATTTCCATTGATATCCCCAAATGCAGGAGAAAAATCAAAAGTTGGTTGGCTGGCATATTGAGTCATATTCAAAAAATCATCATCAATTCTTGTAAAATAGGGCTGCGAAAGAGTGCCACGATTTTCAAACAACCATAAAGAGGGTATTCGTGTGGTGGTACCTTCAGAATAAGTATAGCCACCGGTAACGAGATCTGGCAATCCATCCCCTGTTACATCGGCAACCGCAGGTCGGCTATTGGACCCCATATCAATCATATCATTTTGTAAAAACCCCTTCTCACTGAGGAGATAATCGAGCGGTCCGTCTCCTGGTGCATCATCATACCGCCAGACACTTACATTATCCTCCGTTAATGATCTTGAATTGATCGCAGCCAATAATTCTGGTTCGGGATCATCATCCAATTCAACACTATATGCGGCTACAAAATAAGGTAGCTCAACGGGTGTATCACTTGAAGGAAAAGATGGATCCTGCGCAATCATCCATGCTTTTGACGATGTTAATCCATTTAATAAAAAGACCAACCTGCGCGAAGAAATATCACCCAGAAACGCGTCTTTATCTCCATCAAAATCAATATCCATAGCCATTACCGCACTTCCGGAATGTCGTGGTAAGATTGGCTCTTCCCCGGTAAAATTTCCATCCGCACACTTTGTGGAATCATCACTCAGGTACACCTCTTCACTAAGCTCGTTTTCCAAAATTTTACCCCAGCAATGATCTTTTAAAATAAATCGAAGGGAATCCGTGCCCCATCCCATTTCAATGGATTGATTCTCGTAATAATGAATAAAACTACCCCCGGGCTCGAAGGCTAACACATCAACATCCCCATCGCCATTGACATCCGTAATAGAAGAAATATCATCCCAGGAGGCATACAAATTAGTCAACCCATTCCCACTTGGAACTTGCAGATAATTTTTACTTCTATCCTTAATCAGATTGAAGCTCCATTGGCCATCATCGTAACTTCCTTTATAAACAGAAATTCCGGGAACACCGAGGTTGGAGGAACTTGTAAATAAATCTTCTACTCCATCCTGATCAAAATCAACGACTAAAACCCAATCAACCAATTTTGGAAAAAATGGAAGGTATGTCCAATCCATAATCCATCTGCCTGAGGCCGGTGCTCGCAAATAAGTTCTGAGAACATCGCCTTGACGATCAAATGAAATCAAATCCTGTATACCATCCCGGTTGAGATCTATATTTGAAAATTGGGGTGCATTAAAACCACCATTCCAGTTCATGGTTAATTCAATACCATCAATTTCCACAGGAATATCTTGCCTGTCCTGTGCCCACAATGAGAAGTTTAAGAAAACTAAGAGGGCAATGCTTGATGCGTTGAATGGTGTTATCATAGTACAAATTTACTTCTTAAAAGTACGATATGCTTAGGGAAGGCAATCTATGCTTTACCTAATTTATACGTAATGAGACGTTAAGTGAAAACTAGGCGACATAAAATCGAAATGGTGTTGTCCAGCTCAAGAAATGTCAAGTCCAGGCTATACAATCTATCAGTAAAAGGGAGACAGCCTGAGCAAACTTGCACTTTTGAACAACTCACTTTATCAACTCCTAAAGAATCAACTCATGTCTGCTCTCACGGATGATGACTGGCTCACCACTCGTCATATCCACGACTGTTGAAGCCTCTTGAACACCTCCCTCATCAATCACAATAAACCCAACCTGGTTTTCAAATTTTTTTATGAGCTCGTCTGTATCCGTAAAATATGCATCCGGATCATCCGGATTAATTACAGAACCTACCATCAAAGGAGTCGACAATCTCCCCATAATGGATTTTACAACATTGTGTTGTGGAATGCGGAGTCCAATCGTTTTACGTTTACTTTTTAGAAACGATGGTGATCGGCCACCGGCATTCAGGATGAACGTAAAGGGACCTGGCAAATTTTTGTTTAGCAAGCGAAAAGTGGGTGTGTCCCATTGAGCAAAATACTCAGAAGCCTGACTTAGATCTTTGCAAACGATACTAAACATCGCTGATTTCGGATCAATGTGCTTTAAACGACAAATCGTTTCGATGGCAGTTTTTTTGTTAGCAAAACAACAAAAAGCATATACTGAATCCGTTGGAACAATACCTACCTTCCCTTTCTTCATGGTCTCCATGATGAAATCAATATCATCCGGATGCAAGCCATATCGTTGTGCTTCAATGATCATAATTCTTATGCTTTATTTTTGAATCAATGCTGATTGCAGAGAAGCTGCCATTTCTAAATAGCATTGCATGGCTTCCTTTTTGTGATCATCCATAGGATAAGAAATCTTATTCACCAGATAATCTGACTGCCACTCACTTAAACCACTTTCTCCTCGTTGGAGTAGGTCCATGCCCATAGCAAATGCATGATCTAATGTTTCAAAGATGTGATCCGGTATTCCCGGGCGAGCTACCCATACCGCAAAAACCATTGGCAATTGTGTCAACGCTTTCCACGCTTCACTTAAATCATACTGATATGGATAGAGCTCTTTTTTCTCAAACACCTTATCCCCAATCATCAAACATGTGTCCGCTAACCGATCTGTATGATCAAAATAAAAATTCCAATTTTTATTCCACAATTTTTCAGCTAGTATTTGAACCAATTGATTGGAGGTACGTGAATGACTATCCAATTTAACAGAGGTGATATCACCTAATGGGACCTTGCTTAATAGTACAACTGTTTCTACTGGACCGTCTGCACCTATACAATACTTACCACGCACTTCATGTTCCGGCAAATCCAACAAAGCACCTACTGGACAGAGACTGATATCCACCTCCCCTTTTTCAAAGAGATCAGCACATTGCGAAGGCGTAACATGATGCAGATTAAATTCAGCATCAAGGTGAGCTAATTTCATTCCAGTCGAAAATGGCCATGTATTGAGATACTGTACTAGTGCTATACTATACTTCATGCAATCAATATCAATTTAAAATAGGTAGCGCGATATATCCTTTATACTCCTTGTCCTCTTCAAACAAATCATCGCTCCAATCTTTTAATTCATGATACAAGGTATCTCTTTCAATTGGTGTGCGGCCTGCATTTTTAATCAAAGTGACCAGGTCATATGTTCGCATAGACGGGTTTTGCTCCTCAGACCCTGCCATGCTGTAAATTTTTGTTGTATCATCAATCGTTCCATCAAGATCATCCACACCAAATGACATCGCTACCTGAGCCATATGCCGACCCAGCATTGGCCAATAAGCCTTAATGTGATCGAAGTTGTCAAGATAAATTCGACTTACTGCATACATCTTCATATCCTCTACAACGGTGGACTCCAATAGGTGTGACATTTCATTCTCCTTATTTCTAAATTTTAAAGGAATAAAGGCTTGAAACCCGCCAGTTTTATCCTGCAGATCTCTAAGCCTGCGCATATGATCCACGCGGTGCTCATATTGTTCGATATGGCCATAAAGAATTGTTGCATTCGATCGTTTTCCTGCTTTATGCCAAAGCTCATGGATCGCCAACCATTGGTCTGCATCACATTTATCATTGGCTATTTGTTCACGAATCTCCGGATGAAATATCTCTGCTCCTCCCCCAGGTAAACTATCAACACCCGATGCAACTATTTGCCTCACTCCCTCCTCGTAACTCACCTTTGCCTTCTTAAAGATATAATGGTACTCTACCGGCGTTAAGGCTTTGATGTGCAGCTCAGGCCGATGCGCTTTAATCTTTCTGAATAGTGCACAATAAAATTCAAGATCATATTGCGGAAGCACGCCACCGACAATATGTACTTCCGTCACAGGCTGATCATCATACTTCTTGACAATGTTGAGCATATCCTCCATCGTGTATTCCCAACCATCTTCTCGATTCTTTATAAGTCTGGAGTAGGAACAGAATTTACATGTGTAGATACATACATTCGTTGGTTCGATGTGGAAGTTTCGGTTAAAGAAGGTTTTGTTGCCATTCTTTCGAAAGCGAACTAAATCAGCTAAAACACTTAGAAAACCAAGCGAAGCATCATTAAATAATCGCATGGCATCTTCATCAGAAATTCTGATCTCATCATCTACTTTTTGTTTGATGGCTTGCAATTCAGGAGAAATTGATTCATCCTTTGTCAATGCTGACCAATCTGGGGGTGTTGTTTTACTATCATTCATGTGATTACAAATATCGAAGTATTTCCTTAGCCATTACGTCATCACCCGGATGTGCTGATAAAATTTCTCTTCGTGTGGCAAGATCCTCCGGGCTAAACGATTTATCCCAAAATTCGCGAATACAATCGGAAAGCGCTTCACGCTGGTAAAATTTAATGCCGCGATCTAACGGTGTATTCGTTTTACTTTTTTCTGTTGCCAGTATAAATCGCCCAAAATACAAGGCTGAGAACAACTTTAATTTCATGCCGGCTTCGTGCAGGCTATGGATTATATTTAATTGAGCATGCTTTACTAATGCAATCATCTTGTCATCTGAAACATCTGCTTCTCTGCTAATGTTGGTAAATTCAAGCAGTTTATCTTCAAAAGATCTTTTTCCTGATTTTCCGGCTACAACTATTCCATATTGACTATCACTTGGTATAAGGGCCAACATATCGAATAGCGCTACCTGGTTGATGCCAATTGATAGATCTCCTTGAAATAAGATGTAATCACCCCGCCCGGTAAGTATTCCAACCTCCTTGTCTCCATGAAACGGAGGCATTAGAAATGAGGTCGCACCCTGGCTTTTATACCACGCATCATCATTCGGTGAAATAGCAAAAACTGCGTCAAACACTTTCGCTACGGATCTTTCATAATGTTTTAAAGAAAGGGATTCCCGCCTAAAGACAAGGGCCTTCACGCCACTGGCATGATTGGCCAGCTGACCATAGTACTGATGCTCTATATTGTGCGCTCGTAGAAGAAGGGTTCTACCGGATAATTCCTTAATAAACCCAGTAGTATGGATTCCGTCGAATAATATTGGATAGTTATCCTTTTTCAGTCTCTTAAGCAGTAGTTTACACTTCCTGGAGGAAACGATATAAGGTTGCCCTTTAGACAATAATGCAGGCCAGACCACTCGTGGATAATAATGGACTTCCTCCACTGCATCACTTAGGGCAGTTTGGGAACGAAAGGAGCCGTATAAAAAACAATGCAATTTAATACGAATTCCCAGCGAACGCAAAGCCAGTATTCTATTCCAGGCATCTATGGCACCTCCATAATTAGCCGGATAGGGGACAGCAAATGTTATAATATGTAGATATTGATTTTCGCGTGTCATAAAACTGGTTGTTGCAAATTACTGATAAACAACAACTTAAACATTATTTGGATGCATATCCAGGCAAAATAGTCGGCATGGCACAGTTTATCTGGTTTATTTTATTTAATATCTTACCTTTCTACTTATTCTAATAGCCGAATTTACCGGGATTTCCCTTTCAATATCTGCATAAAAGACCAGATAAATTCTATTATTATACAGGATCACAATGCAAAGATGCTTTTTTACCCTTGGTTTTGTTGTGATGTTTTGCTCACCTATTATTCTTTTGGGTCAGCATACATTGCGAGGGGAGGTATTTGATGATTTAACTGGAGAGCCCTTAATTGGGGCCAATGTGATTATCGAGGGCACGACATCCGGAACGGCAACAGATTATGAGGGACAGTTTACGCTTAAAACAAATGAAGATCTTCCCCTCACCCTGTTAATATCATTCACCGGTTATCAGTCAGCACAAGTAATTGTTGAAGAAGCGGGCATTTTCATTCGTACCAAACTGAGCGAAACAAGCATCCTCATTGACGCTGTTCAGGTGACGGGAAGCCGAATTTTAGACAAACAAAAAGAATCTCCATTGACCATAGAGTCCATGGATTTATTGGCTATACGTTCAACCCCAAGTGCAAACTTTTATGACGGACTTGGCGCCATGAAAGATGTTGATATGACAACGGCCAGTTTAGGTTTTAAAGTCATCAACACACGAGGGTTTAACTCCACCAGTCCGGTGCGCTCTTTGCAAATTATTGATGGCGTGGATAATCAGGCCCCCGGTCTTAATTTTTCACTTGGAAATTTTCTTGGTTCTTCTGAGCTTGATGTTCTAAAAGTGGATATCGTGGTTGGTGCCAGTAGTGCATTTTTTGGACCGAATGCATTTAACGGCGTTATTAGTATGGAAACAAAAAATCCATTTATTCATAAGGGTTTGTCAGGCCTCGTGCGAGTAGGTCAACGCAATTTGTTGGAAGGCTCCTTTCGGTATGCTGATGCGTTAAAAAACAAGGAAGGCAATGAATATTTTGCCTTCAAACTCAACTTTTATGCTTTACGGGCGGATGATTGGGAAGCTGAAAATTATAATCCAATTTCAGGAAGCAGAGTACCATCGAACAACCCCGGGCGATATGATGCGGTAAATATTTATGGAGACGAATATTATCCCCTTACAGATGTTACAAATACTGATGCTCATTTGATTTCCAACCCGGGACTTGGCAATTTCTACAGAACAGGTTACAAAGAAATTGATTTGGTGGATTACAATACCAAGAATATTAAAGCCAACGCTGCTTTACACTTTAGAACTAACCCATCACTTGGTATCGAATCTCCTGAAATCATCTTCTCCTCTTCTTACGGATCTGGTACGACAGTGTATCAGGGAGACAACCGATTCAGCTTAAAAGATATTTCCTTTACGCAAAATCGTATTGAATTCAGAAAGAGAGATCAATTTTTTATCAGGGCCTATACTACGCATGAAAACGCAGGAAAATCCTATGATCCTTATTTTACTGCTTTGCGTTTGCAGGATGAGAGCAAGACACCGGAAGATTGGGCAGGAGATTACCGACGTTTTTGGAAAGGAATAGGCAAATATCCTAACCGAATGCGGGCATTAGGCTACCCGGTCCCTATCTATGACCCGGAAACTAATACCGTCAGCTTTGATATCGCTGGCGCCGAAGCATGGCTTGTTACATTTAAAGACTCTCTTGCTGCCTGGCATACCATCACGGAGCAATACGCCAATACTAAAAACATACATATAAATAATGATATCAATAATTTCCTGTACCCCGGAACACAGGCATTTGAGGATGCATTCAATGACATCACAAGTCGTTATAACAACGAAGAAAATGGAACTCGCTTCTACGACAAATCAGCATTATATCACATTCACGGGGAATATAAATTCAACCCCAGTTTTATCTCTGAGATAATCGTTGGTGGGAATTACAGACTGTATGCACCAAGTTCTAACGGGACTATTTTCAATGATAGTGTAACGGCCATAAAGAATTCTGAATTTGGATTTTATGCAGGTATCCAGGAAAAATTTCTTGAAAACAAACTGACCGCAACAGCAACACTAAGAGTTGATAAAAATGAAAACATGAGCTGGATTCAAACCCCGGCAGCCAGTTTAGTTTATAAGGCACAAGAAAACACGTACTTCCGTGTTTCCTTTTCCAGTGCGCTTCGCAATCCAACACTTTCAGATCAATATCTCAATTTAAATGTCGGTCCAGCTATCCTCGCAGGACATATCGAACAGGTGGATAGCTTGATTACCATAGCTTCCTTTATTGATGCGCTGACTTGCCTTTGCTGGGATACCCTAAATTACTTTAGTATCGATCGCATTCGACCTGAAAAAGTGAATACTATAGAATTAGGTGCACGAACTACGCTATTTAATTCTTTGTATGTTGATATGAGTTATTACCGAAACGAATACCGGCATTTTTTAGGGTATGAATTAGGAATCACTGCAGATATAGATTTTAATGGCCCGCCACCAGTATTTCCTGAAAACACAACGGTTTACAGATATTCCTCTAACGCGAAGACCAAAGTTAGAACACAGGGCTTCAGTATAGGACTAAACTATTATTTGTCGAGTATGATTTCGCTCAATGGTAATTACAGCTATAATGAATTAACCAAAGTAGATGAAGACGATCCCATTATTCCAGCTTACAATACCCCCAGGAATAAGTATAATTTGGGCATAACCGGACAAAAGATTAGCCTTTTTGGGGTTGGGGCATTAAAAAACATTGGATTTAGCGTAAATTACAAATGGGTTGAGGGTTTTACCTATGAAGGTTCTCCTCAATTTTCAGGTTATATTCCCTCTTATAATCTATTGGACGTACAAGTTAGCCTTGGGCTTAATCGGTTGAATACAACCGTAAAAATCGGGGCTTCTAACGTCCTTGACAACCAACATTATGAAACGTATGGCGGACCTGCTATCGGCCGTTTAGCTTATATCAGTTTGCTATACGATTTTGTAAAACACTAACATGCAAATTCATTCATTCATTCATTTAAACAATTGAAAAATTATGAAGAAATTTTACTTAGCGTCCCTATTTCTGAGTCTGACCCTAATGGCCAACGCCCAGCATCCTTTCCTTGAGGACGTTTTTGTTGATGTTACCGTCACAACTAATCAGATCTATGGCGTAAACGCAACTATATTAGCCTTCCAGCAGGTTGGTGAGGCGATTCCTCAACCGTTGATAATGGATGTATATGAACCAACCGGAGACACTTCGGCTTTACGCCCGTTAGTTATTTTTTGGCACACCGGAAACTTCCTACCCTACCCACAAAATGGTAGTATCGGTGGAACACTTCGCGATAGTGCTGCTGTAGAAATGTGCAAACGTTTGGCTAGAGCTGGCTATGTAGCTGTTTCTGCAGATTACCGTATAGGATGGAATCCAATAGCCCCAACTCAAGATGAACGCGTATTCACCTTAATCAATGCCGCATACCGTGGAGTTCAGGATGCCAATACATGTGTTCGGTTTTGGAAAAAGTCAGTTGCTGAACTTGATAACCCGTTCCGCATTGATACCAGTCGTATTGTCCACATGGGTGAAGGTACAGGTGGATATGTTGGCATGAACACAAGTGCGCTTGATGCTTATGTAAAGATTCCTACTGCCTCAAATGGCAAGTTTCTGATTTCTGATGGCATGGGCGGTTTTATACCTATGATTATACCTCAGATAAACGGAGATGTCCGTGGACTTACAGTAGGTATCAGTCCGGGAGCTCCTTTTCCGTTTCCAGCAGGTGATACACTTTGCTACCCTAACCATGTTGGGTATTCTTCTGACTTTGCAGCTTCCGTAAACCTGGGAGGTGCAATTGCCGACACGGCTTGGATTGATCCGGGTCAACCACCAATTATTTCTATACAATGTCCTTATGATCCTTTTGCTCCTTATGTTGAGGGTATTGTCCTGGTACCAGTGGTCAATCTCGAAGTAGTTGAAGTTCAGGGTGCCTACCTTGTTCAAAAACTCGCTAATGAATATGGCAATAATGCCTCCCTTAATCCTAAGAACGTGACCACATTCCAAACGGAAGTAACTGCTTCTGTGAATGCACGAAATGATGGTTTTGAGGGGTTATACCCAATCTATGGGACGGGTGGACCTTTTGACAGTGCGCCATGGCAATACTGGGATACCTTATCTAATGTCAACAGCATGGCAGGCTTTCAAACCAATCCTGATATGACCAGAGAAAAAGCACACAGGTATATTGACAGCATTTTTGCATATGTGCTTCCTCGTCTGTATTCTGCACTTGATCTTTCAGAGTTGACAAGTACTGAGGAGTTGGTGAATATCGAGCAAATTCAAATGGTGACCTACCCTAACCCGGCAAGCAGTGAAGTATTCATTGGTGTGCGGGATGAATATCCGATCAGAAGCATCAGTGTGTATGATCTAAAAGGTTCTTTGATTGAAATTCACTCTGGTATCAACAATAATTATTACAATTTAAATGTAAGTCACTATCCATCAGGGCAGTACGTACTTCGATTCCAGTTTGATGAAGGAATCGCAGCTCGCCAGATTGTGGTGCGGTAGAAAAATTCGGTCATTTAAATGACCTTCTAAGTCTAAAAAAGCCTGTAGTTCGAACTGACTACAGGCTTTTCTTTTTTATATGCCTTTTGGAAAACTATCTTTGGCGCACGATGCAGTTTTTATATCCAGCTTTTTTGTGGGCGTTGACCGCACTTTCCATTCCGATCATCCTTCATCTTTTTTATTTCAGACGATATAAAAAGGTATACTTCAGCAACTTACGATTTCTGCGTGAAGTAAAGGAGGAAACTTCGGCGCGCAATCGATTGCGTAATTTATTGATTCTATTGTCGAGGTTGCTGGCCATGGCTTTTGTCATACTGGCCTTTGCTCAGCCTTTTATCCCACTAAATGATTCCATTAAAGCGGGCATCCGGAATGTCAGCGTATTTGTAGACAACTCTTTTTCCATGCAATCCTTCGGAAAAGATCTTTCGTTATTTGACCGTTCGCGACAAAAAGCAAAGGAGGTGATCCTTGGCTACGGTCAGGAAGATCATTTCCAGGTCATCGGTCATGAATTGTCTGCTTCCCAGAATCAATGGATTAGCCGTGATGAAGCACTGGTCCGATTGGAAGAAATGGACTTTACGCCACTGGTAAAACCTTTGTCAATAGTTGCATCAAGACAAAAACAATCTTTTGCCAGAGAGGAAGGATCGCCTGTGTCCTGGATTATTTCAGATTTCCAGGAATCCATCTTTGATCTTGACGCATCAGCGATGGAGCACCCCATCAACCTCCTTCCAATGCGCGGCGTAAGAGAAAAGAATGTTGCCATTGACAGTGCCTGGTTTGAATCACCTGTTCAAGCCTTAAACCAAACCTCATCTCTACTTTTTTCCGTACATAATTATGCACGTGAAGAGGTAGACAATATAAGAGTAGTCATTGGCCTTGATGGGCAAGAGCGTCCAGAGGGAACGTTTGATATTGCCGCTGGCCAGGTCGTCATTGATACGGCCAATATTACTATACTAAAAACAGGCTGGCATACCGTTGCGATTCGGATCAGCGACTACCCTGTCACTTTTGATGACACCTATTTCCTGAGCTTTTATGTTGCTGAAAATTTGCATGTACTCAATATTAATGAGCGGACGGAAAACAAAAAAATATCCGCTGTCTTTGATGATACCGATTATTTTTTAAGGGAAAATGTGTTGGCCAATAATATTCCCTATGCACGATTCCAGGAGTTCAATTTGATTATTCTCAATGAACTTCAATCCATGCCTTCCGGTTTAATCGCGGGATTAAAAAGATATGTTGAAGAAGGCGGAAATCTATTATTTATACCAGCGAATCAAGGCCCGATTGAACAATACAATGCCTTGCTCAAAAGCATGAATGCCCGTGAATTTTTACCGTGGTCAAAAAGTGAAAGGCAGGTAGGTCGACTGAATAACGAAGCGTTTATTTATAAAGGTGTGTTTAACCGGATGCGCGCGAATATGCGTTTGCCAAAAGTATCTGCTTCCTTTCCTTCTTCCAATACGGGTTCAAAAGGTGAATCCCTGTTGACCTTCAGAGACGGTGGTGATTTGTTGACATTTTATACCCCCGGGAAAGGGGCATTTTGTGTGCTATCATCCTCCCTGGATGAGGCAGTCAACAATCTGGTCACTCAGCCTGAATTATTCGTACCGCTTTTACACAATCTAACGCTATATACCAGCGATGCCCGAAAACTAGCCTATACCATTGGAATAGATAATCTTATTTCCGTTGATAAGGTATTGATAGACCAACAGCGTCCGCTATCTATAACCGGCACGACAACATTTATTCCCGGAATATCACCATTGGGGTCAAAGATGCTGGTAGACGTTTCAGGTCAGGTACTTTCTTCGGGTATCTATCAATTAAAGCAACAGGAAGAATTGATTGCATCACTTGCCTTCAATTATGACCGAAGGGAATCAAAACTGGCTGTGACCGATTTAAGCACTTTAGCCAATAGCGAAGGACTGGTTATATGGGATGAAACAGAAGAAACGAATTTCACACAATTGATAGAATCAAACAGGGAGGGAAAGCTTCTTTGGAAATGGTGTATTCTACTGGGGTTATTATTTTTAGGAATAGAAATCGCATTAATACGGCTTTGGAAGAATGGATAATTGACAAACCTTAAATCATCTTTCTATTTTACGGCTATGAAATTATTAATCAAGAAGGCAACAATACTACAGCCTGGATCAGAGGCCTCCTCTAAAAAGGACATCCTGATTGAAAATGGCATGATTAAGGATATCGCCCGATCGATTACCGACCCTAAAGCGAAGGTGATTGAATCCAAGAATTTGCATGTTTCCCCGGGATGGCTAGATATTGGCGCTCAATGCGGACAACCCGGATTCGAATATCGCGAGACATTTGAATCTCTTGCCAAAGCTGCGCGTGCCGGAGGGTATACAGCGCTCGCTACTTTTCCGAGATCAAATCCACCTATTCACAGCAGGCTTGAAATCGAATATATTCATCAGCTGAATGCTACAATTACTGTGCGGTTGTATCCCATTGGAGCTGTATCTCAAGACCTGGAAGACTGCGATCTCACAGAAATCATAGATATGATTCATGCCGGTGCTGTTGGATTTAGTGATGGAAGAAAAAAACCTTTGGAAACAGGCCTCCTGACAAGAGCATTGGAATACATCATTCCTTACAATGCAGTAATCATAGATTTCCCTTTGGACAGGAATATCACTGACGGTGGACAGATGCATGAAGGCAATGTCAGTACATCAATGGGATTAACCGGCATTCCTTCAGTAGGCGAAGAAATCACTGTGCAGCGCGATATCCAGCTAGTGGCGTATACCAATTCAAGGTTACACTTTCATGCTTTATCAGCTGCTGCATCGATACCGCTCATACACCGGGCAAAAGGTGAAAAGCTCCGTATTACCGCGGATGTACCTGCAATGCATCTATTGTTAGAGGATAAAGATGTAGGTGATTTTAACAGTCATTTGAAAGTCTTACCACCCTTCCGTACACAAAAAGACCGGAAAGCCCTTATAAAAGGACTTAAAGAAGATACAATCGATCATATCTCCTCTATCCATCAGCCTATGGAAGTGGAAACCAAGGAATGTGAATTTACTTTTGCTTCATTTGGCTCGATTGGTTTGGAAACTGCTTTTGCTGCTGCAAACACAGCGCTCCGGGAGCATATGCCCCTGGAACAAATCGTGAATAAATTTTGTGCAGGGCCAAGAACTATACTTGGGTTGACTACACCAAAGATTAGCAAAGGCGAGAAAGCGGAATTAACCCTTTTTGATCCTGATATTGAATGGACCTATACCGGCACAAAACATTCTCTTTCAAATAATGATGCGCTGGCAGGAAGAAACTTTAACGGAAAGGTGATTGGTACTGTGCTTAAAGATCATGTGATAGTTAATTAATATATTTGATTATTGTCTATCCACTTAAAACAAAACGAATTATGTCTACAACGATGAAATGGGGGTTGATCACCGGAATGGTGTATGTAATCTTTTCGCTTTTAAACAATATGCTTGGGCTTCAGGAAGGGGGTGGATTTAGCATGCTGGGCATGTTGAGCAATACCTTGGTGTTTTTAGGTACTTTAGTTACTGTTTATCTTGGCGTTAAAGAAATCAGGGATACTCAACTTGGTGGTTTCCTAACATTTGGACAGGGTTTTAAATCCGGTATGGGTATCGCACTTATTGCCGCTCTTGTTTCTGCTGTATTTTCTTATATCTATTTAGCTTTAATTGACCCTGACTTTATTAGTAAATTGATGGCAGCAACTGAAGCTCAATGGGAAAAACAAAATATGCCGGAAGATCAAATGGACGTAGCAAGAAAATATATGGGTTACATGATGAATCCGTTCATCATAAGTTTGATCGCCATGGTATCCGTTATTTTCTGGGGATTGATCAAATCCTTAATTACCGCTGCCCTTCTTAAGGTGGATGCTCCACCGCATATTCCCGAGGATTAAAAAGACCTATGGCCAAAAACGCAATCGATTTATCACTGATCATTCCAACGTTTAACGAAGAAGAATCCCTGCCTGAACTCATGGCCTGGATTGACCGAGTCGTTAAGGCAAACGACATTAAGGAAATTGAAGCCATTATCATCGATGATGGCAGTGATGACAAAACCTGGGAGGTCACTTGCCGCCTCAAAGAACAATACGATTGGGTAAAAGGAATACGATTCAGGCGCAACTATGGAAAGTCCGCAGCACTTCAAAAAGGTTTTGAAGCAGCATCAGGCAATGTGGTGATCACCATGGATGCTGACTTACAGGACTCCCCTGAGGAGATACCTGATCTGATGCACATGATCCTGGAAGAGCACTATGATCTCGTCAGTGGATGGAAAAAAGATAGAAAAGATCCTATCGGCAAAACACTTCCTTCTAAATTTTTCAATGGCGTGACCCGATGGGCGTCAGGCATAAAACTCCATGACTTTAATTGTGGCCTAAAGGCTTATAAAAATGAAGTTGTCAAAAACATTGAAGTCTACGGTGAAATGCATCGCTATATTCCTGTCATCGCGAAGTGGGCCGGATTCAAACGAATAGGTGAAAAAGTCGTAAAACATCAACCACGAAAGTTTGGCTATAGCAAGTTTGGCTGGGAGCGGATGTTGAATGGGTTTTTAGATATTCTTTCCATCATGTTTGTAGGAAAATTTGGCAAACGGCCAATGCATTTTTTCGGAACCTTGGGTGTCCTATTTTTTATTGTTGGTTTTGGGATTCTTACTTATTTGAGTTTCCTAAAAATCACCATGGACATTGTCCGCATTTCTGACAGACCAGTTTTCTTTTTTGGTATCCTTACCCTGATTATCGGTTCACAATTATTTCTCACAGGTTTTCTTGCAGAGATGATCAGCCGCAATTCGCCTAATCGCAATCGCTATAAGATTTCAGAACGGATAGGGCTGGAGGATGATGACAGCTTGGAGGAGTGAGGCGTGAGGCGTGAGGCGTGAGTGGTGAGTGGTGAGGGATTGGAAAAATAGCTTATTTACTTT
>JBBKWA010000321.1:0-10054 GCA_037968695.1 Saprospiraceae bacterium
TTATAAACCTCAGCAGCTTTTGGATTCTTGTCCACATCGACTTTTAAGATCTTCACCTGATCACCTGTTTTTGCGTGAAGCTCCTCCAGGATCGGCTTCATCATTTTGCAGGGACCACACCATGTCGTAAAGAAATCCACGAGCACCAATGGTTCCTCTTTAATAATTGTATTAAATGTCCGATTTTTAATTTTGGTTTCCGGCATTATTTTAAGAATTAAATGACTTCGGATCACTTTCTGCTTGCCCTGGGTACTCCTTTCTGTAGCAATGACCACCAGCGCAGCCAAAAGCAAACAAACCCATAGAAGCAAAATAAGTTCCTACTGCAATACCTATCCACTCCTGGTTTATAATGGATATCACACAAATGATACTACCCACAACCAGGTAAAATCCACGCTGAAATGTCCAACCATATAATAATCTATCTCTCATGATCCGTCTTTAATTTATTATTTAGGCTTTTCCAGCCTCCCCCATTGTATACCTCTATAAACCCATTGTCGAGCAGAAAGTTTCTTGCCTTGCCGCTCCTGACACCTGAAGCGCAGCAAGTAATGACCGGTTTGGACTTATTGATCATTGATAAATGATTGGGAAGTGTATCCAGGGCAATATTCTTTGCTCTTTCAATATGCCCCTGATTAAACTCGCCTTTTGTACGCACATCAATGATCTGTGCACCGTTGGCAACAAGTGTTGCAAAATCGGTACCAGATGATCCAAATAATTTTTTTATAAATTTCAACATATGGTTTATTCTGTTTCTAACATCAATCGTTGGTTGACTTCCATCCAACCACCCCCATTAGTACATTCAATGCCCTTTTGATTTAGGTATTGCGCTGCCTGACCACTGCGGTGACCACTCTGACAACAAAGAACAATAGGTTTAGTATAGTCGCTAATCTCGGATTCTCTTCCTTGTATTTCATTAAGTGGAATATTAATACTTCCAGCTACGTGTCCTCCGGAAAATTCCTGAGGCGTTCTTACATCGATAATTGTGGCGTTAGGCATGGCTTAGTTTTTGTTTCTGCAAAAATGAGGTTAATTGCTGCAACTAAAGGTTACTAATGTTACAAACAGGGAATGGACTCAATTCTTTATAAAGGGTAGCTGGAAATTAATTATATCCATACAAATTTACAGCAAATCCTAACCTTTTTTTGATTCTTTCTTTCTCCTCGTACGTAAAACTGCGTTTTGATTTATTAAATTTTTTCTGTGTCTCCAGATAAGCTCTAAAAGATGGACTGGCTTGCTCGAAATTTGGCAAATTCAGATGTTGGTAAATTTCTTCAATATGAACCAAGGGATCCTTCACAAAATCTTCATAACGCACTTCAATCAAATTGTTTTTAGGAATTAGTACTTTTTGTGCTTCATACGCACGAATGGTATGCTCATACATCCCAAACACCATCTCCTCCAGTTCTTCCTTAGAGAAATCCTGCATTTGCAGTGCAGGCAATGTGCCGGCAAAGAAATGTACGGTTGACTGAAAAACCATCAACGGGTTTCTATAGAGATAGATAAATTTGGCATTGGGAAACATCTCAAGAATGTGCTTTATTCTACCACTGTTAGGTGGATTTTTCGATACAAATCCTTTTCTACCGTGAAAATATATGGCTTGTGCAATGAGTCCTTTATATTGTTTTTGATAAAATGCCAATTGCTCTTTTGAAACATCCTCACACCTTACATATTTATTGTAGAATGTGCGCCAGGACTTTGGGAAATACCAGTAATTGTAAAAGGCGAACGAACCCATATTCGCTAAGGCAAAACCTTCTTCTTGTGGGAATCCGGCAGAAAGTTTTACGTTGTCAGTAGCACGCCTTTCGGGCATGAGCGCTTTCATTAGGTTTCGAAAAAACCATCGACCACTAAAGAACACATTGACAAAAACACCCTGGTAGGTTGTAATAAAAGAAAATTGCTTGTCCTGGCAAATCAGATTATGCATTAAGGTTGTGCCGCTGCGCCAATGTCCAAGAATAAAAACGGGTGACTTGGGCAATTCTACTTTCTTTAATTTACTGGCATACTTTACGTGTTCATACCAGCGAAAAGGTTCAGCGACGAAGCTGACTATTCCAGAAATAAAACATCGCCACCAATACTTTCTATCTACCGGAAATTTTATAACCAGTTTTATGAAACGGAAAAACGTGTTTGTTCCGATCGTACTAAATGCAACATTAAATTTCTTCGATGCCATTAAATGTGCTGCTGATATTTCAGGTAAACTAACAAAAAAGAAACCGCTCCACAAAAGGGTGTTGCTATTACAATCCTAGCAACATTTTCATTTTATCAAATATTGCTGTGTTTTCATAAATGCCTAAAAATTCTTCAGCGCCTGGCCCTGTAGCGAATACCGGCACCATCTGCGAAGAATGCACTTTAGTATTAAACTTAACACGTGGGGATCGCTTTCCTTTCAGGCTCATATAGCTACACTCATGGTCAGCAGTAACAATAAGTAGGGTATTTCCATCTTCCTTTACCTTTTCAAGCACCAACTCTAACATGTGATAAGCATCTTGCATTTCCAATGCCAGCCATTCCTGATCATTCGCATGGGAAGCCCAATCGATCTGTGATGCTTCGATCATTAGAAAATATCCGTTATCTGCACGCTTTTGCAATGCTTCTATTGCCTTGACGGCAACTTTAGGCAAATACTTCCTTCCAGCTGTTGCCCGACTAGGATCTTCATAAGCGGTAAAGCATGCAATTTTCTTCTTGATGTCTATTGATTCAAAATCATACCGTTCATGGGATTTATCAGGAGAAAGAACCACGTAGTGATTCTCTTCCAGCGTTTTGAGTAAGTTTACATTATCTGAATATCGCTTGTCAAAATACTTCTCTCCTCCACCTACAAACACATCAATTCCTGACCCGGTCAATTGGGTGGCAATGGCTTCATAGGTCGCCCGGGAAAAGGAATGCGCATAAAAAGAGGCCGGCGTTGCATGAACGACTGAAGAGGTGACCACAAAGCCTGTCTTCATGCCTTTGGCTTTCGCCAATTCAAAAATAGACGTCAGGGCAATACTATCCGGGCCAACACCAATAGCTGAATTGTACGTTTTCACACCACTGCTTATCGCTGTACCTGATGCTGCGCTATCGGTTTCAAGATTATTGTATGAATGTGTTTTTTGCAAACCCACTACTTCCATTTGGGCCAAAGGTGATGGTGGTTTTGTTAGATACTCTGCCAGGGCAATTTGGGCTAGCCCCATTCCATCGCCGATCACCAGAATAATATTGGTGGGTTTCTCAGACGGTAGTGGCTGTGAATTAAAAGGTGTAAAAAGAAGCCAAAAGCCCCATAGTGCACTAAGCATCATTGTACAAAACTAAACTTGAATTTTGACTGATAGTTAAAAATGTACCTTGAACCCAATATTTCTTGCGAATTTTGCACAATACAATCCTATTTCATGCGTATTTACGGTCTTCTACTCCTTTTCCACATTACTTTCTCTGTAAATGGAAATGGGCAGGAATCGATGTCTATTTTTGAACAGCTATCTACGCATACCAGCATTTTCATTACGCTGAGTTACCCATTTGACTCCCTTTACAAGACCCAAAGCGAAGAAATCGATGCAATTATAAGCATCCGAACTGAAAATGGGATGTTTTTGACAGACGAGGCGATTAAGGTCAATCTACGCGGAAAGTTTCGGCGGATGACCTGTTCTATGCCTCCTTTGCTTTTAGATTTTAGAAAATCAACGCTAAAAGATCTTGGATTAAATAAGCACGATGAGGTCAAACTTGTCACACATTGTCTTGAGACAGCGGAAGGCCAAGAAAATCTTTTAGAGGAGCGTCTTTGCTACCAACTGTATGAGAGCTTAACCCCATATGCTTATCGAACCTTGTGGCTGACTGTCCTGTATTGCGATCAGCTCAATCCAAATAACACACTTCAATCAACCGGTTTTATGATAGAACCAGACAAAGACCTGGAAGCCCGGCTTGATGTAAAAGAAGCGAAATTATTTAATCCCCCTGAGGACTCACTTGATTATGAGACCTATAGCAAAGCGGTAGCTTTCAATTTTCTAATTGGTAATCTTGACTGGAGTGTTATTATGGCGCGCAACGCGAAATTGTTTTTTGACAAAAAGCAAGCCGAATACATCGTCATTCCTTATGATTTTGATTACTGTAATATCGTTGGCGCCAGCTACCGGAGAAGTTTACTTTCAGATGGGATAGAACATCCAAATGATAGAGTTTATAAAGGAGAATACTTTGTCCATCGATCTGCTGAGATTCTTGATTCATTTGAAGCTACTAAGACAGGCGTGTTGCACAGAATTCTGTCGATGCCTGGCGAACTAAGTGAAAAGCACCGCAAGAAAATCTGGAAATATTGTGAGACATGGTATGATTTTATTAGGAGAAAAGACCGTGAGGAACGAGTTTATGGTTTAGTCATGCCATACAAAGGGGGGCTATAAACATTCGTATAAATCGAGTCTGTCAATGCCCTATAGGCATTAAACCTTTTGATTTCATCCCATATCGGATTTGAATCGAGAAATATCATCACTGGAATTCTTGTTTTCGTAGCCAGTTTCAATTGTTCAAACATCGCCGAATACTCCTGCGCACCCAAATGTGCCAAGGCAAGACTATAATGCGGCAGATACGATGGCATGTCATGTGCTACTGACCGCATCAGTTCCTTAACTTCTTCCGCTAGTTTGGTCTGCATCGTTCTGGCATAAACATAAGATAGCCCGGCCAGTCCCGCTATTGGAGACGAAGATTGTTTTCTATACAATTTGAATGAATCTATGGCTTCGCGCTTTTTCCCAAGGCTATATAAAATCCACCCTTTGAGTTCTAGCGCCTGAAGAAAATCAGGACGTATATCGATCATGTGGCTGACCTGGTCCAGCGCATCTCCTAATTCTCCGGTCACGAGATAAGCTCTGGATAAGTCAATTTGAATAGTCAAATTCAAAGGATCAAATTTTAATGCTTGACGAAGTGTATTAATGCCTTCATCTTATCGATTGCTTATCAATAAATGCAAGCCATGCGCATGACGTATAGGGTTTTGGAGAATAAAATTCTCCTGATGGCTAGTAGCATCAAACAATAAATTTTCTCCGGCGCGCTTAAAATCCCAGGTATAAAATAGGTGGTACAATGCCCAGCCTGACTTCGTGTGTGGATGATGCGCGTCTAATTGAGTTGCCTTATTAAGACCTTGCAGGCAATGTTGTGCTGCTATCTCCGGCAACATCAGGTTATAAAGCCCTTTATAGGCGTATGCTTTTGCCAAAGCAGCCCACCCGAGATAAAAGGAATCATCTATCTCCACCGTCTTTTGAAAATTTTGAATCGAACGATCGACATATCCCGGTAACATCTGATTCCAATAGTATCTGCCTTTGGTGTAATAATCAAAGGCGGAAGGTTCTGGCGCTTTCGCCTTCTTATTGAGGTTGAAATTACTCCTATCAATCGATTCCTGAAAACTTGCTTTTAATTTATTAGAAATACTTAATGCAATTTCATCCTGCACCATAAAGACATCTTCCAATTCACGATTGTACGTCTCACGCCAAAGGTGAAAGTCATCTGCTGCATTTATAAGTTGTGCAGTAATCCTCACTTTGTTTCCATATTGCCTTACGCTGCCTTCCAGTACATGATCAATACCTATCTCCTGATGTAGTTCGCGTAGGTTTACCGGTTTATCCTTAAAAGCAAAACTTGATGTACGCGATGTAACCCGCAAACCTTCTATATCACTCAGTGCATATATAATCTGTTCCGTAATCCCATCACTAAGAAAATCGCTTTCCGGGTCTTTACTTAAATTATAAAATGGCAATACGATAATGGCCTTCTCTTTAAATCCAATTTTTCCTGCAAGATCTTTTTGAACGGGCACCGTGATGCCTTCGGATACAAGCGCATGAATGTGCATCGGGTGTTTAACATTCTTCAATTCAAAATGCCCAAGATCTTTTGTTTGTATGCCATTCTCATTGATGACATCCTTATGTACATTTTCAGAAATCAGGATCGACCCAGGAACACTCATCCGTTCGATACGACTGGCGATATTGACGCAATCGCCATATATCCCATCCGGTCCAAGGAGGACTTCTCCTGAATTTATACCAATCCGTAATGGAATTTGCGGGCTCTCATCAAATTCTCTTTGCATCGAAAGAGCGCAATTGACCGCATCAATAGAGCAATTAAATAAAGTAAGTGTCCCATCCCCATAATATTGAATGACTTTGCCGTTGTGTTGATGGGTGAGGCGATCCACCACTTCTTTATGGCGTAATCTGAGGCTAATGGCAAGGGTCTCATTTTCCTGCATCAGGGAAGTGTACCCTGAGATATCATTAAAGACTACTGTAGCCAGTCTACGTTGCATCAGTCAGTTACTATACGCTCGAAAAAGATAGATTGTAAACTAATGAACGTAAAAATGGTTCAACGTTGCATATTAAGATTCTGCTAAACTATGTAATGCCTCGATTAATCGATCAAGGTCATCTTTTACAATATATACGTGCGGCGTTATCCTCACCCCGAGCACATTAGCATACTCAATGGCTGTCGTGTGAATTTTATACTCTGTGTGTAGCTTACTTCCTAATTCGGGAGGTGTATATCCTTCGACATTCACTATACATAATGCGCAACTTCTTTCTGCATGTGTGTCTGTATTGATATGAATGCGCGGATGATTTTTTACCGCGTCAGTCCAATACTTTTTCAGAAACTGCAACCTTTCTTGTTTTAGGGGGCTTCCAATAGCATATTGGAAGTCTATTGCTTGACCAATGGCCTGCTCGATGGCGAATGATCTGGTCCCTAGGTTTTCAAATTTTCGGATATCATCACTTTCCGGATCCGGGCTTGCCAGCAGTGGATAGAGTGCTGCAATGTGTTCTTGCTTAACGTAAATCATTCCGGTACCAAAAGGTGCGCACAGCCACTTGTGTAGACTTGTCCCAAAGTAATCAGCACCTAAATCCGGAATATTATATTGGATATGGGCAAAAGAATGGGCACCATCCACAATTGTCCGAGCACCGACGGCATGTGCGAGATCAGCGATGCGCTTGGCTGGCAGAATATGTCCATTCCAGTTGATGAGGTGAGTGATATGCACTACTTTGACATCTTTCGTAATCTGCTGAGCAAAAGCATTCACAATTTGGTCATTGGTCATCCTGGGGAGATGAAGTTCCACCTCTTTCAAAATAATGCCATCGCGATGTGCCCGTTGTTTCCATGCATTAGCCATATTCGGATAATCCAGGTTACAAACAACAACTTTATCACCACGCTCTAACCTTAAGCCGAAAATGATGGTTTCGAGCGCTTCACTGGCATTTCTTACTACTGCCAGCTCTTCCGCTGATGTGCCGGCTAAAGTGGCTAAGCGTTGCCGCAATGGCTCTCTGCCCTGGTCAAGAATGCGCCACATATAGTAAGACGGAGCTTCATTGCAGAGGCGGTTATATCGTTCGAATGCTTCCTGGACGATAATGGGTTGCGGGCTTACGCCGCCATTATTTAAATTAAGCAGTCCGGGAGAGCAGGCATACATATTTTTAATCCCATACCAAAACTGTTCATCCTGGACCAGGAGTGACACGTCATTACCGCTGGCGGATGGCAAAAAACTTCCAACCTCATTTTTATAATTATGGATCCAATCGGTGGTGGCATCTGGTTTAAGAAAAGAGGGCACTAATGGAATTGCGCTGGCAGTAGCCATTTTCCGTAAAAAAGCACGACGTTGCGTTGATTTCATGCTGATAAGTAGTTATGGTTTTGTTAAAGCGACCTCTGAAGTTAGAAAATCATATCATCTTACGTCTTCAAAATAAAGACCTTATGACTATTCGAATACTTTTTTTCATGTTTTTGGGCTTTGCAATAGGCCAAAACACGTTAAATGCACAGGATACCTATCTAAAAGAATTTAAAGTTAAATGGGAAAATTCGACTGCTTATACACTCGAGTTTGCACGAAGTATGCCGGAAGACTATTATACTTTTTCTCCTACTCCGGAAGAAATGACTTTTGGCGAGCAACTCAAACATATCGCCGGAAATATGATCTGGTTGAGTTCTTCTTATTTAAAGGGTACCAAGAATCACGTTGACCCAAGTGCTACGGGAAATTCAAAAAAGGAGATCATCGCCATGCTTGAGAAATCTTTTGCTTATGCGGCTACGACTATCGATGGGCTCACCCAAAAAGAAGTTACAGAACTAGTTGAGTTTATCGCCGGTCCTATGACCAGAATGAGAGTGTTGTTTCTAATGACGGATCATGTAACACATCATCGGGGACAACTTGTTGTGTATTTGCGCTTGAAAAATGTTGAGCCGCCGAAGTATGTGGGGTGGTAGGGGTGAGCTGTGAGTGGTGAGTGGTGAGTGGTGAGTGGTGAGTGGAAAATAAAAAACTGCGCCTCTTCGACTCTGCGTGCATTTTAATTGTGTTTAGTGTTTAGTGTTTAGTGAAAATAAAAACTGCGAATCTGCGTGAAAAAAGGGCGGAAAAGGCGGTCCCGCAGTACAGCGGGAAGGAAGAGGCGGAAAAGCTATACTGGTTCTTTGCGACTCTGCGTGAAACGAGTTGTTTAAAAAAGAGTGCGCTGTGAAAATAAAAACTGCGACTCTGCGTGCATTTTAAGAAAGTATAGTGGTCAGTGGTCAGTGGTCAGTGGTCAAATTAAAAACAATATAACTTATAGCCTAAAATCCTTTTAAAAAGTATTTAAAGAATTTGCTCAACCAAAGATCGAAAGCAAATCAAAACATCAAATGGAGAAGAAATAGGGATCGCACGGCTGTTGCAAATATCCGTTATTCAAAGATCGAAAGCAAACTTCGAGGTTTCCTGAATGAAAGATTAATACATAAAAAAGAGCCTGGGTCCTTAGGCCAAGCTCATTACTATGAAAATCTATTACCCTTTCTTCTTATAACAAATTAGTCCAGTTTAGGTGTACCGGTAAGGACAAAGCGCAACTTACGCTTATCGGTTTCTGAGACCATCTGTTGATTTCTTACATATGTTAGATTGTATACGTTGGCTATTGAACTGCTAAACTTCTGAAAGACGCCTCCGAGTTCATCAATGTTTCTTGGGAAAGCTGCGCTCCCACCGTTGGCTGCAAGATCAACCAATACTTGCTTATCTACGCCACCATTTCCTTCAAGTCCTATCGCAAAACTCGTGATGCTCACATCCGATGAGCTATTATTTAGTTTATTGATCAGGTATTCCGGCGTATAAATAGGATTCGAATTATTATCGGTACCATCCGTGAAAATCAATAAGGTTTTTCCTTCGGCTTCTTCAGCTTCTAACATGTCAATTCCCTTATTCACTGACTCATATAGAGACGTAAATGGGCCTTGTGTCAGGCTTGCAATATAGTTTTGAAGAGCAGCTTTATTGTTGGTCGCGGGAAAGCTATGTATCTGATCTGAAAAATCTACGATACCAATTCGTGCACTAGGAATTTCTGCCAGAACATTCGCAATAAACGTGCTTGCGTATTCTTTGATTTTTTCAAAATCATTTCCAAGGGATGCACTCTCATCCAGCACCATGATGATCGTCAAATCCTGTACCTGTGTGTACTGCATGGTAAACTCGACATCTATCTTCCAATCATCAATATCTTCTCGCCACTCATAAGCGGTAATTTGGTTTATCTCATAATTAACATCTTGCTTATCTATGATCCGAACATTGTCAATGATCACGTTAGCATAATTAGGTGGTACTGCTAAACCAGCAAATGTTTTTGTAAAATCAATTTTCACTTCCGGTGAAGAATTGACAGCATCAAAAGTGATCTGTGGGTTAGTCCCATCCGAATTCCAATAATCGATGTACAATTCAAATTCTTTGTTGTTTGCATTTTTAGGATCAACTCCGTTTTTCCCGCAGGAAACCAACACAAGGATAAGGGATGCCAATGATAAAAGCCTGAAGATCTTCATGATATAT
>JBBKWA010000322.1:0-4067 GCA_037968695.1 Saprospiraceae bacterium
CCTGGAAAAAATAAAGAGTTAGTCCCGCGCTCAATCATGACCTGCGACATAAATTTCAGGCTATCCAGATAAATGGGATTCTTTTTACGCCGGTCAACTTTATAAGCCCCTAAACGTGACATGTAATAGGCAAATATCTCTGACTCATATAAATTAAGGCCTGCACCATAAGCAAAGGAAGGAAGACCGACGACAAAATCTAATGCATAGCCAACCATAATGCTATCCATATTTGATAAGTGCGTAGGTAGTATGACGACGGTACCTTTGTTAAACAAACTCCTTACATGTTCGACATCACCATGCACCTTGATTCGCTCATATAATTCAAGCTTAGTATTCCAAAATTTTCGGTGAATCTTACCGGCAGCAGCATTCAGTAAGCGTTTAAAAAAGAATGTGAGGAACTTACGGGCAAATAGAAACGTACTCTCTTTAAAATTTCCTGCTATTTCTGTAGTATACCGATGAATGATGGTTCGCAGTATATCCGTATTATTCTTTTGCCTTAGCTCTGCGCTTAATTTCTCATTCGCTGCGACCTCACTTCGTATGCGCTTCCAAAACTGTGGTTCTTTAGGAGGGTCTACCTTCCAGGGATTATTTTTAAGTCGGATAAGTTCCAGATAGCAAACTCTGGAAATGAGTTCGCCAAGTCGGTCGCCATGTTTTTCAAGTATATAGTCAAGCGTCTGTTGGTCTACAGCCGCTATTAATCCATCCCGATTGGCGTATAACTTATTGATGGGCCAATCCTGAATCTCAGGTATAAGCTGGGGGTATACCTTTGTTTTAGTGGGCATAGTCGGCGTAGATAATGTTCGTTCGATTGATTAATTCCAATATTTCTTCTCTGCCTAATGCTTTAATACTACTGGTGACAATAATCTGTGGCAACGCTTCCCATTCGGTCAGAATTTCGTTTTTGTAATCGAGAATGGCCTTTTCCAGTTCATCGGGTTTTAGTTTATCCGATTTAGTGAAAACGATGCAAAAGGGAATATTGTGTTCGCCCAACTGATTCATAAAAAGCCGATCGTTTTCCTGCCTTTTATGGCGTATGTCCAATAAAAGAAAAGTGCACATCAGGTTTTCCCGGTTCAGGATATAACGATCGATCAGCGAAGACCATCGTCTTCGCGTACTCTTGGAAGTTTTTGCATAACCGTATCCGGGTAAATCGACAATATACCATTCCGGTTCGCCGGCCACCTGGAACAGGTTAATGGATTGTGTTTTACCGGGTTTCTTTGAAGTTCGCGCTATTTCATTATTGCCCGTGACATAGTTGATGAGGGAGGACTTGCCCACATTCGATCGACCGATGAAACAGTATTCAGGAAAAGCAAGCTCAGGGCATTCCTTCACATCTGGATAACTCCCGATATAATTAACGGACAATGATTCACTACTCATTTGACTTTCTTGACATTGACTTATTAGGCCAAAGTTACGATTTAACTATCTCAGGAACGACTACATGATGTATTCTGATTTTATTACCCATTCATAATCAGGCAAATAGCCATTTGACCCTATGGAATATAAGGTTTGAATTAGACTTCTACTCCATTTTTTGGAGCAGAAGAGAACTTGAACTGAGCGTATGATCCAGCGTATGAATGGTTTGATCCAGCAGTTCTTTTGTTTCAATAGCACGCTCAGCCGTCCATTCAAATAATTGGACGTTCTCCCCTATTAGAAAACGGGTTCTGAAATACGCTTCAGCATTAAACGCCGTTTTTGATAGAAATCTATCGTAAGAGGCTTTGGTTGCAAGATGTCCATGGCGTAAAATTGAAATCAGGAAACGGTTTCCATTGTAGGTATTCAAATCTTCGATTACATCCCCAACATCATCATTGATTTCGGTGATCAGGTCATAATATTTCCAAGCATCTTCTTCCCAATAATTATTCAGTTCCGGATACGACGAATACAAGAGATGACGCACAAGGCGTACATCGCAGGATTTGGTGGTATAGAATTTCTTAAACGGAACTTCAGTTGGCCATTTTCCGATCCGACAATTTGCTTCAATATGTTCATAGACCCTGATTTCCCGCAACAACGATTTTATTGCCTTTTCTGATAATTCAAATGGTGCTAGTGCGGTTTTAATATTTTCCCAGTAGCCTGCTAATTTGGATTTATCCAAAGCCCATGTGGATTCGAGATAAGCATCAAGAAGATAAATCTGAAATTGCAAGGCAACCAGATGCGTTGGAAATGAATCGCTTTGTTTCAGGCCGCATTTTTCAAACAAGTTTGTAATTCGCCGATAGGCGAACAACTCCCTGATTTTAATATTCATTTCCTTTTCATTCGAATACTTCATTGGCCTCAGTCCACTTTAGCAATTCTACGAACTACTAATTCATTGCTTAACTGAAAGACAATATAATAGACACCCGCTGGAAATGATTTGAGCGAAAATTCTCCTTTATGCGATTCGTCGTAGCGTACAATGCTTCCGTTTATAACAGGTTGTCCAGAAGCCGTATGAATGGTGTATGGAATAAAAAGTTGATCAATGCCGAGCAAGGCTTCGATTCGAAATAATTCCCGACCTGGATTTGGCGAAATGTAAATGAGGTAATCACCAGTAAGCGATGATGTACTGACTGACGTGGAGACAGTCACTGTATCGGGGAGTAAACATCCTACACTATCCCTGACCTGAACAATATAATCTCCAGGCTCAAGCATGATAAAGAATGAGTCTGAAATAAATACCCCTTCATTTATACTATAGGTGACCGGGCCATTGTTTCCGGTGACTGTAATATGTATTGCGCCTACATCGCCGCCAATGGCAGGTGAAGTGTTGATCATAGCACTCAGCTGACATTCCAAAATTTCGAAACTGCTTGTATCCATACAGCCTGCGCCATCCGATGCGATAAGCATATAGACTCCTTGAGATAGATTCGAGAACAGGCTGCTATCCTGAAAACTTGTTCCACCGTCTATACTATACAATACATTGCCAAGAGCGTTTGCTGTTTCTGCAATGACAAAAGCATCACCAGCTCCGGGGTCAGATTCTTGTGCTACACCCACCTGAAGAGATAAAAGACATTGATTGGTCAGGCAGAACTGACTGGACGAGGAAGCGCCGAAATTAGGTTTCGCCAAATTAGCAATAAGCTTGCCTTCCTCATTGAACAATAGGTAGTTGCCGGGGGCACCTTGATTCATGCCATCCCCAAACGCATCATAAACTGTAAAGGTGTAACAAGCGTCCGTGTCCAGGCAAAAATCTGCTTCTATAGTATTCTGCGCTGTTGAAAAAGGTCCACCGGAAGCAATGGTTGCTCCAGCCCCATCAAATAACTTCCAGGTGGATTCCTGTGGGAAGTTGTCCGTCTTAAACCTAAGCGAAACCGGATGGCCTTCGGGATGACCATTGAGCGTCCAGGATAGCAGATTGTTATCCGGTAAATCATCGGCAAAACTATTATTTAAAGTATCCACATCGATAGTAAAGTCATTTGGTCCTTCCTGAATAACCGCAGAAAAAGTAAAGACTTCCTCTTCTCCGAATGCAAGCACCCCACTCCATTCAATAGTATCCACTGGCATTGAAAATGAAGACAATTCAAATACGATCTGTCTAATCGTATCAACACCGTGATTTCGAAGAAGAATAGTTATATCCGCTATGTCATCACAGATGATTCCTTCATTGCCAGTGACAATATATTCAAGCGCAATATCCCGCATGCCATATTTCGTAATGACAAAAGAAAGCGTATCGTTTTTCTTATTGTGATCATTGTCAAGAAAGGTCGCAATACGTATAGGGTATGTTCCGGGTGCATCAATGCTCACCGGAGTAGTAAACTTGTAGATGAATTCCTGATCTATTGGAAGACTATCTATGGCAGGATTTTCATTTACCCAAGCTTCGTTATTAAATTGATACCCTACGGGTAAAGTAAAAATAGTTTCAAGGCCTCTGTTCAATACAGTAAACTCTATTTCGTTTTCGCCCAGCACTTCATTGTTTAAGGGCGAAAGAAGTTTGGTCGGGAATATATCAATAGTGTCCCTTAAGGCTTTGA
>JBBKWA010000323.1:0-5089 GCA_037968695.1 Saprospiraceae bacterium
GGGTGTTTATACCGTAAAATTAGAAGTCACCTCGCCTATAGGTTGTTATACCAGCGACATCTTCCCCAATCTGATTACAATGGAAGCCTCTCCTGTGGCTGATTTTAGTTATACCCCTGATATATTGAATAGCATTGCCTCTACGGCCACCTTTACAGATCTATCGACCGGAGGGACTGGATGGTTTTGGGATTTCGGCGGGGAAGCACGATCCTTTATCCGAAATCCAACTTATATGTTTTTAGATACTGGTATACAGGAAGTGATGCAGGTCGTTTTTCACCCGAATGGGTGTACTGATACGCTTATTCAAATAATTGATATTGAGCCAATTGTGCAATTCTTCTTACCAAATGCCTTTACGCCAAATTACGATGGCAAAAATGAATTCTACAAACCGAAGGGGCTGAGTTCCGGGGTGGGTTATTATTCGCTTGGTATATGGACCCGATGGGGTGATAAAGTCTTTGAAACAGCTAACCCGGAGGAAGGCTGGAATGGAAAAAGGAATAATGCCGGTCAGGACCTTCCTGTTGGCGTCTATCTCTGTGTATTACAATATCATGACGCCCGAAATAAGGCCTATGAGCTTAAAGAATTCGTTACCTTAATTAGATAACTGAAAAATTCTTAATATTAAAGAGCAAATCATAGAAAAAAGCATACCTTTGTCGCTCTTTTTTAAGAAAGCACTATAACTATCAGCGTCATGGATCTTATTAAGCTAGTTCACGAGCAATTAAATACTAAACCTAACTTCCCTGAATTTAAGGCAGGAGACAGTATTGTTGTCTCTTACAAGATTGTGGAGGGTGTCAAGGAACGTATCCAGGATTTTAAAGGAGATGTCATTCAGATCAAAGGAATGGGCGCTGGCAAAACTTTTACTGTTCGCAAAATGTCGAATGGTGTAGGCGTTGAGCGTATTTTCCCTTTCTTCTCACCGCACATCGTGGAGGTTAAAGTATTGAAGCACGGTAAAGTTCGTAGAGCACGTATTTACTACCTCCGTAACCTGGTAGGAAAGAAAGCGAAAATCAAAGAAAAGAGAACGTTCAACTAAGACCTGCCTCATCAGGCTGAACGGCTCACATTTTCATTCTTCATTTTCAAAGTTTCAATTGGCTTTTTCGGTTATTGACCGGACATTCGTCTGAGTTTGCTATGCATTAAATGATCAATCCATTTAGCAGGCAATCGCCTGATGATGTTGAATAGCCACTTTTGTCGCCTTATCATATATCTTACCTTTACCTTCTTTTTCATAACAATTTTCAGAATCAATTGATCCATCATGGTCACTGGTATGGTATCGGCAATCTGCTTGTCGACTAATTTCTCTCTAAGCGCTAAAATCGAAGCATGTTCAGGTCCAAAATGAGGAATTGATTTTTTGGCTTTTTCCCATATCGGAGTCGCAATATTTCCCGCTTCGATCAGCACCACCTGGATATCGTGCATGTACAGCTCCCTTCGCAGACTATCACTGATGGCTTCCAGTGCATACTTGGAAGCGGCATAAGGGCCTATGAAAGGACTGGCAAAAAGACCCGAGACACTGCCAATATTGATAATTCTTCGCGGATGGTCATCCTGGTTTTTTCGCTCTTTGGCAAGCAAAGGAAAAAATTGTTGTGTTGTTCTGACGACCCCTAATACATTGACATCCAATTGATCGCCCCAGACTTCCAATGGAACATACAATACCGCCCCGCTGATAGCAATTCCGGCATTGTTGATGATCGAGACCATGGCATCATCCCCAATAAGTTCCTCTGCACTCTTGACTGCGGCTTGTACACTAATGTCATTCGTCACATCGAGCAGCAAAGGATGAATGCTGTTCTTTCCAAGTGTCTGCCACGCTTCCACATCAGAGGATTTCCTTACGCCGGCAAGGACATGGTAACCTTGATTTTCAAGCGCTAAACAAGCACTTTTGCCAATTCCGGAGGATGCTCCGGTCACCAGAATATATTGCCTCATCGTTCAAAGTTGAGAAAATGAACTGATCAGCAATAACATCTTAGCGTTTTTTATGTTATTGCTGTATTAATCTAATGCATAATGATTTCTCGAATTCTTTTTATCACCGTTTTGCTCTTGATCATCGATGTGATGGCTTTTCAGGCTGTCCGATATATGCTGTCTTCCTCTGAAAAATCCACGAAAACAATTGTATACATTGTTTACTGGCTTGTTCCGATAATCTCTATTGCTTACTTGATTGGTTTGTCGAACGGATGGAGTGATAGTCTGCCAAAAGCGATCCAGGTCATTGTCCGGGCGATGATATTCATTTTATATTTCGCCAAGCTTTTAATGGCCGCTATCATTTTAGTAGACGATATCAGACGCCTGACTTTTGGTGCCCTGAATATCAGTTTTCAAAGTGTCAGTCTGCCCACTGTTCGTTCCTCCTGGATGTCTTATGGAGCGCTCATCCTGGGGGCTATCCCGGTACTCAGTCTGACCTATGGTATGGCAAGAAATCCATACCGCTATCAAGTTTTAAAATCAAAAGTGCCAATAAAAAATCTACATCCCGCACTGCAAGGACTCAAGATCATTCAAATATCTGATATTCATTCCGGCAGTTTTTTATTTAAAGAACCTGTGGCCAGAAGTATCGATATGATCAATGCAGAGAAACCGGATATTGTATTTTTTACAGGAGACCTTGTCAATACGATGGCAAAAGAAATGGAACCCTATGTCGAAATGTTCAGTCAGATAGAGGCGCCTTTAGGGGTATATTCTATTCTCGGCAATCATGATTATGGTGATTACCATCAATGGCCTAGTCAAAAGGAAAAACAACAGAATTTTGAAGATCTGAAAGACATGCACCGGAAACTAGGATGGGAGTTGTTGTTGAATGAACACAGGCAAATTCAGGTGAAGGATACGTTTTTCAATGTTATCGGTGTTGAAAACTATAGCGCCAGTCCCCGTTTTCCTAAACATGGAGATTTGCCATTGGCGACAAAGGAGATGAATAAAGACACCTTTAATATTCTCTTATCGCATGATCCTTCGCATTGGAATGATCAGGTCACAACAGACTTTCCGGAAATAGATCTCACTTTATCGGGGCACACACATGGATTTCAATTTGGTGTTGATATCCCGGGATTTCTTAAATGGAGCCCGGTACAGTATGTCTATCCACAATGGGCCGGACTCTATGAAAAGGCATCACAATACCTGTATGTGAACCGTGGTCTTGGTTTTTTGGGATATCCGGGTAGGGTAGGAATTTTACCGGAAATTACCCTTTTGACGCTAGATCAGTCGTAACTTTAAGTCGGGAAATTTACATTTTATGATTTCCGAAACAATTATACCATACACCATTAACTACAAATTCGGGATGCCAATCGTTTCAATATATAGATGGACTATGCTTTTGGCTATTTCGGGGTTGATGATATTGCCTTCTTGCAAGGAGGGTCCTGAAATAAAAGAGGAAAGTCTGAGCGGTCGTTGGGAGATTTATAGCGCCACTAGAAATGGGAATGAAACTCCTTATTTGCGAGGCGGGTATTTTATTTTTGATACAAAGGGCGTTTTAACGGTAAATATTACTGGAAAGGATGAAAGCAGTCCGTACCATTTGGAACAGAATGTAATTGTTCTTGAAGACAAAGAAAATTATACGATTACGTCAATGCGCAAAGATTCCATTGACATTCATTATATCATGAATCCGGAAAGTGAATTTATGTTCTTTTTGAAAAAGACATCAAATGAAAAACATTAGCCTGGTCATTGGACTTTTATTTTGCTTTTGCCATTCCCTGTGGAGTACGCCGGATGTCAGCATGGATATATGCCGGTTTAAAACAGATTCTACGAATTACATTGAAGTATCCCTGTACATCGTCGGATCAACGCTGGTTTGTGATGAAACGGCCAATGATGATTACGGTGTGGAATACGTTGTCCTTATCACCGATAGCCAGAATAATGTAACTGCAGGCGGTAAATACAATCTGAGTCGTAAGGGGAATTCTGCAGCAGATTTATTTGATGTACGTCGATTTACACTAACCCCTGATCTTTATGTCGTTTCAATTGAAGTTACAGACATTCAGGATCCGGTTAATCTGATTGAGGTTTCTGAGAATGTTGAAATAGCCCCAAATGCAATTGGTGCTTCTCAATCGGATATTCAAATTTTAGCAAAAATTAAAAACGACCCTGAAGGGAGTACAGTTTTTAATAAAAGTGGCCTCTATTTGGAGCCGCTGCCGTTCAATTACTATTATCCTTCACTGGACCAGTTATACATTTATCTCGAAACCTACCATGCAGACAAACTGGAAGGTCAACCTTACATGCAATACGCGATAAAGCCTGCATCCGGTAATATTCCTTTGCCCATCACCAGCTATAAAAAGCTTAAGAAAGAAGATATAAATGTCAATGTATTCCAGTTGGATATCAGCACCTTGATTTCTGGGTCATATATCCTGGAAGCAGGACTGTATGATGGCAATAGAAAACTTGTCACTGAAAAGCAAATTGCCTTTGCGCGTTTTAACCCTGAAGGGGATTCCGTATTTATGGAAACGGCAGGAATGACAATTGATTTTGGCTTTGTCAGTGAGATATCACCCGATTCTTTGGACTATGCGTTGCGTGCGATGGCACCGATCGTCAATTCCATCGATATCGAGGTGATGAATGAAATATTGAAAAAAGGAAGTGAAAGAGCAAAACGTTTTTTCATTCATCGGTTTTGGACACAGGAATCAGGCAAATATGCTGGGGTTTCATTCCACTCCTACATGAAAGTGGCAATCGTAGTTGACAAATCCTATATGTCAGGTTTTGGTTATGGTTTTGAAACAGATCGAGGGCATATCTTTTTGAAGTATGGTATGCCAAATGAAATTGTTACGGTAGAAGATGAACCCAGTGCCCCTCCTTATGAAATATGGATGTACAATGATTTTCCTTCCACCCACCAAACCAATATTCGCTTTCTTTTTTACAATCCTTCTTTAGTAAAAAATGGTTTTGAATTGTTGCATTCTAATGCCAGAGGAGAAAGAAATAATTCGCGTTGGGAAGTGATCCTTTA
>JBBKWA010000324.1:0-25824 GCA_037968695.1 Saprospiraceae bacterium
ACGCATTCCTTTTCCACCACCGCCGGCAGCTGCTTTAATCAGCATCGGATAACCAATAGCTTTGGCAATGGCAATGGCTTCCTTTATATCGGTCAGTGCGGTATCGGTACCGGGCACCATGGGGATGTTAAAGTTTTTAGCGGCCTCTTTCGCAGAAAGCTTGTTTCCCATCACGCGTATGCTCTCTGAAGAGGGGCCTATAAAAATGAGTCCGGCTTTTTCAACAGCTTCGGCGAAATGATCGTTTTCACTCAAAAAACCATAGCCGGGATGAATAGCATCAGCACCGCTATCTTTTGCAGCTTGTATGATTTTATCCATATTCAAATAAGACTCCCTGGAGGGTGGGGCGCCTAAACAAACTGCCTGGCCAGCCATCAGGACATGCGGACTTCGGCGATCAGCTTCTGAATACACAGCCACTGTCTCAATGCCCAGGTTATGACATGTGCGCATTATTCGGGCAGCGATCTCGCTTCGATTGGCCACCAGGATCTTCTTTATTGGTCGAATCATCGCCGCAATTTAAAGTTTCTCCGCTAAAAGGAGAAAGGTTGGTGGTGTTATTGGGATAAAGGCGCTTTTCTGCTTCATTTTTAGCATTTTTCCGATTGACAGGGGCTCTTTTTCTGATTGAATTTCATATCTCCTCAAATAGGCTTACATTAGTCGTAATCCTATATTTTTTATGAAACAAGAACAGGATATTTTATGGCAGCCTTCATCGAATGATATAAAATCGTCGAGGTTAGCCGCATACCGCAAATGGCTTCGCGACAATCTTCAACTCTCCACGCCTGATTACGATTCATTGTGGGCGTGGTCTGTCGAAAATCCGGAAATGTTTTGGGCCTCCATTGCTTCCTTTTTTAAGGTCAGATTTCATGCGCATTATGAAACTATTTTATCAGCGGATGAAATGCCTGATACAAAATGGTTTGAGGGTTCAACCTTAAACTATGCAGAGCATATTTATCTGGGGATGGAAGCACAACAAGTGGCTATTTTATTTGCTAACGAAAAGGAGGGTGTCAAGTCCATTAGCATTGAAGCAATGTGGAAAGAAGTGTCAAGGTTGCGTGCTTACTTTATTTCTAAAGGGGTCAAATCGGGGGACCGCGTAGCGGGTTATCTCCCGAATATTCCAGAAGCTACGTTCGCCTTTCTTGCAGCATCTTCACTTGGCGCAGTTTGGTCATGTTGTTCTCAAGACTTTGGGGTGAGCAGTGTGGTTGATCGTTTTGCCCAGATAGAACCAACTGTTTTTATCGCAGCAGATGGTTATTTCTATAACGGAAAAGTACATGGCCGTGAGCAGGAAATCAAATCGATACAAAAAGGACTTCCTGGATTGAAAGATACTTTGGTGATTAATTATACGGGGCTGGCAACTGACTTTTCACTTTCCAATACTTCGGTATATGACGCGTTGCCCGATGGAGCCTCCGGTAAACCTGAATTTGAACCAGTTCCTTTCGATCATCCATTGTGGATACTGTATTCTTCCGGTACCACCGGAGCCCCAAAAGCGATCACGCATTCCCATGGTGGATGTTTGCTGGAGCACTTAAAATATCTGGCATTTCATAATGATGTTCATGCCGGAGAACGTTTTTTCTGGTATACAACGACAGGTTGGATGATGTGGAATTTTCTGCAAGGATCTATGCTCCTTGGTGCTACGATCGTACTCTATGATGGTAGTCCTGGATTTCCAAACCTGAACAAATTGTGGTCCCTTTCTGAAGAATTGCGAATAAATCATTTTGGAACAAGTGCGCCCTACTTAGTAGCGTGTATGAAAGCGGGTATTCAGCCGGGCAGTGCGCACGATTTAACGGCTTTGCGGAGTATTGGTTCTACAGGATCACCCTTGCCGGAAGAAGCTTTTGGCTGGGTATATAAAGAGATACACTCCCGAATATGGCTGTGCTCTATGAGTGGTGGCACCGATGTATGTACCGCTTTTGTTGGCGGGGTAATTGAAAAGAATGTCATCAACGGGGAGATTCAGGCGCGCGCTTTAGGCTGTGCACTTTATGCTTTTGATGACAACCAGGAAGCTGTTGTAGAGGCACTTGGCGAAATGGTCATTACCAAACCCATGCCTTCTATGCCAATCTATTTTTGGAATGATGCCAATAAAGAAAAATACAGAAGCAGTTACTTTGAAAACATTCCTGGTGTCTGGCGTCATGGTGACTGGGTGAAAATCACAAACAATGGTGGAGTAATCATCTATGGCAGATCCGATGCCACACTCAATCGTCAGGGGGTTAGAATCGGGACCGCAGAAATCTATCGGGCACTAAATGATATTAAGGAGATTGAAGACGGCTTGATCGTCAATCTTGAGCTTGAAGGAGGAAGACACTTTATGCCTTTGTTTGTAAAACTACGCGGTGGTCAGAAGCTTGATGAGCACTTGATCAAGGCTGTAGTGACTACACTTAAATCAAAATGTTCGCCAAGGCATGTGCCGGATGAAATTATTCAGGTAGAGGATATACCTTATACCATCAGCGGAAAGAAGATGGAAGCGCCTGTGAAGAAAATTTTGATGGGCATGGCCAGTGGCAAGACACTGAGCAAAGATGCCATGCGCAATCCTGAATCACTTGAATTTTTCGAGCAGTTCCAAATCCCAGGTTAGATACATTTAGCCTTGCATTCTTCCTTTAAGAATGGCCCACCAATACATTCTCGGCAGTATCTGCGTCTTTAAGAAATACATGGACCACCGTTCCTTGCTTTGATCAAAGGGAAAGGTCTCTGCCGGCTCATTATTATAATCAAATTCTGCAAGCATAAGTTTTCCATATCCTGTTACGATAGGACATGACGTATAGCCATTATAGATTCTAGATGGTTTTTTATTCTCCATCTGTGCCAGTAAGTTGGTCACTACAGTAGGTGTTTGCTTGCGAATCGCTGCGCCGGTTTTTGATGTCGGCAGACTTGAGGCATCACCAAGAGAAAATATGTTTGGATAACGATTGTGTTGAAGCGTGCCTTTGTCTACATCAACCCATCCTGCGTCATTGGCAAGTGGACTAGTTTTAATAAAATCAGGTGGTCCTTGTGGAGGTGTTACATGAATGAAATCATAATCTACCCATGTTTCTTCGCCCTTATTATCTTTATGCAGGCTTATAAATTTTGCGCGTTTATTTGGACCATCAATTTCAACGAGGTCCTGAAAAAAATGATTTTCTATCCCATAGCGTGCGATCACTTTCTCAAGCGTTTTGGCATATTTGGGGACACCAAATATTTTTGTTCCGCCACTCCAGAATTCAATCTTTGTTTCGTCCTGAAGGTTGTGCTTACGGATATAATCTGCTGCCAGGTACATAATCTTCTGAGGCGCACCACCACATTTTATAGGAGCGTGTGGACTGTGGAATATCATTTTTCCCCCTTTGAAGTTTTTTATACATTCGAAAGTATACGGGGCGTATTTAAAGCTGTAATTGGAGCTTACACCATTTTTACCAATGGTCTCTTCCAGTCCTTTTATAACTCCCCAGTTAATCTGGATTCCGGGGCAAACAATAAGGTAATCATAGGTGTAGGTGTTTTGCTCCCGCGTGGTGACTGAATTATCATCGGGCTGGAAAGTCGCTGCATATTCCTGAATCCACGTGGCTCCTGTAGGAATAAATTCCTTTTCATCGCGTTCTGTCTTTTTTATATCATAAACGCCACCGCCGACAAGTGTCCAAGCCGGCTGATAATAATGTTTTTTACTTGGCTCGATGATACCAACATGGAGCTTTGGTTTTTTAAGAAGGAGTAAAGCCGCTGCAGATAATCCTGCATTCCCACCTCCAATCACCAATATTTCGAAATGTGTATTCATAAGTTGTTTCCTGCGAACAGATTTGTTATGACAAAAATAAGGGGTATCCGGGGGCAGGATGGTGACATAGGTTACATACTAGGGAGACTTATATCATCTTGCCACAAGCAGGGGGCCACGATCGCTACATTGTTTTCATTGAAGACACCTAAAATATTCTGATGCATCAGGGAATAATAATAGGGCATAAGCGATTCATCAAGACCTTATGTATTTAAGGATGGTCAGCTTCGATCGATTATACCTGAATCCTTTGAGCGATTTCTGCAGTTGAGTGACAATAAAATCAGCGAAAATATTAACGCAATATTCTCTAACTCGCTTTTTAAAGGAGGATCTACTAATCGTTGATATTGTACGCTGGAGACCAATGGAAGGAAAAGTAGGAAATAGAGTAGCTGTTGATGTAATGATGACCCAGACCTTGGTATCATTCTTTTGCCTTTTATTCTACCAAACAAATAGATGAATGCTTTATTTCGTTTCAAAGGTGTGATGAAAATTATAAGGCTGCCATATATTTTGGGAGGGTCTCTTTAAGGACCATTTGATTCATGCCACAAAACCCGTTTAACGGGTTTTGCGATTTGAGCCAATAGAATGTCCCTTAACTGCGTTTAGCTAAGAATACCGTATATTCACATTATATTATATTATAATTTATAACTTATTCATACCTTTGAGGTTATGTTCTGTTTTAGGAGGTTTAAGGCGTCTTATAGAACACTTTTAGCACAATAAATAGGCAATTAGGAATGATCAGAGAAATAATAAGCACCATACGTAAGCGTAGCATGCTAAGAAAGTTTGGGATGATCCTGGTGTTTTTGGCTTCAAGCCTAATGGGGATTGGGCAGCAAACCGTGCTGCAAAGTGATGCCAGAAATGATTTCTTCAACCTGGTCAAGGAATACGAGCAAGGACTCTTTGGCCGCTGCATGCGATCTGCAGATAAGTATGCCGACAAGTATAAGGATAATACCTACGATCAGTTTGTTCTCGAAGCGGCATTGTACAAAATGAAATCGGGTCTGCAGCTTGGTGATCCCACCATGGTGAATCGTATACTGGCCTTTGCAAAGGAAAACAAGCCGGAAGTGGCGTCTGATCAGGCCATCCTCCTACTAGGAGAAAATGCCTACGAAAACAGAGCATATGATGAGGCCATAGCGTACCTGGGTTTAGTGGATGGAAGAGCCCTTTCACCGGAAGATAAATCGGCCCTCAATTTCAAACTGGGCTATGTCCTTTTTATCAAAAAAGAGTTCGACAAAGCGGAGAAGTATTTCAATTACAATCGCGAAGTCAGGGACAAGTATTACTATCCTTCCAATTATTATTATGGCATGACGCAATATTTTAAAGGAAACTACGCCGGTGCCATCAAAAGCTTTGAACGGGTATCGACATCCTCCTTTTATAAAGATTATATACCCTATTATATTACCCAGATATATTTCAGCACCAAGGAGTACACGAAAGTAATTGGTTACGGAAACCAGGCCATCAATACAGAAACCGTTTTAAATAAAACTGAAATCAGGCAACTGATTGGACAGGCGCTATTCGAAACAGGGGATTACGCTGCCGCTATTCCTCACCTGGCGTATGTAGAGGCGAATACTGAAAAACTGAGAACAGATGATTTTTATCAGTTGGGGATGGCGTATTACTATTCTGATAAGTATGAAGAGGCTATTCCTATTCTACTTCAGATTCGAAATGAACCTGGTGTAAAAGGGCATTATGCCAATTATTATCTGGCCCAATGTTATCTCAAAACCGGCGATAAAGTATCGGCAAGAAATAGCTTGATGAAAGCTTCACAACGGGAGGAAGTGCCTTCTATTAAAACGGAATCAATTTTTCACTATGGAAGGCTTAGTGCAGAAGCAGGAGATGATGTTGAAGCTATCCGCGTACTCCAAACTATTCCCTCATCAAGCCCGGAATATAATCTGGCCCATGAAACACTTGCGGGCATTCTGACCAATACCAGTGATTACAGCCTGGCCATTACAGAACTCGAAGCGATGCAGACGCTTTCGCCAGTGCTCAAAGAGGCTTATCAGAAAGTATGTTTATACAGAGCGGAACAATTGATTCAGGAAGGAAAGGCAACAGAGGCCGGTGTGCTTCTGGATAAATCGCTTACGCAGCCAATGGATAAAAACATTGAGGCGAGAGCTTTTTTCTGGAAGGGAGAAATGGCGCACCTCAACGGGAAGTTTGATGAAAGTATTAAATGGTTGGACAAGTACTTTTTTGTTTCCCTACAAGCAAATCAACTTCCTTTCAACCAAAGCATTCCGATGGCTTCCTATTCGCAAGGCTATAATTATATGCACAAAGATAATTTCAAAGATGCAGAGCAATTCTTTTCAAAATCCATTAGTGGTCTTGAGAAAATATCTGCTCTGGAATCAGCGGGTCAAATAAAGGAGCAAATCTATGCGGATGCCGTATTGCGGGCCGGTGATTGTAGTTTTGAACTGCATCAGTACGATAAAGCTTCCAAATATTATTTGATTGCGATAGCCAATAACTACGTCGGAAGTGATTATGCAAAGTATCAGGTAGCACTCATAAAAGGATTGCAAAGTTTGCGGGGAGAAAAGATCAGATTGTTGGAAAAACTAGTCGCTGAAACCCCTCAATCAAGCTGGGCGGATGATGCATTATTTCAGGCGGGCAATACCTATATCGACGAAAAGCAAACGGAGAAAGCGATTCTGTCCTACGAGAAAATTGTTACCGATTATAAAGATAATAGCCCACTTCTCTTGCCGGCATTATTGCGATTAGGGCTAGTGACATACAACGATGGAGCTTACGAAAGATCGCTTAACTATTACAAGCAAGTATTTAAATATAATCCGGATCCGGAATCCTCTAAAGAAGCCATCGCCGCAATACAGGAAATCTATATCAACGAATTGGAAAACCCCGAAGCATTTTTTGCTTTTGCCGAAGAGCTGCCAGGCTTTAATGTTTCAGGTTCAGAGAAAGATTCTATCCTGTATTCCGCAGCAGAAAATTTTTACGCTATTGCAGAATATGAAAAAGCAGCATCTTCATTTGAAAAATATATCAAAGCATACCCTGCAGGATTATATTCACTGAAAGCAAAATATCTACGCGCTGAATGCCTGGTTCTGGTTAAAAACTATAGTGAAGCGTTGAAAGCATTTGAGTTAGTGATCGCGACAGGAAAAAGTATTTATTACGCAGGGTCTTTATACAAAGCGGCACTCATCGCCTATAACGATGTGAAGGCATGGGATAAAGCGTATTCATTTTACACTGCCTACATCCCATTGGCCGATTCGGATGAAAAGAGTTTCGAAGCACAACTTGGTGCCATGCGATGTGCCTATAAATTGCAGGACGAAAAGAAGGTGATTGTTTCAGCCGATGCCGTGATAAACCATGAGCGTGCAACTGATGATTACCGGGCACTGGCTCATTATTACAAAGCGAAAATGGCCTATCAGGGCGATCATTATCAGGAAGCCTTGTCATCATTTAATGCCGTCATCAGAATAAACAGTGCGGATCTTAGTGCAGAAGCGCGTTATTATATAGCGGCTATTTATGAAGCGCGGGGAGAACATGAACTGGCCGCAAAACTGGCAGAAGAATCAGCACGTGCCAATGTTGGTTATCCGGTTTGGGTCGCGAAATCACTCCTACTATTATCAGATATTCAGTTTAAGGCCGGTGATCTCCTAAATGCGCGGGCAATACTGGAAGCCATTATTGAAAACTTCCAGGGGAATAAAGAAATCATGGCCGAAGCAACTGAAAAGTTGACTATTGTCAAAAAAGAAGAAGCACGCGTCAGCCGAATCAAACCGAAAAGCGGTGATACAATTGAATTGCAACCGAATCCAAAAAAAGACTAATCAAAAGCGATGAGAGCCATATTTAGTATTGTATTTTTTCTTGGTGTGCTTGCGGTGCAAGGCCAGAATGAATTACCTCAGGGTCAAATCGAGGTGATCAAAGGCTTTGAAGTCAAAATCGCCGAATCATCCAAGATCAAAATCGTCCCTCAACCCATTCAGGTGGATTCCTCGGTCAGACGGTATGATTATCGATTGTTGGCACCATCGCCTTCCATTGAATACCTCGTGCCCGAAATCAAACCGTTGGCGATTCAACCGGAGAAGAAACCGAGTGCTTATCCATTCTATGCCAAGGCAGGTTATGGAAGCCCTAATTCACTCTTAGGGGCGCTTTCCTATGATCATATAGGTACAGAAGGATTGCAATGGGGTATTGATTTAAGGCATTTAAGTGCAAACAACAAGAAAATTCCTTTGCAGAAGTTCTCCGATACTGAAGGTAGAATCAACGGGGCCTATCAGTTAAATAATAAAGTAACGGTCAGTGGCTATCTCAACGGTCATTTTGAAACTGACTATTTCTATGCTGCCGAAAATATTCCTCCGAATGAAGAATCGCTCAAGCGCGTATTCAAGCGCTACGATGTGTATATGGAGATTGCTCAGCCTCATGCACCGGAGACCAGTTTCAATTATAAAGGGTTTGTGCAATACCTTTCAGATAACGATGACTTGGGATCTACAGAAAGTGGCTACAGGGTTGGAGGCGAAGTGGGTACTGGAATTGGGTCTGACGAACTTCCGATCGGGATTAAAATATTGGTCGATAATTCAACGCTTAAGCACACAGAAGATTACGGATTGAATAATATCTTGTTCCAACCATTTTTTGATTACCTGCTGGGCTCATTTAAATTGCACCTGAGTGGCATCTCACTACTCAATAAGCAGCAAAATGAAATTCTCCCGGATCTGGCGATCGCTTACTTCGTGGCCAATTCACGATTGACAATTGAAGCTGGCTGGAAAGGAGAAGTCATGAAAAATAATTTCCGCTTTCTGACAACGTACAATCCTTATGTCGATACCCGTCTCGATAGTCTGACCAATTTGATCTCACGACGGATCTATGCCAAAGTAAAAGGATCAACAGGAACCTTGTCCTACGAATTGGGTGGAGAATACACTTCGTTTACAGGTATGTCTTTCTTTCTGCAGAACAAGACAACGCCTTATGAATTTGACGTGCTCTATGATGATGGAGACTATATTGGCATAACCGCGACAATTGGTGTTGAATTGCTCAAACATGTAGATCTGCGCGCACAGGTATTTCAGCGTTTTTATTCGCTTGAGGATGAGGCTAAGCCTTGGCACCGGCCATCCACAGATTTAAAAGGCCAGATCGCTTATAATGGTGGGGGAGATGTCTATCATGTATCGGTCCAGGCTGATTTTAGAAATGGATTGCCATATCGAACCATTGGAGGCACAGAGGCTATATTGAAACCACTAATTGATATCGGCTTACATGGCGATTATTATTTCACGCCTTCGTTGGGAGCTTTTATCGAATTGAATAATTTGCTCGGTAATAATAGTGAACGATGGGCCGGCTATCCTGGTTTTGGATTTAATGCAAAAGCCGGAGTGATGTTCCGAATGTAATTATAGCGATCACCAAGCCTTTAAATTCCATAACGAATACGTTTCTCTTGTTTCACCAAGGCTTCCTACCTTCGGGATATGAAATTTGGGTTGATAGGGGATAAGGTCAGTCATTCGTTTTCCGCTGATTATTTTAAGCACAAGTTTGACAAGCTTGATCTTGTTTCATTTTCCTATAAGTTAATTCCAGTGCCGTCTATCGCAGACTTGTCGGGTGTTCTCCGGAGTGATTACTTTGGACTCAATATCACTAAACCCTACAAGTCAGCTATCATTCCGTATTTAAATGAGATTGATACTGATGCTTTTAAGATCGGTGCAGTCAATACGCTCGTGCGCACAGGGAAGTATTCATGGAAAGGGTTTAATACAGATCATATTGGTTTTGAACAATCCTTGATGACCTGGATAGCAGTGTATGAATTGCCGGAGAAAGCCTTAATACTTGGGTCGGGAGGGGCTGCCAAAGCTGTCGCGTATGTCTTATCGAGACTAGGCGTCGAAGGGCATATCGTTTCTGCTAGTGGAAAAGGGGATTTTTCTTACGAAGAGCTGACGGATACTGTCATGCAGCAACACCGGCTGATCATTAATACGACGCCACTTGGGATGGCGCCAAAGCCGATGGAATGCCCTGCAATACCTTTTACTTTACTTACAAATCGACATTGGGTCTTTGATTTAGTGTACAATCCGACGAATACAGTATTTTTGGCGCGTAGTCAGCAAGAAGGTGCTCAGGTCAGGAATGGCCTTGAAATGTTATACCTGCAGGCTGACTATGCTTGGTCAATATGGAAAACCTATGGTAAGTTCTGATAAACAATCAACTACGCATATTCCGGTCGCGGATTTTAGTAACACGGAGATCGCTTTTTCACATAAATCCAATAGTGAACTCAAGCAGACGTCCTGGTTGTTCAGAATGATGAACAAAGCCTGGTTGGTAAATGCTGGGGGTTCTTTTGGCTTGTGGTTGAATTCTACGGGCATTAGCGTGTTTGACCCACTGATCCGCTCTACGATATTTAAACAGTTTTGCGGAGGCATCAATTTGGAAGATTCTACCTTGGCCATCAGGCATTTGGCGGACTTGAATACACTCACTGTCCTTGATTTCGGGGCGGAAGGGAAAGTCAAGGAAGTTGATTTTGACAAGACATTGAAGGAGAATCTCAAAGCGATTGACTATGCTGCTTCCAATGTATCTGTTCCGGTGATCTCCTCTAAAGTGACAGCACTGGCGTCCAATTCTATATTGGCAAAATACCAGTCCGGCAAACTCCATTCTGCGGAAGAAAAACAAGCTTTCAAACGTGTGGAAGAGCGGCTGGACAAACTTTGTGCTGCTGCATGGAAGAGTGGTGTGGCCGTTTTTGTCGATGCAGAAGAAACCTGGATGCAGGATACAATAGATCATCTTGTCTTAAACCTGATGGACAAATACAATAAAGAAAATATTGTCGTCTATCATACCTATCAGATGTATCGCAAAGACAAACTGGAAAGTTTAAAAGCAGATCATAAAGTAGCCCTGGAAAAAGGTTACATCCTTGGCGCTAAGATTGTTCGAGGGGCCTACATGGAAAAAGAAAGAGAACGCGCAAAGGAAAAGCACTATCCTTCGCCTATTCAGGAGACCAAAGCCGATACGGATCGTGATTTTGATGAAGCCATTGAATATTGCGTTAACCACTATGAAACGATTGCATCATGCAATGCATCGCATAATATGAAGAGCAATTTGATTCAGGCTGAATTAATTGCTTCAAAGGGAATATCTCGCGATCATCGGCATTTAAATTTTTGTCAGTTATATGGTATGAGTGATCATATCACCTTCAATCTTGCAGCAGCTGGCTATAATGTAGCCAAGTATCTGCCCTACGGGCCTGTCAAAGAGGTGCTTCCGTATCTGATCAGGCGAGCACGGGAGAATTCTGCAGTGACAGGTGAGATGAGCCGGGAACTTGGCCTCATTGTTGCTGAGATGAGACGCAGAGCTATGAAATAAATTCTATCTTCACTATTCAAACTAAACGTATAATTATGAAGTATTTACTTACACTATCTATTGTATTTGTATTAGCCGTTACAGGGCAGTCACAGTGGTGGTTTGATGCCGGTGTCAAAGGCGCCTGGGGATCTACCGGTATGATAGATAATAATGTCTATGACCATGGTTCATACAAGCAAAAGCTAAGCTCGGGTACTTCATTTGGTGGTCGCCTGGGGGTAAACTATGGGTATCACGTGGGCATATCCCTCGAATATGCAGGTTCATCAATGGATCAGCAGTATAACTTCGGCGGTGAGTCTCCTTTCAATACATTCAATTGGAAGACGAATGATGTCTCCACTTTATTCCGATACTCTGGCAATGGAGCATACATTGAATTTGGAGCGATGTTCTCTTCTATTAAAGAAGTGTCCCTCGACAATGTCAATTGGGGTATGGATGAGGTCACTGAAAATTTTGCTGACAATTATACTTCCGGTGTTTTCGGTTTTGGTTCTTACCTGATGGGTAGCGAACTATTAACAGTGAACCTGGGCGTTAGAGTTTATTGGGCTTTTGGTGATATGGTGAATGAAACTGGTAAAGACGGTGGTTATCCTATTATTACAAGTCAATTGCTTAATCCACCACTGAAAGATCCTACTGTCAAGACACATGCTGCGGCGGTACAATTACAGTTGGAAGTAAACTATGCTTTTGGTCACTTTGCCAAGGAAGGTTGTCATGACCGTTGGAAATTGGTATTATTTAGATAAACAAAAGATATTAGACAACAGATGCCAGACTAGTTTTTTGGAAAAATCTGTTAAAAAAAATAGAGCACAACGATTGATTTCGTTGTGCTCTATTTTTTGGTTTGATGGCTTATCTAATAAATGTATTTCATTTGTCATCATAATGAAATTTACACTGTACGATAATACATTTCTGATCAATTGTTTTTTTTCCAATGACTTTATAAACTAAACGATGGTCGCTTGAAATTCGTCTGGACCAGAATCCTTGCAAATCATATTTTAAAGGTTCCGGTTTGCCAAGCCCTTTGAATGGGTTTTGGCGAATCGATTTCACTAAGGCATTGATCCTGGTGACAATTTCCGGGTTCGTTTCTGCCCAGCCAGTATACTCCTCCCAAGCGTGATTGGTGAATTCGACATTCATTCAAATGGGCTATTAATCGTCAAAGGAAACGGTCCTTCCCTCTTTCATTTGAACAATTGATTCGCGAAGTCTTTCTCGGTTGGCTTCTGTAGAAAGTAGGTGACCTGTTTCTGTGAGCGAATTGTACTCCTTAATAGACATAATGACGACCGCATCATCTTCTTTTTGCCGAGGCACGATGATCACCTCAAGAGATTTGCTTACGCTGTCGAAGTGCTCCTTCATCTTCTGTCGTAGTGCGGTTATGGTAAGTGCTTTCATTTTTAATTATTGTGTACACTTAAAAGTACGGAATTATGTACATAAAACCAAAAATTTACTTTTAAGCACCAGCTCCATTCCGTTTCCACACCAAATCCGAAATTGGGAATTCCCCATTAACAAGTCCAGCGACCATCAGGTTGTGCACGACACCTCGGAGCATCTTATCGCTAACCCATCCGTGTGTCGCCCATTCCGTGGCATGAAACCAACGCTCCACATCCGCTGGTTTTTGATCATATCGACTCGCGACCAGTGGTATACTGTCATCCGATTGCATAAATCTGCTGCAGCTGTCATGGATGACGCGCAACATATGCTGAATACTATCTGGTGCAACATGAAGGATATCCGTAGTGGCAGCGATCAGGAAACAAGGCCAGGGTGTGATAAACTCACCGATGCGTCTCAATTGTCCATTATCGACATATGGTTTTGTGGTAAACTTCTCCCAATAAAAAACATCACTCGTCAAGGCTTCCAATGATTCCAGTGCACCATCCAAATTCTGTATGATCCTGAATTGGTCCTTAGTAATGATTTTGTCTTGCGCTGTAGCATCCACCATTGACATCAAATGAGAGCCTGAACCATATCGACTTATAGCATATAGCTTATCATAAATTTCACTATGATGTTGCAGTTTATTTTTGGCACCGGTATGTACTCCCCAGATTAGCGGTGTGTTGATATAGCCGGAAATGATTTTAGATGGATTGCCGTCAATAATATCTTTTATGATTCCTTCCGTAAGGAGAATGCATACATCAATCTCGCCATTTCTCAAAGCTGCCGTCATCTGACCTGTACCACCATTAAATTCTGTCCATTCAATATTTATACCTGCAGATTCAAAGCTGCCGTTTTCTATCGCCTGATGAATCGGTAGATTGAAATGTTCCGGTACACCGCCAAATCGTATTGTTCTCATTTTCATTGTTCAGTTTTGAGTACTTATTTTTCTGTTTGGAAGAGCTTCATTAATCCTATTCAATGACGACCTGCTTTGACGTGCCAATCAATCGACCATTTTGCCAAACTAAAAAAGTGTAAACGCCTTCATGATATGGCGCTCGAAAAGAAGCTTGCGGGTCTAATTTATTAACTGAAATTAATTGCGCTTTGGTATCGAATATAAAAATTTCCAGATCGGGTTCGTACTGAAGATCATTTTGAATATTTAATGTTTGTCCGGGCTGGCAAGGGTTCGGAAACATGGTTAGCGACTCCAGCGGATTTGCAAACACTTTTTCAGTATGCACCACTTCTTTTATGTGATACCATTCCTCTTGACGTTTTATTAATAGCCATTCATTAGATGGTATGTCATATCTATATTCTTCCTTTTTAAAGTATACCGTATCATTTTCTATTTCTTCATAAAGGAGATACTGCCGTCTGTACAGTAAGTTTGTAAGTGAGTCTGTGTAATAGATATAGGTCAGTACGGAGTCGGGTAGATTGCTGTATATTTCAGGCCCTTCGAAGGTTAGTGTTTTGCCGGTGTAATTCCATTTTTCATCCTTCCATCGAAAACTACTTTCGATGATCGTTTGCGGATTTTGATAATTATATGTGGTCATAAACGCATTCTTACAAGTACCATCATTGGGATAGGCGAAATCGCATCGCTTGATCGAATCTACCAGACCATCATTATTGTACGAACGATTTATTTCTGTCGTGTAATAAGGCCCGTTAACGGAGATATTAACACCAATTTCTGCAATGAGCTGGTTTGAATTATTGTATTCGAAAAGCTTTCCTCTATTGTACACCAGCTCGCTGTTGCCATCTGCATAATATTCTGCCTCTTCCGTGTTGTTTCCAGTGAGACTAAATGTCTTTTCTTTCTTGTAAAAATTCACCCATTGCAGATTATCCCAATGTTGGAGTAACAACAGGGTGTCTTCGCCAGGGCCCTGGTAGAAGTAAGAATACAAGGCGGAGTTTTCCCATAAATTATTTTGATACCGTTCATTTCGCTTGGTCAGGACTTGCCCATTCTGAAATATTGTAGTACTCCTGCTGAAGTTATTCCACTGGCCATTCATAGCAACCGTTTCCGACATAAGGTAGGTAGTATCCACCCCATAGGCGTAATTAATTCTTGATGTGGGATTTCTGGTTTGTATCAAACGATCATTTGGATCATAAGAGAAGGCTGACCAGGTCTCTGAGATGATCGTATCGTTCTCCTCAGGATCAAAAAACCATGACCACGAGGAAAGGCTATCAAGAATCAGAGGGGTATAGTTTTGTGATTGAATGCTATTTGTGAATACAAATGCAATGGCCAGCAGGTAAAGTTTTTTCATAACATTAAACAAGTGTTTATGACGATATTTTTTTCATCCATCTTTTTGTTGCGGTTTTGGTGCACTATTGTCCCCAAGCGCATTGGTCGGTCACTTTTTTGGGTTACTTTTTAGAAAATCCTAAGGGATTCAAATACCAATGGAACCCTTTCATTATGCAGAATTTCTGCTTGCGTTAATATTTCCATATAAGGACCTGACCACTAATTTTTTATACAACTCCAGGTTCGGATCATCCGCATTCGTTTGGATTTTTTGCAATGCATAGTTTTGAATCAACATTAAGGGTAACACAATTTCTTCCCGAATCAGGATCGATTCTTTTGTCAGCGGATCGTTTTGCATCAAAGTATTATATCCCGTCGTTTCCAGGATCATTTCTTTTGATAGCAGGTATTCATCGAAGAGGTAGACCCAAAAGTCCTTAAATTCTTCATTTGATTTCATGTAGGAGGTCAATTCAAAGAAACATTTGGTCAAGGACATCATACTATTGTCAATGAGTGTTCTGAAAAAAGGAGCATTTTGGTAAAGTGACTTAATGTCATCCATTCGTCCTTGCGCCTTTAAAGCTGAAATGGCCGTTCCGATACCAAAATATCCGGGAATATTTTGTTTTAACTGACTCCATGAACCAACATAGGAAATGGCCCTTAAATCTTTTAAGGTGAGTTTTGCATCTCCTTTTCTTTTGGCTGGCCGGCTGCCAATTTGTGCTCCTGAATAGTACTTCAGCGTGGTCATCTTTTCAAGGTAGTCGAGAAATAGCGGATGCGATTTTAACGCACTATATTTTTCATAACTCACCTCGCTTAATTCCTGGATCAAACCCCTATCTTCTTTGGACAGGTTGGTATCCTTTTTATGAATAGCACCAATTAACCCTGAAGTGATTAATTGTTCCGCGTTGAACTTAAATTTTTCACTTGTGCCATAGGTACTCGAAATGGTTTGTCCTTGAATCGTCATCTGAATCTCATCATTCGCAATGCCTTCCCCTAATGCGGAATAGAAGTCATGGGTTTTGCCACCACCGCGCGCCGGAGGGCCACCTCTGCCATCAAAAAATATCGCGCTTACTTTGTGCTTTTTACAAACCGTTGTGAGCACTTCTTTCGACCTGAATATAGACCAATTCGCTTTCAGGTAACCGCCATCTTTTGTCCCATCGGAAAAACCCAACATAAGCGTCTGTTTGTCTTTTCGTGAAGTGACGTGCAGTCGATAAGACTTAATCTGAAACAATGTATCCATGATCTGCTCACAGGCTTCCATCCCTTGCATCGTTTCAAAAAGCGGAATGATATCAAAATTGCAATGATCCTCCTTGTTGATCCAGCGCATGAGCCCAAAAACAAAAAGAACAGAAAATTGATCTTCCGAATTACTGATAATGTATCGATGGCATCCCGCTTCTCCGTTGGTTTGCTGAAGTTCCTTTAATTGTGCGATATTTTTAATCGTATCATTAATCTCGGTGTCATCTGACGTGGCTTCCGGAATTTTTACAAATTCCTTGGTTAGTAAGTTTATCAAATCGGCCTCACTCAATTCAGCTAAAGAATGATTTATTAGCCCTCCTTTTAGTAGGATATACTCGATGGTTTTTAGATGGACACTGTGGTCTTGTCTGATATCTAAAGAAGCAAAATGGGTTTTAAAAATATTGACTTTAGCCATTAATCGCTTCAAATCTGACAAGTAAAGGGACTCGTATTTGGTGATCAGGATTGTTTCAGTCGCTTTTAGCTTATCCAGGATTTCCAAATAACTAATACGCTGATCGGCATTAAACATAGCACTGTATAAAGTGTCCTTTAATCCCGAGAGTATTTCTTCAATTTCTTTAAACGTCAGTTTGGTGATTAATGATTTTAAATCATTGTAATAGTTTTTCATCAAGGTCATCCTCAATTCATCCATTACGTTTTTAGTGGTTTCTTCTGTCACAAACGGATTGCCATCCCGGTCTCCGCAAGGCCAAAATCCCAGCGTGATCAACTCATAGTTTTGGAATTCTGGATATCGCTTGCTGAGTTCAAAATATAGATCGCCAATAGCATCATAATAGTAATTGCGGCATATATGAATGATGTTTTTGGCTTCTTCCAAAGGACTTGGGCTTTTTGAATTTACCAGGGAGGTGAGCCCTAATTGATGAAGCAGCATATCGACTCCTTCAAGATTATTTATCGCTATCTGCTTTTTTAGCTTATCCATTATATCCAACACAGGCGGTCTGTAAAATTGTGTGGGATGTGCCGTCAATACGATTCTTACCTTAAACTCGTTCAGTTTTTGAAAGAACTGTTCCGTCAGCCCATTGTCTTCCTGGATGGAAAAAATATCATTGATGTCAATGTTATGTTGCGCTTTTATCATAGATGGATATAAGGCATCTTCAATGCTGTCGAAAAGGACAATTTGCCTTTCAGCATATTGGATGACCTTAAACATGAAGTCCATTTGATCAGGCCCAACTATTTCAATATTAGCCTTACAAAAGGAATCGATGATTTCTATGGGATTTATTTCTTTATTAAGTTCTCGTTTGGCATGTTCCTTAAAGATGGGCATGAGGTTGCCTACATGATTCGAATCCTTGTAATACAGGTTAAGAAATAAACTATTATAGATTTGAAATATTTTTTTCGAATCAATATTCATTACGCTTTATTTAGTAGTAAAAGGCCGGGGTGGCTATTCTTATATTTTATATAAATTATTTTGCAAGGGGAATTGAGAATCCTATTATTATACAATTATGTTTATACATTATTGTATGACCTTAGGGAACAGACCTGATCATTTTTTTACCCAAAGATCACGTATACTATTGGATATAATATTCAATTGACCTTTTTATCCTTTTTTATTTGCCATAATGAAGGACAATTCGCTTTATTTTATGGTTTGTGCCCAAATTATTGAATTCGACTTTGTGTGCTGTACAGCTGTATTGAGCGTTAGACATGTAAAGATCATTGCTAAACTCGAGGTGAATTAGAAGACGATAAATAACCCGGTACCTTCATTTTTGCATATGTTTTCATAGAATTTGAGTGTTTTTTGTGTAAAAATGCCCGAATTGCTCTCCCAAAGGACCTCTTGGGCGGTTGAGACTATACAATTTCCTATAATATTCAAATTTACAGATCATCATGGGCATTAAAAGTAAAAAGCTCCCTCACTTGCGCGAAGAAGCCTTTTAATCATTAAGAATTGGTTTGTTTAACAACCAATCATACCAAAGGAAATGACCAATTCCTGATCCACTTTTTCACCCATGGTATTTTCAGCCGGAGCCCATTTTCCCGGCGCATTGGTGATCAATTTAATCATGGCTTTGTCGATTTCCGGGTAACCGGAGGTTCTGTCCAGATTGATTTTGTCAATCTTTCCCTTTTTTGTCACGGTGAAATAAAGCTTTGCCGGTTGTAGCTTATCCTTATTCAGTTTGAGCGTATTTTCTTTGTTGTTTTCTTTTAAGTAGTCCAGGAGCGCCTCCTTGCCAGGTATGTATTCAGCCTCCTTTTCCGGGACAATCGTTAAGTGTGGCGTAAAATAATTGTCTTCAATGAATCCCGTGTGATTATTCCTTCCCTGAAATTCAGCCCGAATTAAAAAATTTGTGGAATAATCGGATGAACGTAAGAGCTTCATTTGTCCTTCAGTCAACACGGCATCATCTCCGGATTCCCGAATATCTGTTTGTTCATCGTTTTTAATAATGATCACACTCACAGAATAGTAGGAAACAACCGGTGCTGTCTCCTTGTAGGGAAGAAAATCTGTAATTGATTTGGCATTCTCCAGTGTACTTTTCTTTACACCCCTAAATCTGGTACCATAATCATAGAAAAAGTCAGCATCTTCCAGTTCGACAAATTCTTTGACTAGGAGTGATTCGGAATTGACCGCTTTGGCACAAAAGGATTCGCGGTGATTTGTCTTGGTATCATTCCAGTTGATAAATCCGAAAGCTGTTAAGCTAAAGGTGGCCAGTAATGCGCAGGTAAATAATATGCTCTTTTTCATATTTATATAATTTAGTGAGTAATACTTTCAAATGTATAGGGTATATGGCCTCAACTACCTTACTCAAGTGTAAATTGATGTTAAACTTGTGTAAAACAACCCTAATTGTCTAAGTTTCAGATAGCTTTGTTCCATGCGCATTAATCTGATCCAGATATTTTCATTCGTCTTATCGAGCTTATGCTTGGTTCCAGCCTATAGCCAGAAGCAGGAATTACTTAGCAAAAAACACATAGAAGTGGCTTTGCGGATGATCGGCCATGAGCTCTTGCTCAATGCAAATGATAGCACTTCGCGGGTATTACCGATTATCGAAGATCAAGGGCGTTATAGAATTCAATTCGAGTCTGATTTTGAGATTCAGCCAGATCAATTGGTCGAAACAGTCAATCGCGTAGCCATGGAAACAGATTTAGCTAAAAGCTATTTCGTAGAAGTGGAAGCCTGCGCATCGAATGACGTCGTGTATAGTTTTGAGATGGCCTACCGGGACGAATCAAATATCACCCCATGCCAAACCAGAGATCTGCCAAAATCCTGCTATAGTATATTATTCACTTTAGCTGATCAAGGCGGTACCAAAGCCGCATTGCTTCATCAGCCAACGAAAGGAACCTGGGCTGATATGGGCCCATTAAACTATGTCATAGGAATATCGGTAGCACTACTGGGCGCTTTCTTCTTTTTTCTGTGGAAGAGAAGACCTAAACCCGGGACTGATCCAAATTTAATTCCCATGGGGGATTACCATTTTGACAAACGAAATACAGCGCTTTTATTTGGTGATCAAAAAATTGACTTAACAAGTAAAGAAGCAGATCTGCTCATGTTGCTTTATAATGATGCCAATACCACTGTCGAAAGAGATATCATTCTAAAAATGGTCTGGGGCGATGAAGGCGATTACGTCGGTAGAACGCTAGATGTCTTCATTTCGAAATTGCGGAAGAAACTGGAGTTTGATGCAACTGTTAAAATCGTCAATATCCGTGGGGTAGGGTACAAGCTGGTGATGAATGGGTAACCAGCATTATCCGCTGAAAAAACACGCTGCTGTAATCCATTTTATCGTCGCCTTCCTCCGCTATAAGTCATAGCCTCTCCTTTCCCAAAACTATAGCTAAAGCCAAGCGTGATGATGCGTTGTCGCTGAGAATAGCTGTATGCATAAAATGTAGCTTGCTCAACAAAACTCTCCCGAATTCGGGAAGAAAAAATATCACTTACACTGAAGTTGAATATCCCTTTCCCATTCCACACCTTCTTGCGCAAGCCCATATTGGCATACGCATAACCCGAAACATTCCCTTGTACCGTTTTGTATCCGGATTCATAATTGGGCGATAGTTCCAAATCAATATTAAGCGGCAATTTGAAGGTGAGCGTGAATTCCAGATCCCATTGTGCACCAACAAAATCAAACGTCTTATCTTCATATTCACCATCACGCGTAAACACACCGAAATTACCATCCCCGGTGAGGGTAAACCATTTTGCAGGGTTATACTTTCCGTTTAGTTCAAAACCTAACTTGTTTCTTGTGCCAATATTAATCGGTGTAGTGACTGTGATATTGTCCTGGAAGACTGAGACACGTTCGATGACATTCGTCGTATAGAGATAATAGGCACTGGCATTGATCGAAGCTTTTTTCATAATGTAGATTCCGGTCAACTCATAAGAATCCGAATACTCCGGTTCAAGGTCAGGATTTCCTGTGCGGATATTGTAATTGTTTTGAATACTAAAAAATGGATTTAAATCCCATAACCTCGGACGCTGTATTCGCCGGCTATAACCGATCTGCATTGAAGTTTTGTTGTCTACCTTATAAGACATGTGGAGCGAAGGAAAAAGATTCGTATAGTTCTGCAGATTCTCCTCATTGGTATTGGTGAGTAAGGTTTGTAAATCCGTGTTTTCTGCTCTAAGACCTGCTTTTACGCCCCACTTTTTTCCTTCGTAAGATCCAGTGGCATAAGCCCCTAATACTTTTTGGTTGTATTCAAAATTATTGGTGAGCGTACTGTCTATCAACCATGCATTTCCCTCATGGTTAAAAACTGCATAGTCATTGCCCACATCATTGATCTCATATTGGGCCCCTGTTTCGATCGTAACTTTTTCAGTTACCGGGTTAGTATAATCCAGTTTAAAAGTATAATCCGCTTGATAGTAATCTGTCAATGTCTGTTGGTTAGGATTATTTTCGGGACCGTAACTATAAACATTGATATATTCAGCAGATTTGTCTTTTCCAAAAAACCGACCAAGCCCACTAAACAATAAAACATGGTCCTCGTTGTTCTTAAATTGTTTTTCGTATTGCAGATCGTACTGCCATTTGGGATTAGTGGCATCCGATGATTCTGATCGTACATATTGGGCATACAAATCACCTGAGCCGTCATAGAGGTCAAAGGCTGTCGAAGAAGGCTCATTTTCAATCTCATAGGCATAATTTCCTGAGAGGGTGATAACGTTGTAATCATTGATGTGATAATCGGTCCCTAATGTGAAGTTGTAGAATTTTTCATTGCGGCCTCCTGAACCAGTACTGTAGACGCTGGTGTTATTGATCAGGTCGATATTGGTGCTCTTGTTTGTATTTGGTCTGGAGCGGTAGCCGGCACCAAACTGTGTGAAAAAATTAAACCGTTCCGTTCTGTAATTTATGCTTGTCCCCAGGCTGTGATTATTAGGCGTACCGGTATTGAGGGATATCGAGCCGTTAACGCCTTTTTTGTCATCTTTTTTCAAGATAATATTGATGATGCCAGCGGTGCCTTGTGCTTCATATTTGGCGGAGGGATTGGTGATGACCTCCACACTTTCAATCATATCCGCAGTAATTGTGCTTAAGGCATTACCTCCCTGGTCTGCCAAAACGGATGGCTTGCCATTGATTAGAATTTGAACACCGGCATTTCCACGTAGGGTCACTGAGCCTTCGATGTCGACATTGACGGAAGGAACTCTGTTCAGTACATCCAGAGCGCCCATACCCGAGCTACTGATGTCTTTTCCGACGGTAAACACGCGCTTGTCGAGTTTGAATTCCACAGTTGATTTCTCAGCGACAACAGCTATTTCTTCCAGCTCCTGGAAGTTGGGTTCCATTTTGATATTCCCTAAATCTATCTGGTCATTGTTTGGCTTGACTTTTCTAATGGTCTTGGTGGCATAACCCATAAAGTTGATTTCAAGGACGATGTTTTGAACATCAGTGGTCAGCGAAAACTTTCCTTGAGGATCTGTAGTTGTTCCTGTGATCATCTCCTGGGTCAAACTGGATTTGATCACAACGACAGCATAAGGGATTGAGCTGCCATTCTGCGCATCGATGATAGTGCCAGTGATATTAGTATTGCTATCCTGTCCAAAAGTTGGATTGGCGCAAAACAGAGCAATAGTAAGCGAAAAAAGGATGAATGTAAAATGATTCATTTAATAACTGAATGTTCTCAGTGCAAAGAAACGATGATTTGCGCTTATTGTTTTGAATAGTGTGCTCAATAGACCATTTTCCACTACGGATGGACAATGTCAATGGAATATTCTATTAATGGCTGGACTTATCTTCCGGGCGAGGTGTTTCGCACTACTAGTCGGTATGTATTGTTACTTGCTGGATGCCTTCTTTTTTACTGAATAACCCTCCGTCGAAAAGGCAAAACCTTGATTACTACCGTTTTCGCCAATCATTATTGCTTGAATGACTGGTCTAATGTCCACAGCTGCTGCACTTAACTCAACGATGAACTTAGCACCAGATCCTCCTATTTCGTCCTCTTTTTCGATTACATAATTTACTGTTGCCATGGGGCGTAAGCTTATTGGATTGTTGAGATAACTTCTTACTAAATTTCCTTCTGTATCATAATAATCGATTTTGCTAATAAAGAGAGAATCAGAAAAGCTTGTATTTCTTATACTTAATGTAGCTGCCAATAAACTTTTTTGATTATGTTCTGCAACATATATATCAGAATAAATAGGGATGTAGATGACATCATTATAAAGCATTTGGCTTGTATCAAGAGGGTGTTCTAATTTATGTGTCTCTAGTTCATCTCTTCCCAATATATCAACATTAGGGTTTTGATTTTCACAAGAATTCAATCCAATAAATAAGATTGTGATTATGCAGGATTTGATAATAATATTCATCTTCAAATTCTTTTAAAAAGTAAATTGGCTAATTGGCATCTTTTGCTTTGGATTCAGTTCTTTTTGTTTTATTTGAAAGTAACTAAAAGGCATTGGCAAAGATAACCTTAAAAGCAAATACGCGGAGTCCTTCTGCCTTGATAATATAGAGCTCTCAGTTTATGAACGCAGTGCTAATTGTGTTGAAGATTTCATGGAAGGCATAAGAATGACAGCCCACTTGAAAGGAGACTGTCCTTGTGTTAGAAACCATAAGCGCAGGCTTATAGCATGACTTCACTCACCTGAATCACAGGGTCAATGTTAGTAAAGTTGGGAAAATCCTCCATGATTTGAGCAGCATTTGGCCCAAATGAGTTTTGAAATGTCTGCATAGTTTCAAAATAAAGATTGCCCATGGCAGCATATGGGGCTGGAGCGTCAGGGGCACCCCCTCCTAGGCCATTTTCTACTGTGGCTCCTTTTACATGGTCACCTAATAGTCCGGCCACCATGGGGACATGTTTGTTGCAATAGTAATCCATATTGAATTTAGATCCTTCGGAGTTTGGGTAGAGAACACTGACTTTGATCATTCCTTTTTTCATCTTGATTGGGTTTAGTTATAAATTGGAATTAATTTTTTTGCTAAAACATTGTGGCCTCAAGAGCTGGATTGATTTTTCCTTTACTTATTTTTAGTCAACGGTATATTATGCCATTTTAAACCGTCCCATCGCCAAAAATCATCCAGCGGAATTTGTTCATCACTAAGATACTCTTTTCCACCGAACAAATATCCCTGATGATTTCCTGAATCATATGTGAACCCAAAACTATGACGGGCCTTTGGCCCATCCATTGTGATGACCTTTACTGCATCGCCTTCAATTTTAAACGTAGCATTTTGTAAAATATAACGGTAGTTCTTTCCGCCAAATCCGATGACCTGTTGTAATTGACTATCGTAGATCATCGCATGATGATCCAGTGAAGAGTTTTGGTAGGGTTCGCTTAAAGCATGCCACTGGTTATTGGTCCATTCCCATATATCGGCATATTGTCCATTGACCCATAATCCGCCAAACAATAGCACACTATTCTTCTGATCGTTATAGACCATAGAAAACGAAGCTCGCTTAGGAGGAGAAGGGCTATCTGCTTTTTTCCAATACTCATTCCAAAACCACGTATCCCCTAATACATCTTCCCCATTCCATCCCCCAAAAGCAAGAATAGCATCCTGTTCGTGCACATAAACCATTTGATGGTGATCTGCTTTGTATGCACTATTCTTTTCAAGCTGCCGCCAGGATATACCATTCCATTCCCATAAATCTGAATAGGTCACGCCATCATTTCCACGTCCTCCATGTAGTATTACAGTATTCCTTCCTTTGTGAAACGTGGCGGCGCAAAATCCTCTGGCAGGTGGCCCGGGTGAATCGATTTTTTTCCATTCGTTGTCTCTCCATATCCATGTATCACCTAGGTAATCACCACCTCTCTGATTAGCGCCTCCAAAGAGCAGTATATTGTCATTTGCTGCATCATAAATTAAAATATGGCCCCATCGTGCACCTGGGTTTGTCTCTACCTGAATATCTTGCCTTGATAATATCGAAGAAGGTAAAATTAAAAATACCAATACAATCACCAATATTAGTTTTACCTGAGTATTTGTTTTGATCATAATCTGTATATGGATTTTTTAATGCTATGGACATTTTGTGCGCTGAAAGCGTAGTCGTTTGTTAATGGCTTGCCCTCGTTTTTAAAACGAGAATTCTATTTCGTTTATTTTTTGTTGTTTGGGGAATGATTTATAAATTGAGTTATGCTATTTAGAAAAGATTCTGGTTGTAATCTCCACGCCCAATATACTTTTGGCCAATTCCAGTTGTCCCCATTTAGGCCTTGATAGGTGCTCATATCATGTAGTGTCCCGGGTATGGTAATTATCTCATAATCAATACCGGCGTAACTCAAATAGCTTCTCATTTTTATTTCGTTTTCTGCTGGAGGAACCAAAGGATCATATTCTCCAAACAGACATAATGTTCTGCACTTGAGCCCTTTTAAATTCTTTTCTGGGTTATAATCATTATTTCGCCACCACTGAAAATCATCTTTGTTTTCAGGGATATTAATATAATCTACCCAGGATTTATTTTTTATTATTTCTGATAAGCTATACAGTTTAGCCCATGTTTTGGGTGAATTATCTTTTGCATATTGAAAGTATAGTTCAGTATATAGTACAGCTGAATCAATGGCCATTTGAGGCCAACCATCATTTTTCATAGCATAAGCTACCCGGTGGATGTCCTGCTCATATACACTAACCGATGGTCCAACGTTTAAAACAATAAAATCACAATCCTTGCTTTTGTTTGCGGCAATGGGAGCAATCCAACCACCTTGACTGGTGCCTAGGAAGCCAATTTCAGATTTATTAAGATCGTTTCTGTTTCTTAAATACTTTAATGCAGCTATTGC
>JBBKWA010000325.1:0-15760 GCA_037968695.1 Saprospiraceae bacterium
GAATAGGCCAGTGCCAATCCATTAAGCGCCCAGCCATTCTTAGGAAAACGAATTAAGTCTTCCTGATAGGTCGCTATCGCATCGCTTTCTTTTCCGGCTGAAATTTGAATTGCGCCAAGATTGTGACGTACTGAAAAAAACCAATCAGGCGGTTCGTTGTAACTTAAATTGTCTTCGATTGCAATGGCTTCTTTTAATACAGCTATACTTTTATCGAATTTGTTTTCAACGGCAAATATTTCAGCTTGAAGCACTTTGTTTGCTATCGAAACAATTTCGAATACGGAATTAATGTCCCAAATAGTAATATCCTTAAGTTCTTCATTGGCCGCCTGAATTGTCAATACGTTTAATGCTTTTTTTGCTTTTTCAATATCCCCTTTTCCTAAGTGTGCCATGCCCTGGGCATATGTAAATATAGCTTCCGGATAAGCCAGATCAGGTACCTCATTATTCATTTTGAGAATCTCATCCCACTTGCCAAACTTCACATAAACAAAAAAAGGAATGGTATAGAAGTGCTGAATAGTACTCCAACCCGGTTCCTTCATCAATTGCCGGTTTACGTTTTTAGAGATTTCATCAGCGGCAAAAATCGCCCAATAACTATTCCCTTCGAGCGTTGCAGTTCCAGCGAGGAAATGCTGATTATGTGGGTAGTAAGCCAAAGGATAGGCGCCCTGGGCATGACAGGCTGTGACATAGGTGCTATCCACCTTGATCGCATTTATATTGGCGACAGTGCCTTTGTGATAATCTCCGGTTCGGATATAAATATGGGAGGGCATATGTACTAAATGGCCCGAGTTCGGAACAAGTCCTTCATCAAATAGCTGTGCACTCATAAGTCCTCTTTCCGGAGTGTTTGATGCTTCAACCGCATGAATATAAAAATGGTTTGCACCCGGATGATTGGGTGCTAAGTTTAGAATATCTTCGAGAAGGGAGATGATTTCAGGAGTCCATTCTTTAGCATCGCCTTCGTGTGTCCATAAATCCCATGGATGTAAGTTCATTAATGATTCTGCAAATAAAGTAGCGACATCAGGATCCTCAGGATATTTGGCGTATAGTACCCGCATAGCATCAGCGTATGCTTCATCCAATGCATATCGATCATCTACAGGAAACTCAACATACCTTTGTGACAATGCAGCGATTAGTTCTTTTTCTTTTTTCATCCCACTCTTTTCTGATACTACGATAGCTTTTTGAATGGCAACATAAGCGCGCTGATAATGATCAGGCTCCATGCCTGCATTATAGTTTGGACCGAGTACATAAGCAAACCCCCAGAATGCCATGGCACACTTCGGGTCAAGTTTTGCAGCATAGAAAAAGGAGCGGGCAGCTTCTGCATGATTGAATCCATAAGCCAATACCAATCCCTGGTTGAAATACTGTTGGACTAAGGTGTTTTTAGTCTGAATAGGAAAATTTAAATCACCGAGCCCATCAAAGAGGGGAGCAATATTGTCCTCGTTGTACCATGTACTGTCAGATGTCACCGGAGCGCACATAACAGGAGATACAGTGGCAATTGCTTTTTCTGTGGTAGATACTTTTTTGCAGCTGAATGCAAATAGTAGTAGTATAAATAAAGCAGGGCGATTCATGATAATTGTTTTGTGGTCTTGATTTTAAAATGGTTGTTAGTGAAGAATCAACACACAAGTCAGAACACCGGATGAACACATATACGGAAGATTGAATGTACTGAAAAAGCTTGGTTGTTCCGCCGTGCAAATACCTTGGCGTTGAATATTATTCTCGAGGCAGTTTGGATATTGCGCCAAAATTTAATTATAACTTTTAATGTATTTAAGGTGTGCGGAAGGAGGCATGCCATATCCTATTCATGAAATTTATTCTTCAGGCATATTTTCCAACTGAAGGTGAAATTTTTTAATCAGGTTTTTCCATCGAACGGCGTTTTCTGTGGAGGGGACTAATTTGTTTTGGGGAAAGATTTGGGCAATTTCCTGAGGCTCGTTTACAAGCGCCCATCTGTAGACGGGTTCCATATGCCTTTTGCTAAGTGTGTTTTGCTCCGTTATCGTTTCATAACGTAAATCAGTGATTTTATTGGAGGTATTAAAAGAATACGTTCGCAGTGTCTTGTTCGCAGAAGCGCCGAGCAACCTATAGAAATCATTGTCTTCATAAAAGACTCCTTGAACAGCATTTATCTTGTTATTGTACCAAATGGAGTCATAATGTGATTTGGAATTCATGACGATGTCCCATTCATCCCAGCCATCTTTTTGTTCTCCTCTGTATCGCAGGTCAGGCACTGGATCATCCTCTGAAAACCAAACCTTCAATGTATCACTGATGTAATCCCATTTAGATTCCTTGTCTGCATTTTCAGCTTTATAGTATTGGTCAAATATTTTCAGCTGATCGCCGGTATTTGTATGCTCTGATTTGCACCCAAGCATCATAACCACTATAAGTACACTTATGTGCACAAAAGGAATTCCGGTATTCTTGTTGTTCGTAGTGATGTTCATAAATTATTTTCTCTTTATTCAATGCTGGTTTCTGGAATCAATTATTTTTCGGACCAAATTGCTAACTCGTTTCCGGCAGGATCTATGAAATGAAATCTACGTCCCCCGGGAAAGGAAAAGATATCTTTTGATATCGTGCCTTTCTTCTCAACTTTTGATTTGATTTTTTCCAGTTGACTATGATAGAGTACAATTAATGCGCCGTTGATGACCGGATCATCAGATTGTTCAAAACCACCGGCAATTCCGCTTTCAGAAAAAGAAGTATAGGTCGGGCCATAATCAGTAAATGTCCATCCGAATATCGTTGCGTAGAAGTCTTTGATCTTTTTCAAATCCTTTCCTTTGAATTCGATATAGTTAATGTGGTTGTCTGTAGGATCCATGATTTTTATTTTAATGCTTCTAAATGATATTGTATTGGCCGGGTAGGAATGTTTTCTGTGCTTTGGAAATTATTTAGAAAATCTAATGAATAAACATATAATTTCACTAGTTAGATTCTTGGTTTGTCAAATGTAAGGTTTTCGCCATGTACTTATTAGTCAATGTTTACTGTTTTTTCTTCCTGCCAATAATAAGCAGCGAATCTCCATCGTCAAACTCCATATAGGGTTCTAAAGAAAGAATCTCGAAGTGGTCTTCGAATGCCTTCTTTAAGTCTTCTTCTGTATGGTAATTCACATACATGCCTTTGAATACTTCATCTCCTTCTCCTTTCCAAAACGAATGGCAGATGATGCCTTTATCCTTTAAGACATCGTGTTGCCGTTGGATTGAGTTCTTTAAGGCTTTGTCGTCTAGGTGATGTAATACTTTGTTGGAGTATATGCCGTCAAAATGTTCTGTTGTCATGATGGTCTCAGCATCCAATTCGATAAAGTGTCCATCCCGACATTTATGCGTCAGGTGTTTTAAAAATTCCTTTGAGCTATCCGATCCGGTGATGTCAAACGTATTGCAAAGAATCTCGTAATCTGTTCCTGGGCCGGATCCTAATTCAAGAACACTGGATTTTGGCCTCAATACTTCCTTGAGCTTATCGATTAATATTTGGCCATTGATACCTTTGGCAAGCCTGATGTATTCTTCAACGGATGATTTTGTATGATAATATTTTTCTTCCATTTAGTTTAGTGTAGTTGAATTTTGGACAAATGATCGCGTTTATCTTTTTCCCTGCAAGACAAACTTAATCGGGACCGTGACTTTGAATTTTACAAAATTTAAGTTCCATCTTAGCTGCCCATACCCATTCGCAGTAGCTTTTGTGAAAGCATCTTTTGCCGCAGCATCAATGGATGGATAAACACTCTTTATTAATACTATGTTTGTTACATAACCAAATTCGTTAACAGAAGCCTCAAGAATGACCTGGCCTTGTATTCCCTTTTCCCGGGCATCAGCGGGATAGAGGAGATGTTTATACATTTCTTGATACACCCCCATTTCATCAACAAAGAATACTACTTTTTCTTCAGTATGTACGAATTCATACACCCCGTCGTTATTTTCATCGATTAAATACCCAGGTTCTTTTGGAGGTAACGTTTCGTTTTGCTCGTCTTTGGCAGTGAGGCCAGCACTGGTTTTTTGGGTACAGGCCTGGAGCATAAATATTAAAATGAGAATAAATGCACTGCGGGGCAGAATAGTAGTCATTGTAGAGCGGTCATTTCTGTTTGTAGAAAAAAAGCGTCTTTGGTCTAATATAACTGATGAATGTACCAAAATCTTGTATTATACGACTGTGTTTAGAAGATGGTTGATTAATTCAAATTTTTAAACCAGGGGAGCCATCTCAATAACTTTAAACTCAAACAGGCTATTATGATTAAATCTTTGTTTGTACTGATTATTTTATCTATGTCTTTTTTGGCTTTTGGGCAGCCCGGAGGAGAAGTGTATTCTGTAGAGCCAATCGCTTTTCCGGTTTACGACAGCATTCCAGATGCTTCTGATTATTTCAGCCTGGATGTTTATAAGAAATGGACCAATGATACAAGTATTCTCTATGAAAAAGTGGTTTATGAAAGTATGGGATTGAAGGTAATGGCTTATGTGGCACGACCAAGCAAAGTTCCTGCTACAAAAAAATCGCCTGTCATTATTTTTAATCGAGGGGGGTATATACGCAACAATATGGCAATTGATTATTTGTCCTTTTTTCATTCGATGGTAGCTAAAGGCTATATGGTAGTGGCCCCTGCTTTGAGAGAAAGTGAAGGAGGTGAAGGGAAGGATGAAGTGGGTGGTAAGGATCTAGCAGATATCTGGAATGTGCTGCCTTATATAAAATCAAAAGACTATACTGATTTGCGAAACTTATTTATGCTGGGGGAGTCCAGAGGCGGGATGATGACGCTGATGTTAATGAAGGCAGGTTTTCCTCTTCAGGCAGCTGCAGTTTATGGTGCGACAACAGATTTCGGCCTGTATATGGAAGGCAATGAAAGAGTACAAGCTTTGGCCTATAAGGTTTGGCCTGATTATGAAAGTAATAAGGAGTCAATTTATAGAAAGCGTTCTGCTGTGGAATGGGCTGACCAGATTGATGCGCCGCTCCTGATTATGGCGGGTAGTGCTGATCGCACAATAGATCCTCATCATAGTTTAAATCTTGCTTCCAGGCTAAATGAGTACGGTAAGGAATATCAGCTGATCATACTCAATGGCGGTAATCATTCCCTTAATGGTAAGGATGAAGAAAGAAGGGACAAGGAGATTTCGGATTGGTTTAAGGGGAGGATGCGGTGATAAAAGGACAAGGTGCTGGCCAGCTGACTGGCGCAAACAAAGAATATTATTCTTACGGAGGTTCAATTAATTGAGATTTTCTCTAACTTTAAAAGAAAGTGGATTGTGTCAGCTTTTTTTGGAGCAATTTTCAATTTCATATTTCCTTTCGGAATTGTCTATTCTTTTATTAAGTCACATTTATAAAATATAGACCATGAGACCTTTTTTTATTCTCACGATTGCTTTATTGTTTTCCCATTTTTCATGGGCTCAGGGGACTGTTGGTTTGAAGGGGACTATTAAAAACCCTAAAAATGATGTGGTGTATGTTAAATACTACGAAGAATATGTATCCTATGCAGAGGCTATAGCCGATTCAGCAATAGTAGATAAAAAGGGAAATTTTTCTATGCTTTTTAATTGGGATCAATCCTATCCTGCATATTTTTATCATGGGGATGAAATGACAGAATTGTTTCTTTCTCCCGGTGATGATTTATCACTCACATTGGATACGAAGGAGTTTGATGAAACAATAGCGTATAAGGGGGAAGGATCGATTGTTAATAACTACATAGCGCAGAAGACGTTGAGATTTCCTGGAGTTGATGCCAATGGATATAAGTCGCCTGAACTGGAATTTACCAAACTACTTGATTCTGTTCTGATGGTGCAGATGAATTTTTATAAAGAATATTTTTCATCGTTTTCGAAAGAGTCTCCTTCAACCGATGCTTTTATAGTGTATGAACAAACAAGTATTTTATATAATTGGGCTACGCAAAAAATGCAATATCCGTCTTATAATCGATATTTAAATAAGCTACAAAAACCAGTGCAGCTTTCGCCTGGGTATTACGATTATTTTGATGAAGTTGCTATTTATAATCCTGAGGCGATGAAATCTTATTACTATCTGGAATTTCTATCAGGCTATGTGGATCGTGAAATTTGGATGAGTGTTAAAGAAGATACCATGCTAACTTTTGATACAGCAAAAGATAAATTCATCAACAACAATCTGGGGGGTGTCTTTGAGGAGTATATTCTTGCTGAGTGGGCATTTAATAAATTGACTGATAATGGGGATATTGAAACGGGACAGTTAATTATAGATAAGCTGGAAATCGAGTATCCTAACAGTCAATATTTGGGAATGCTCAAAAATTCAATTGCTTTGACATCAGCCCTTCAACCAGGCAATAAAGCACCCGAATTTACGCTTGAGGATATACACGGTAAAATGGTTTCGCTGAGTGATTTCAAAGGCAAAATCGTCTATCTTGATATTTGGGCAAGCTGGTGTGGGCCATGTCTTGGAGAGATTCCGGAGGCAAAGAAACTGGAGGAAGAAATGAATGGCAAAGACATCGTCTTTTTGTGTGTATCTGTGGATGAGAGCAAGCAAAACTGGAAAAATAGTATTCAAAAATATGATATGTCTGGTATCCATTTGATATCAAAAGGGAACTTTGAATCGGAAATAACCCAACTTTACAATGTGCATGGAATTCCGCATTATGTCATTATTGGAAGAGGGGGCGAAATCATTGATGCTGATGCCAAAAGACCGAGTATGGGTGCTAAGAAAGAATTAGAGAAATTGCTGGATTAATCGTTACCGTCTGAACCCTAAGAGTAGGAAGGGGGTACGAAGAATAAGTTTTCAATTCAAACAGGCAAAATGTTTGATTTTACATAATGACAATTATCAATAACATTAGATTAGTCAAAATGTCAACCTTATGAAAAAGATGCCAAGCCACAGTTGGTCCAATAAATTAGGAATAACTGCTACTCTAATCACCTTCTGTCTGATGGTGATGTCTTTTGTTTGTACAGGACAAGAAGCTAAGCAAATTATGAAAGAAGCTTTCGATAAATGCCAGTCCATCCAGTCCGGGTATTATGAAATGATTCACAGTCAGAAGTACATGACAGGTACAGACACAGTATCGAGTACATTTAATTGCTATTTTAAAAAGTTGGCGGATGACACATTATATTCTTCTGCATTTCACTATACTAGCTTTTATAAAGGCGAATATGGTCAGGATGTGCTCTATACCGGCAATGAATTTGTAACGTATGGTACGGATGATAGTACGGGCCAGGTGATGGTCAATGAGCTATGGGCGCAGAAGATAGATGACTTCAGCCACAACTATACTTTTTATGATCCGCTGTTCACGCGTAAGAGTAGTCCGTTACCTAATCATGATGATTTGGATGATGAGGATTATACCTTTCATTATATCGGCGAGGAGGAAATAAATAATGTTAAGGTTTTTCATATTCAAATGGATGTAGAGACGGAAAATGATCCGGACGATATGATGCAAATGGTGAGTGCCCAATTTCATTTTTGGATTAACCAGCAAGACTTTGTGCCGATTCAGCATTCTATAGCATATGATCTTGTGATGGGTGGAGATACGATGAGGCAATATGAATTAATTGAACTATCGAAGTATGTCTTGGGCAATGAAGATGTAATGGATTATATCTCGATGGCGATCATTCCAAATTATGTTGTGCTCAGGGATTATGTACCATACAAAACCCCGGATCCTTTGCCAACGGATACGATTGCGCCTGACTGGAATTTGATTTCTTTGACGGATGATTCTGTTAGGCTTTCCGACTTAAAAGGAAGTATTGTATTAATTGATTTTTTCTACAAATCTTGTTTCCCATGTATGCAAGCATTGCCGGCGTTGCAGGATCTGCATGAGCGTTATGAAAGTAAGGGATTGAAGATGATTGGTATCGATCCTTACGACACTAAGGAAAAGGATAATATTGATGAATTTCTGGCAAAGCGCGGAGTGACCTATACGGTCTTACTTGGTGGAAAAGATGCTGCTAAAGAATACCGCGTATCCGGCTATCCGACGATCTACATTGTTGGCAAGGATGGGAATATCCTCTTTACACAGGTTGGTTATGGTAAGGGGACAGAAGATAGGTTAGAGGAGGTGATTATTGCAAATTTGTAATGGTGGTAGTATGTGATGTTTTGGGAAGGATCTCCCTGAGCAGATAGCGTTGAGAAGAATCAATCTTTGCCTTCTTTTTTATGATTTATATTATCATCGTTACCTTACTCTCATGGACCCTATCATAACAATAAAAAACCTCTATAAATCATACGGTTCGAAACAAGTCCTTAAAGGAATTGACTTGGATGTTTATCCTGGACAAGTGATTGGCTATATCGGGCCTAACGGAGCAGGCAAAACCACAACAGTTAAGATTCTGTGTGGCTTGATTGCAGATTATACCGGAGAGGTTGTGATCAAGGGGATGGATCTTAAGAAAGAAACACTTCGAATAAAACAGTTGATTGGCTATGTTCCTGAGGTAAATGAACTGTATGACGTCCTTACGCCATCAGAATTTTTGACCTTTACAGGTGCACTTTATAACCTCTCGCCAGATGTCACCACGGAACGTATAGAACGCATTTTTGATGCGCTTGGCATGAGCGGTCATTTAAATCAGCGAATGGATTCATTTAGTAAGGGGATGAAACAGAAAGTCCTGATTACTTCAGGGTTGTTACATAATCCTGAAATCATCATTTTGGATGAGCCCCTTTCAGGTTTGGATGCCAATAGTGTGATTATCATAAAAGATTTAATTAGCCGATTGGCGAAGGATGGTAAGACAATATTCTATTGTAGCCATATGATGGATATTGTCGAAAAAGTAAGTGATAAGATTGTTCTGATTGATGACGGGGTCATTGTCGCTAATGGCACATTAGCGCAGCTTAAGGATCAGCTTGGGGATAATAGTCTGGAACATATGTTTGCCAGCTTAACCACAGGGCAGGGCGGATCCAGTGCGGCCATCAGTATAATGGATGCACTCCACACGAACTCAGATAGTGGCAATGAATAATTTCTTCAACAAGGCTTTATTGTGGCTTTTCCTTCAGCCCAAGGGGTTGTACAAAAAACTTAATGTAAATACATCTCATTTACGGGCCATATTAATTATAAAGTTGGTTATAGATGACCGAACGGCTACCGGAATAAATAGGGTTAGGGCCCAAACCAGGAGTGAAGATCCTTCGACAGCTACTATGTTTACTATGTTGATCTCGTTGGTTATGGGGGTTGTGTTACTGGGCGTATTTATGTTAAGTGATGATGTGACCAGAATGACCTTTTATTTCGCATCATTAGGTTTTATGTTGGCCATGTTTATGATTACTGATTTCAGCCACATATTGCTGGATACAAAAGATAATTATATTATTCTTCCCAAGCCAGTTTCTGCAAGCACATTCCTTATTGGTCGACTTCTTCATATAGTGATTCATCTATTGAAAATTTTGATACCCATGGCCTTGCCTGGGTTTATTGCTTTATGGATTAGCCGGGGATTTCTGGGCGCTCTGGTGTTTGTCCCTGTGTTGGTGCTATTAACCGTCCTGACTTTTGCCATCGTCAATGTGCTCTACCTTTTGATATTAAAGTTGTTTTCGGTTCGAAAGATTAACGCAATTATAGCCTCAGTGCAAATTGGATTTGCGATCATCTTGTATGGCAGTTTTCAAATATTGCCGAGAATGTTGGACATGACAGAGATAGAGAATATTCATCTTGGTGATTACGCATTGATGTGGCTCTTTCCTGCTTATTGGCTGGCCTGTGCATGGAAATTTATTTATTCTTTGAATCTTGAACCAACACTGATTTATGGAACGGTCCTAAGTGTCGTTGTGCCGCTCTTGAGTGCATGGCTAATGATAAAATATCTTGCGCCATCCTTTACTGAGAAATTGTCGATGATGTCTGGAGGGGGAATTGAACAAGAAGTTAACAAAACAGTGGTTAATTCAAAAAGGAGTTCTTCAGGTGGAATGTTGCGTATTTTCTCGAAATTAATGACCTCGGGTGAGGTGGAGCGACAGTCCTTTTTGTTTGTTGGACGCATGGTCAGTCGCAACAGGGACTTCAAATTGAAGGTATACCCCATGGTAGGATATATGATCGTTCTATTTGCGCTCTTGGTTGTTAATAAATGGGGTGAGGTTGATCTTTATAATTTGGACATTGAATCTTCGAACTTGAAAACATCTTTTTTGTTTACGATTTACCTGAGTAGTATGATTTGTGTTTCTGCACTTCTTCAACTTCCATATTGCGAACAATTCAAAGCAGTTTGGATATTTTATTCTGCTCCTTTGGAACGGCCTGGCGATATTTTTTCAGGGGCTTTAAAAGCTTGTATTTATAGATTTCTCTTGCCTTTTACCCTTCTTATTTCTGGTGTGAGTTTGGTAATATTTGGGATAGAAATTTTACCAAACCTTGTTTTGGGTTTTGGGAGTGTGTTTCTCATCATTGTACTTTATGCATGGATACTTTTTGTTCGACTGCCGTTTTCGATTCCGTTAAAGAAAGCTTCAGAGGAGAAGACTACCTACCAGAATTTCTTTATCATTATTGTGCTGCCAATTTTTGCCATTCCACAGTATTTTTTGTTTGAATACTCCTTGGCGGTTTGGATAATCTCCGGAGTTATTTTAAGTGGTGCATTATTTGGGTTAAAGTATATGAGGAGAATAAGGTGGTCGTATTTGAAGGAGGGGTAGAGAATGGATTGTTTTTGTAAACCGGTTTATTCCTATTTCAGGTTTATTTGAAATTATTATAATTTTTAAAAGACGAGTAGTTGAGGCGATTAGATTTCCGCTATCAGGGATTATCCGTTGACCTGCCAACCTGAAGTTCGTTTATAATATGGCATTCTTTTGCGTCCCATTTCAAGATTTTCAGTGATGAATTACTCGTCTTCCTAGAAGGCAATTTCCTGATGTACCTATTCCTTATCAAGAAAGATTGAAATTGCTACATGATACATATCATCCCCTGAATCATCAGTTTCTTGATTGAAATTCAAATAAACTGGGACAAAAGCCGTACTATACTTTTCAAACGGTGTGCCTATGCAGGTCCAGTGTTGATTGCCTTTTTTTGAATTTTTGGCGTTGATCTTGGATGATTGTATGACAATACAACCGTATTCAGGGATGGCAGCCATTAGAAAGGTTATAATTTTGAGGACATTAACTTTAAAAGAACAATGAAGGACACACCGTTTACGCCTAAGTTATTCTCAATCTTAAAGGCAGGAATCACAAAAGAGCAGTTGCTAAAAGACATGTCAGCAGGGCTTATTGTGGGTATTGTTGCACTTCCTTTGGCTATAGCTTTTGCTATTGCATCAGGTGTATCACCAGAAAAAGGATTGATCACTGCTATAATAGCAGGACTTATTATTTCCGTATTAGGGGGGAGTCGGGTTCAGATTGGTGGGCCTACCGGTGCGTTTATCGTGATCGTTTATGCCATTGTCCAGGAGCATGGAGTGAATGGGCTAACGATTGCGACGTTCATGGCTGGTTTCATTTTAATCGCCATGGGGATAGCACGTTTAGGCAACCTCCTGAAATACATTCCGTACCCACTGATTGTTGGTTTTACAAGTGGCATTGCTGTCATTATATTTTCTTCCCAGATAAAAGATTTCTTCGGGCTATCTATTCAAGCAGTGCCTGCAGACTTTATTGAGAAATGGAAAATTTATATTTTGAATTTCGAACATATTAACTGGATGGCGGTTGTAATCGCTGTGACCACGATATTAATAGCTTTCAACTTTCAAAAAATTACTTCAAAGATTCCCGGATCCGTCGTGGCCATCATTTTAAGTACAGTTGCGGTATACTGGTTCAAACTGCCTGTAACTACTATTGAAACTACATTTGGAAGTATCCCGAATCATATTTCCTGGCCTTCCGTTCCTCATCTGGATTATAAAACCGTAAAGGCATTGATACAACCTGCCCTCGCCATAGCCTTGCTCGGAGGAATTGAGTCCTTGCTTTCCGCTGTAGTATCGGATGGCATGATTGGAGGCAGACATCGCTCTAATGCGGAACTTGTAGCTCAAGGAACAGCCAATTGTTTTTCAGCCATGTTTGGCGGAATACCCGCAACTGGTGCCATAGCGCGAACGGCCACGAATGTAAAGAACGGAGGGCGTACGCCGATAGCCGGAATTGTTCACGCTATTGTATTGATCCTTATTATGTTATTTCTTGCTCCGTTTGCTAAATTAATTCCTATGGCTTGTCTTGCAGGAATACTCATTGTTGTAGCTTATCATATGAGCGAATGGAGGCAATTCAAATCATTGTTAAAAGGTAACAAATTGGATGTATTGATTTTATTGGTAACATTTTTTCTGACTGTGTTTTTTGACTTGGTTATTGCCATTGAAGTAGGCATCGTGCTCTCTAGCTTTGTGTTGATGAAACGCATGAGTGAATCTGTAAGCATACAAAATTCAGCTGACTTATTTTCTGATCAAAATGGAGATGTTGAAAATCTATTTGAGGATGAAATACCATTACTGCCGAGGGGTATTGCGATGTATGAAATAAGCGGAGCTATATTCTTTGGAGCAGCTCAGGCATTTCAAGACACCATCAATAAGCTTCAGAAAAATCCCAAGGTGCTAATATTAAGAATGCGCCATGTACCATTTATTGATTCTACGGGGATACATCGCCTAAAAGAAATCATTCGACAATTTAAGAATCAAAAAGTTGTTGTTATACTCTCAGGGGTCAGTCCGCAAGTAAGAATGGATTTGGAAAATGCAGATATTTATTCCGCACTGAGCAAGGACAATTTACATGACAACATAAATGCTTCCTTGAAAAGAGCTAACATAATATTGGAAGAAGAATAACTGACGTCCTATGAAGTTAAGAAAACATGTAGTCGACGAAGTAAAAAATAAACATAAATAAAACTTGAAAATAAGGGTACAGAAGCTCAGTTTAAAACCGCTTCGCAACAATTTACATCATCAATAAAGAATATACAAATAATGTTGTTTAAATATCTGAAATCAAACGTAGAAGTAATTGATGGCGAGCTTGACTTAATATACTCGAAAAAAATAAAGGAAATATCCGAAATACATTTTACGCCGATCAAAATTGCAGAAATTGCGGCACGCTATCTTGCCGATAGTAAGGATACGAGAATATTAGACGTAGGGTCAGGAGCTGGTAAGTTTTGCATGATTGGTTCAGCTTGCACGGAGGCGTGTTTTGTTGGCGTTGAGCAACGGAAAAACCTTTACACAGCAGCTAAGCGGATTTCTAAATATTACAATTTGACAAACGTGGAGTTTATCAATACAAATATCACCAATATTGAATTTAAAGAGTATGATGCTTTTTATTTTTACAACTCTTTTTTTGAAAATGTTGCCCCAACGGGCCGGATTGATGATAGAGTTGATTTAAGGCGTGAACTTTATGATGAATACTCTTTGTATGTAAAAGGGCAGCTGGATAAGATGCCAAAGGGTACAAAATTAGTGACCTATTTTAGTTTTCTAAAAGAAGTTCCAGAGAGTTTTGAAAACAAATTTTCCATTTTTGATGATAAATTGAAAATGTGGGAAAAAGCATGTTGATTTGAAGAAATTTAAAAACATCGTATTTCGGCAGTAACAAAACAAGGCGTGTAGCTGGGTCAGTAATGTCTTTGTAATTGACCCTCGATCGGTGTATAAGGGAAATCTCGGCGACGTTGATTTCCGTTCCAATAGGTTGTAGGCTGCTGACATAGCTAACCACCTGTCCAAATGAATCTGCTTCGAAAAGGATCAAAGCCATAATGGTCATAATTATGATTATGCTGGTTAATTTTGGTTTGGAATTTAAATGATATACTTTTTAGAACGCTGGCCTTTTTGAATTTGACTAAATTCGATTACCCTTTATTACATGGATTTCCATTCTTCTATAAATCGACTGCCATTTTCGGTCCCTTTAATGAAAGCTTCAGAGGAGCAGACTACATACCAGAATTTCTTTATACTTATTTGTCACGCTATTCTTTGGGATACCACAATATTTTTTATTTGAATTTACGTGGGTGGTGTGGATAGAATCTAGTGTAGTTATCGGGGGAGCACTTATCGGACTGAAATATTTGAAAAGGATACGGTGGTCGTATTTGAAGGAGGGGTAGGGTAGGGTATTGGTTTGATATGGAAATATTAGTTATTGCAAGGTTGTTTTTTTTAGACATAAATTTTGTCTATATTTTGAAGACCGAATATGAGAACTTTAAAGTATTAATCTACTAAAAGCAGTTCCGTAATAGCGCGCATTACTCCTGGTTAAGAAAAAAACCAAAAATCAACAACGGGTTTTTTACTCCATGAAATGAGCTGTGCTTTTATTTCTTGTTTCCCTTTCGGTGATGATACGACAATTATGATTTGCGGATTTTCTATCGCTTTGATGTTCTCAGAAAAGTTTAGTCGCACGCCATAAATATCTTTTCCTGTTTTTCGTTCATTATCACATACCCAGTGAAATGTATCGCCATAAGATAGCAAAAGCTTGGCCATATCTTTTCCATTTTTCCCTGCACCCCACAATACTAATGGGCGCGTATAGTCTCTATCTAATGAATAGAAAAAACGCAGTTTAAGGTCAAAATATCGATTGTCCTTATACTCTTCCCAGGTACGCGATATTCTATCTGATCGATCTCTCCAATAATGCAAGATTTTATCTATTCCAATAATGGTCAAACCTAACTTATAGAATCGAAAACAAAGGTCATAATCTTCTGGATATATTAACGGATCAAAAGCGCCTGCTGCATCAAAATCTTCTTTATGGATGAGCCAACAATGCGATGGGATGACACATTCTTTATATATTTCTTGATAATGGTTATTTGTTCGGGCAACTTCATTAAGCCATTCTTCGTATTTTATAAATCCATCACCGACAATACCTTCATCTACAAAATGTTTCGTCCCACCGGCGATTACAGTTCCTTTTCCGTATTTATTCCATTCTTCTACGAGTACTTGTATTTTATAGTCTGGCATCTTATCATCAGAATCCATTCTGTTGATCAAGGTGCCTTTGGTTTCAGCATAGCCCACTTGTAATGTTGGAATTAGTTTTGGTTTGTCACTATTAAAAAATCGGACTCTGGAATCTTTTGCAACATATTCCTTTAAAATTTTTGGACTGTCATCTGATGAGTGATCATTGACGGCAATAAGCTCCCAATTTTGATAGGTTTGTGCCAAAATAGAATCCAAACAATCGTGTAAGTAAGGCGCAGTATCCTTGACTGGCATGATAATCGTGACTAGTGGTTGGTTTTCCATTGCGTTGAGCGTTAACTCCCGGACACGGGTAGTTTGTTGTTCTTTTGTTTGAATATTTTATTGGAACAAACGCTTTTCGTTTTTCTTTTTCCAACATTTCCGAAGGGAAAGTTGTAAACATACATTTTGTTAGTGAACATCTTCTTCCTGAGAAGATTTAAATGTTGTCATACTGAAGGCTGTATGGAGGTTTGTTGCATTCGAAATAGCGAACTGTTTTAGTTCAACCTCAAGTGAATCGATGAAAAGATTATTTTATTGACTTCCGTTAG
>JBBKWA010000326.1:0-30230 GCA_037968695.1 Saprospiraceae bacterium
CTCATGCCGGGGCAATATATTAATGATGCATCACCAAATAGTGAATTCCAAAGTGGTTCTATCGAACTTGAAAATTATTATGATGCTGAGTTTAACTTTTGGTCAGGTTGGGCGATTTCAGCCGACACGAATACAACCACCCCAGGATTTCTAAATCAGTTCAGTGCTATCACGGGAATGGGTGTATTAAAGACCTCTGCCTATGCGGTCGGATATATTTATGATCCCGCAGTGATTCGAATGCAGCCTAAAGCTATGGGAAAACCTATGATTGGGATTTATGTCACAAATAGTACCTATAGTTATCTGAGTATGCGCGATGGTGATTCATTTGCAAAAAAATTTGGAGGAGAAACTGGCCATGATCCGGATTTCCTGATGTTAACGTTTAAAAAATATTCATCCGGTATCCTGAGCACAGACAGCATTAACGTGTACCTGGCCGATTATAGGTTTAATGATTCAAATCTGGATTATCTTGTTTCAGACTGGAAATATGTAGAATTGGGTGCCCTTGGTATAATGGATTCGCTCTATATACGAATGACGTCCAGTGATGTCGGTGTTTTTGGAATGAATACACCTGCTTATTTTTGTGTTGATGACGTAGGAACGGATGATCTGCTTTCCGCTTCCTTAATAGACCAGGACATGAAAGAATTTCGAGTAGGCCCTAATCCAGTTTCAGAAACACTCATTGTTGAAACTCAAGCTGAAGGTATTTGCTCTATTTCTTCCATGCAGGGAAAAGTCGTTTGGACAAAATTCCTGCAATCTGGCAGAAATGAAATAGCTGTCGCTGATTGGCCTAAAGGAATTTACATTATAAGCCATAGTGCAGGATTTGCCAGAAAGATATGCATTCAGTAATATCGTAAGGCTTCCTTCTTTAGCAACTGTTTATCGAATAGCGCTGGAATTTTTTAGGTCATTACTTCAAAGAGTTGTTTCCTTGTTAAGCCTAATACTATCGATATTTTGGCAGGAGGTAACAGCTTGCACGTCGGTTCATCCTGTTTTTTGGTCTGGTCAGGCTGTTTTTTTTCACGGATAAAGCTGAATTGACGCCAGGGATGAAAGATTGCTATTAAATTGTGCGTAATGAATTACTATATCAAACAGATTCTGTTTTTATTACCAATCATCCTCATTTCCTGGAGGACTGATCAGGAGGTATTATGGGAAGCCTCCCAAGGATCAGTACATATCTTGTCAGAAGCACCTTTGGAGGTGATAAAGGCAGAAAGTAATTCATTACGTGGCGTGATAGACCCAACTAAGAAGTTTTTTGCATTCTCCGTGCGGATAAATAGTTTTAAAGGCTTTAATACCCAGATACAGCGTTCACATTTTCTAGAAAACTACATGGAGGAGAAGAAATTTCCTGAGGCAACTTTTGAGGGGAAGTTTATTGAGGATATTCCCTTTGATATACCAGGCGTATATTCAGTAAGAGCAAAAGGATCACTAAGTGTCCATGGTATAGTACGCGAAAGAATTATCCGGGGTGAAATCACCATAGCAGAGAAATCCGCTGTTGTCACAACCGTCTTTATTGTCCCAGTTTCCGATCATGGAATTAGCATCCCTAAAATCGTAAACCAGAAAATTGCAGAAGAAATTGCAGTGACAGTTGATATAAGCTTTGACAAACAATGATTGCCATGAATCGGATTGTTGTATTTGTGGTATTTACTGTCATGGTGACTTCTGGTTATGCGCAGGAGCCATTTTTTATGCAGCATGATATTGGTGATTTTAATGTTGGCGTGGCTGTCAAACGCATTTTGCAAGACCATCAATCCATGATCTGGTTTGGCACTGATATTGGGTTATCACGATATGACGGGACCAGCTGTTATGAAATTCCGCTTGATGATACAAAGATTCAATATAGTGTCAGCACACTCTTTGAAGATCGCGATTTTAGGATTTGGATCGGGACTACTTCCGGTAAAATATTTGTCATGGATCAAACCAGAAGCATAAATGAGTTTGACATTGATGAAGGAAATCCAAAAGTACCTATTTCGAATATTTGCCAGGATCCAGGCGGGAATCTATGGATTGCAACCTATGGCGAAGGAGTTTATGTTTATACTGGTAGTAGGTTGTACAATTTTGACGAAGCGGATGGGCTGAGTGGAGATGATATTTACGATATGGTGTGTACACCTATTGGTGAGGTTTGGCTGGGTACAGACAACGGTATTTCAATCTGTAGTTTTGATGACGATTTGAAATCGATAAGAACCCTTGGTTTGAATGATGGTTTGCCGGATCAGATCGTCACTACACTTTTGGCGGATAGTAAAGGCAATGTGTGGATTGGAACTTTTGAGTTTGGGGTGGTTTTTTTTGATGCGCTATCGAATGAAATAATAAGTGTTTTTAAACCGGCTCTACTCGATGAGATAACTGCATTTTCCATTTTTGATAAAGATGAGTTATGGATTGGGACACGTACCAGTGGGATTTGGCGGTACCAATCGGAACAAAAGTACGGTGAACGAGTTACTGGACTGAGCCAGCCAAAACAAGGGCAGGTTAATGATTTGATTACAGATGTTGAGGGAAATATTTGGGCGGTATTGGAGAACGGTGGGGTTGTATCTGGATTTCGACCTTTTGAGTCCGTGCATTTGGATGTGCCGGAAATTCAGGCGTTGTATTGTGACAATCAGGAAACACTATGGCTGGGGACTAAAGGAGGTTTGTTTAAAATTGAAAAAAATTCAGAATCACCATCAAAGGCAATAAGGATACGTCCGGAGCTTCCACTTAACATTACAGATATTATTGAAGATGACTTTAGGCATTTGTGGATAGGGACGCTTGACAAAGGCTTATATGTTTATGACTTAGGTACCAAAAAAGTAAAGCACTTTGGATCTATTATTGGAGAAGGAGGCAATACAATTATGTCCATGGCTAAAGCGAATAAAGAAATCTGGGTGGCGACACTTGAAGGTGTGGTTTCCTATCATCGATCGAGTGATATCCTCGCCAATGATGCGATTGATTTTGTCCTTTTGGAAGACCCATGGCAATCGAATCTACATTTCGTTTTTCAGGTTTTTGTTGATAGTCAAAACAGGACCTGGTTTGCTTCAGATGGTAATGGGGTATTTCGGATTGACGGAGACAAGGTCGATCATTTTACAGGGGATGAAGAGGTAAATATTAAAACAGTGTATTCCATCTGTGAGGATGACCAAGGGCATTTTTGGTGGAACACTCCTGATCAGGGATTAATTGAATTTGATGGCAGTCATTATATTCCGTATAGTCTCATTGAGGGGTTAGGGAATCTAGAGGTTGCCAGCATTAATAGATTAGGGACTGGAGATATTTTGATTACCCATGCTAGTGGGATGGATGTGTTATCACCTAAGGGCCGCCACGTGATGTACTATACAGAAGAAATTGGGGTAAGGAATTTCGAGCCTGGACTTAACGCAAGCAGTACATCTTCCCTTGGACATGTGTATACAAGTGGACGAAATGTAATTTTCAAATGTCATTCCCCAAAACAAAAACTAAGCATTCATCCTAAAACACAAATAACGTCAGTGACTGTTTTTGATAAACAGGTAAATTTTGCAACCAAATTTAATTTTTCACATGCACAAAATTATATTGCTTTTCACTATGTAGGTTTATGGTACACTTCACCCTCTGCTGTAAAGTACTTATATAAATTAGACGGGTATGACAGGCAGTGGAAGGAGTCCAAAGACAACATTGCATCCTATTCAAATCTCACGTCGGGTAATTATACTTTTTTGGTAAAAGCCTCTGAAAATAACCTCTTTCATGACGAACCTACCGCCACCTATTCTTTTACCATTGCGAAGCCAATTTGGGAAGAAATATGGTTTGTAAGTTTGTTTGCTTTGTGTACCATGATGGGGTTTTATTGGTTGGTAAAGTCCCGGGAAAAAAGATCGGCAAGGCAAGCCATATTAAGAAAGGATATGATTGAATCCCAGTTAAACACGCTAAAAGCACAAATAAATCCTCATTTCTTATTTAATAGTTTTAATACGCTTATTACGATCATTGATGAAAATCCGATGAAGCCCGAATTAGCAGTAAAGTATGTTGAAAAATTATCAGATTTTTATAGAAGCATACTTCAGTATAGGGAACACGAGGTCATTACTTTGTCGGAAGAATGGGGATTAGTACATAATTATGTCTACCTGCTTCGGGAACGTTATGGAGACAATTTGCGGTTGCATTTTGACACACCGCCTAAGGACGCCTATATCATGCCATTGACCTTGCAGATGTTAGTGGAGAATGCAGTCAAGCACAATGTGATTTCCGACCAGTACCCGCTTGATCTTTATATTACTGTTGAAGCAGAAGAGTATGTCACAGTGAAAAATACATTGCAGCCTAAATCAATGTCAGAACCTTCAACTCAGTTTGGGCTGAGCACTATTTCAAGGCGCTATCAGCTATTAACAGATAAGAAAGTTATTGTAAAAAAGAATACTGACACGTTTGTAGTGCAAGTGCCAATTATTAAAAAGCCGACAAAATGAAAATATTAATTATTGAGGATGAGCAAGCTGCAGTTCGAAGACTCCAAAAACTACTTGGAGAGATCAATCCGGAAATAACCGTAGTAGGTACATTAAGCAGCATAGTGTTAGGTGTCGAATGGTTAGCATCGAACGATTCGCCCGATGTTATTTTGATGGATATTCATCTTGCTGATGGATCAAGCTTTGAAATCTTTAATCAAGTCGAGGTAAAGGCTCCAGTGATTTTTGTTACGGCTTATGATGAATATGCATTGAAAGCATTTAAAGTCAAGGCCATCGATTATATTCTCAAACCAATAAAAAAGGACGAATTAGCCCTTGCGCTAAAGAAAGTGTCCATAATTGCGCCTCAGGAAGAGGACGCAGGGAATTTGATGCAGAAGCTTACAGATGCCGGATTGATTAAGAAGTCCAGACGCATTCTTGTGAAAATGGGGCAGTCCATTAAAATGATAGACCTTAACCAGGTGGCTTATTTTTATTCAAAGGATAAAATAAGTTTTGCTGTGTTACCAGAAAACAAACGCTACCCATTGGATTATAGCCTTGACCATATTGAGCAGTTAGTGGATTCAGACCGTTTTTTTAGAATCAATAGACAGTTTATTGTCAACTTGGATAGCATTGATGAAATGATGGCTTATTCGAAATCGAGAGTGAAGCTTAAGTTGAAACCAAAGACGGATGAGGACGCTATCGTGAGTAAGGAACGGTCCCCTGAATTTAAAAAGTGGCTGGTCGATGAAGATTAACCTTATTTCGACTTTATCCTAATCTGTTTGGATTTCCCATGTTGTTATTACGCATTAAATAATCCTATCAAATTCCTCTACAAGATTTTGCAAAGGGTTCTAGTGCGCTATACAGAAGTGGGTTAAATATGGAAGGATCAAGGATTGAGCTAGCCTTAATGGGGTTGATAATTTAAAATCCTCCCATGATTGCCAGGATTTCTTTTTTCCATGTCAGGTTAATGACTCTTTTTCAGCATTATCATTAGACGTGTAGCATCATCTGATCCACTATTGTAGCGCATACAAGTGGATTGAGAAGTGTCGTTTTTACTGGTTTGATTATCATTCCTCTTTCTTTTTTTAGTTATTTCAAGAAATATTCGATTCAACGCAATATGATTTCCTATTTTTAGAGGAAGGTCCACGTTCAAAACACCCCATCGCCATGAAAGTATTGATCATTGAAGACGAAGAGAAAGCAGTCAAATCACTGAAGAAAGGATTAAATGAAAATCAAATTGATGTTGATTTTGCGATGGATGGCATTGCCGGTTGCCAACTGGCGGAATCAAATGAGTACGATGTGATAATTTCTGATATCGTAGTTCCCGGTATGAATGGGTTCGAAATTGCAAGGCATATTCGTTCAAATGATATCCATACCCCATTTTTATTTCTTACAGCATTGAGCTCTACAGATGATAAGGTCTTGGGGCTGGAAGCTGGAGGGGATGATTACATGACTAAACCCTATGAGTTTAAGGAGTTATTGGCCAGAGTAAAAGCACTTTCCAGAAGAGGCAAAGATGTATCGCCTGTCATATCGATGCTGACCTATTCCTGTGTTGATATGGATCTTTTGAAAAAGGAGGTTCGTCGTAGTGGGGCGAAGATTGAGTTGACACCAAAGGAATTTGCGTTGATGGAGTATTTTATTCGGCACCAGGGCAGGACAATATCTAAAGCGGAGATAGCCGAAAAAGTTTGGGATATAGATTTTGTCACGAGTTCTAATGTCGTAGAAGTATATGTCAATTATCTTCGTAACAAAGTAGATAAACCCTTTGAAAGGAAATTGATACAGACAGTTTTTGGACAAGGGTATGTACTAAAAGATGAAGCGCTGGACAACAGGAGCTGATACCAATTCATAAAATGGCTTTCAATGCAGATTAGGGCACGGCTTACCTTGCAGTTTTTGATGATCGTTGCCGGGATTCTCCTGGCGGTCTTGTTTATTATTAAGTATCAATTTAAACAGAATCTTGAGCAAGAGTATTACAAACGACTTCGCTGGAACGCCTACATGATTTCTGAAATGGTCATTGGTAATCGGACCAGTGAAGAGGAAATAACACTCGAGTATTCATTAGATCTGACCGGGCCGTTAGCAGGATATTATCCGGAAAATGTTTCCATTTATAATATGGATGCACAATTGCTCTACAAATTTGATAATGCACTGGAAAGCGTTTCCAAATTCCCCATTCATAAAACCATTGAAACAGGGGAGTATCAATTTACCCACGGAAAGTTTATGGCGTTGGGAATAGTGTTTACAAATGATGCAGGCAACAAGTTCATAGTAGTCGTAGAGTCTTTTTTTGATAGAGTGTATATGGAAAATCTGACACAGATTTTAAGTTTTGTTTTTTTGGTTTCCATAGCGCTTGTTGCCCTTGGAGGTTGGATATTCTCCCACCAGGCGCTTGCGCCAGTCAGTCGGATTATGAATCAGGTAGACGCATTGCTGCCTACCGATATGAGTCAGCGACTTAAACCCAATAATCAGTATGACGAGCTTTCCAGGCTGGTCATCACATTTAATAAATTATTGGACCGAATACAAAAAGTTTTTAAGGTTCAAAAAATGTTTGTTTCAAATGTTAGCCATGAGTTGAAAAATCCATTAAACGTAATCATTTTGCAAGCGGAAGTGGCGCTTTCCAAGGAAAGGAGTTCGGAGGAATATCAGAGTACCCTGGAGTCAATATTGGTGGATGTCAAGGAGCTAAATGAAATTGGGGATCGGCTCATGCAATTAGCTCGAATAGATGCAGAAGATGCAAATATTCGCTTTCTGCCTTTGCGTATTGATGAAGTGATTTGGGAAGTTAAGGAACAATTGTTGGTCAATCATCCGGATTATAAAGTAATTTACGAAGTAGGTGAACTCCCGGAGAATGAAGAAGATTTGCTGGTCCATGGAAATGAACGTTTGCTAAAAACGGCTTTAGTTAATCTGATGGATAATGGCTGTAAATTTAGCCCGGAAAAGAAAGTAAAAGTAAAACTGACATTCTCTTCTGTTGGGGACACAATTGTAGAGGTTTCAGATGAGGGTCCCGGTATTCCGGAGGAAGAATTATCCATGATCTTTAATGCCTTTTACCGTAGTGCTTCGACCTCGACAATTAGAGGCTCTGGTATAGGACTCTCCCTTGTGGAAAGTATTCTAAAGTTGCATGGAGTGAATCTTGAGATCATGAGTAAAGTGGGAAAGGGGACTTCTTTTATTTTAAAGTTTCCCGAAAAGTCGCCGTTAATATAAGGGCGTACCAAAGCAATCAAAAGGGTTAGCTTAAGATGATCGCAATAATGGCAAGGCCAGCCGGAATAGTCTGAACAATCAAAATCTTTTTATCAGCAGTAATGGCTCCGAATACCCCTGCTACGGCCACACAAGCAAGAAAAAACAATCGAACATTCATCTGCCATAATGGGTCAGCAATAAAAAAGGACCAGATTAGACCAGCAGCTAGAAACCCATTATATAAACCCTGATTGGCCGCCATAGCTTTGGTCGGTTCAAAAAGTTCTTTTGGGAAAGATTTAAAGACTTTTCTGCCTCTGGTTGTCCAGACGAACATTTCCAACCAAACAATGTACAAGTGAATAATGGCTACCAGAGCAACGAGTATGTTTTCTAAGGTGTTCATGTTTTGATTTATTCAGTTGTTGGATGAGATGTTGCCGTTGTATTTTGTTCTGTATCACTGTCTTCGTCAGTGTCAGAATCTGCTGTTAACATTAATGTGGTTGGTTCTTTCGTTGTTTTAAGCCCCAGTTTTTTCAACTTTTCTACTTTGGAGATAAGATTACCGCGACCATCTTTTAGTTGACTCACGGCTTTTCCATAGGATTCTTGTGACTTTGTTAAATGTTTTCCAACTTCTTCTAAGGAAGTAACAAAGCCAATAAATTTGTCATAGAGTTTTGCTCCTTCCTTGGCAATCTCCTGAGCATTTTTGCTTTGCGATTCCCGCTGCCATAAATCAGCAATAATTTTCAGGACGGCGATTAAGTTGGTTGGGCTGATGAGTAAAATGCGCCGTGTGTAGGCATATGCCCACAACTCAGAATCAGATTGGATAGCTAAAGAATAGGCCGGTTCGATAGGGATAAACATGATGACAAAGTCAAGTGAAGTAGTGAGTTCATCATACTTCTTTGCACTTAACTGGTCAATATGGTTGTTGATGGCACGTAGATGGTTGGCAATCTCAATGTCCTGTATCTCTTTAGCATCAGCTTCTGAGTGTCTGACATAAGCATTGAGAGAAACTTTGGAGTCAATGATGATATTTCGATCATCAGGCAATCGCACAATAATATCAGGTCGTAAGTTATTGCCATCTGCATCCTTTAGATTGCCTTGAACGAAGTACTCTCGGTTTTTTTCAAGGCCGGATAGTTCTAGAATGCGTTCCAGAATGGTTTCTCCCCAGTCGCCTTGCTTCTTGGCCTGGCCTTTCAGGGCTGAAGCGAGATTATTGGCCTCTTGACTTATCTTCTGCGTGTTGTCAATTAGGTCTTTTACTTTTTCTTCAAGTGAAAACCGCTGTTTGGATTCTTTGTCATAGGTTTCTTCAACCTTCTTTTTAAACGTGTCTATGTTTTCATTCAGTGGCTTTAAAAGGGCTTCTATATTGATCTTGTTGGTTTCGGTAAATTTCCCTGATTTTTCTTCAAAGATTTGCTGGGCGATTTTTTCAAACTGAAGCTGAGCCGTCTTTTGCATGGTCTCAAAATCAGTCTTTTGGGTGTTTAGTTTATCGTTTAATGCATTGTTGTTTGCTTCAGACTCTGCAAGGTATTTCTGAAGCAGGTTGCGTTCAGATTGCAATGCTTTATTGTTATCAGTTTGCAGTTCCAGTTGGCTGGCGACTTCTTTTTGTCTCGTTTCCTGAGCAAGTAATGTTGCGTCAGCAGAGGCATTCCTTGCAACCAGATTGGAGATTGTTTCTTCTCTTTCTTCATTTTTTCTGCCTAATGATGCTGCAATTTCTTGCTGATTTCTGAGTCGATCTTCAGTTATTTTTAAAGTGGAGGTGATTTCATTCAGCTGGCCAGTTTGCTTTTCGTAGACGGATCTTCCCACAGATTGTGCTTTGTGAAGCAGATAGAATATAAGGTAGGCGAGTATTGCGCCAATACCTGCACCGATGAGAATTTGGATGATGTCCATAAGGTAAAAATCCAAATTTTTTATGATACGCTATCAGAAAGAAAGAAGAAATGGCATATTATGGAATATCTAAATGGTTTTACAAGGAGAAACAATACTATATTGAAGGGTGATAAATGGAGTAACATTGCATTTTTGTTGATTCTGGTTTTGTGTTGAAGAACCAGGGAATTATTTTTACTATTTTGAAGCGAGGTCTGTCGATATACCGTTAAGTTGTTAGTCACACTATGAATGAAAACCTGTATGAAAAGGCGCTTAATAAAGCCCATAAACTAACCATTGATTTTCTTAATCGTTTGGATTCAGGTCCTGTTGGTGTCTCCTTGTCCTATGAAGAGCTCAAAGCGCTTTGGGATTGGGATCTGCCAATCGAAGGGATGCCACCCGAAGAAGTAATAGAGGAAATTAATAAGTCAGCCAGTCCGGGACTTTCCTTAAATCAGTCTGGTCGCTTTTTTGCCTGGGTTATTGGGGGTTCTCATCCTTCGGCCTTGGCCGCAGACTGGTTGACCGCAACATGGGATCAGAATGCTGGCCTGTATGCGGCGACGCCTTCCAGTAGTATCGTTGAAGAAGTCGCTGGGAGTTGGTTGAAACAACTTTTGGATATTCCTGAAAAAGCAAGTTTTGCGTTTGTCACGGGATGTCAGATGGCTAATTTTGTATGCTTAAATGTTGCGCGTAATCATTTGTTTCAACAGGCAGCATGGGATTTTGAAACGCATGGATTTTATGGTGCACCTAAACTAAGAGTCATATGCGGGGACTATAAGCATAATACAATCACGCGCGCCTTAAGAATGTTGGGTTTTGGAAGCGATGTTGTAGTGGACATTCCTACAGATGAAAATGGTGCGATATCAGTTGAAGGACTGCGAAAAGAATTTGAGCGAGATAGCAATACACCGACCATGGTGCTGCTGCAAGCTGGCGAAATACACACTGGGGTCTTTGATGATTTTAAATCGATTATTCCTATTGCTCACCAATATGGTGCCTGGGTCCATGTAGATGGTGCATTTGGTTTGTGGGCAAATGCAAATACAAAATATGCACATTTATTGGAGGGGGCACAACATGCAGATTCCTGGGCAACGGATGGACACAAATGGTTAAATGTGCCTTATGATAGTGGCTACGCATTCACTGCACACCCAGCTTCTCATTTTATGACAATGACCAATAATGCCGGTTATCTTCCTGCAGATGAACAGGCCAGAGACGAATTTAACTGGAACCCTGAACTGTCTAGAAGAGCCAGGGGATTTGCCACTTTTGCCGCCATCAAAGAGATCGGTGCCAAAGGAATTTCTGATCTGGTAGAACGCAGTTGCATACATGCAAAGAATATTGTTGAAGGAATCGGCCATCTGCCCAATGCACAGATCTTAGCACTTCCAATCATTAACCAGGGCCTGCTGAGATTTATTAATCCGGCAACGCCAAAGGATGAATTAAGTAATGATTCCTTTACCCTGGACGTGATAAAGGCTATAAATGAAACAGGGGAAGCCTTTTTCCAGGCATCTACCTTCAAAGGGCAAAAGTGTATGAGAGTCTCAGTAAGTGGATGGAGGACAACCGACGATGATGTCCATCGTGCCATTGAAGCAACTAAACTGGCTATCGATAAAACCAGTAAGCATGTCCATTAGAATGTTTTTTAAGGAAGTTTGTTTTTTATCCAGGCGGGATACCCTTTCATTCATTTTCGCTTAGGACATTTTTTGCACTTCTTCTTTCCCGTTTTTTTATACCGCTTGCAGCACTTGCTCTTGGAGCAGGATGGCGTCATTCCAAAATCAATATGTTCCGCGCACCCAATTGACGGAGATGAAGTTGATGGACACTGATGATTTGTGTGCGGCACATCCCTGACAGTCGGCAAAGTATATATGTTGAAGTCGCGTAGCATTTATTTAAAAGATAAATAGATAGTATAAGCAGAAGTCAGTACGATGCCAAGACCGACTAATAACATGAGCTGTCTTGGACGTATTAACTTAACTAAATAGGGCCCGATAGGGGCTGCTAATATGCCACCTAAAATTAACCCTATTATTGTTTTCCAGCCCTCAATGCCAATAAAAAATAAAAATACGCCTGTGCTAAAGAATGCAACAAAAAATTCAGCCGTATTAACAGTGCCAATGGCAATTTGAGGTGATTTGCCTCGCTGGATGATGTTTGACGTAACAATTGGTCCCCAGCCTCCTCCGCCAATTGCGTCTAAAAGTCCACCCATAAACCCAAGTGGGGTCAATCGCTTCAATTCATGCTTAAGTCTCAATGTTTTGAAGCTTTTGATGATAATTACCGCACCAAGGATTAAAAGATAACCAGCGATAATCGGTTTTATAAAATCTCCGTTAAAAACTTTAGCCAGAAGAAATGATCCGATGATGGCCCCAATGACACCCGGGATAGCTAGTTGCATGAATAGTTTTTTATCCACATTCTTGAAGTAAATATGCGAGAGACCTGAAACACCGGTGGTAAATACCTCTGCTGTATGCACACTAGCGGAAGCAACGGCAGGACTCACACCCAAATGAAGTAGAAATGTTGAGCAGCTGACCCCATAGGCCATGCCCAATGTGCCATCAATAATTTGTGCGATAAACCCAATAAGAAAAAACAGGAAGAATTCTGTGTCGAGGGAAAAGGGCTGATCAATGTTTGAGCTAAAAAACAACCACAGCATCCAGCCTATGACGAGCAGCTTTAACGCCAGGATGATATAGGATAACTTTTTGAAATTGAGTGCCTCCATGACCTCAAAGATGGCTTTTGAAAATGAACTTGTCCTGTTAAATAAAAGAAACGGGTTTCAAGGCCCCAAATCCATCATTCGAGATTATAATCGATAGTCAAACGAAAAGAGATTTGGTGGTTGGAATTTGTAATATTTCCCTCGGACAAAAATACTCATTCCAAAATTCAATTAAACTATTTTTTGACCATTTTTATCATGAATGAGAATTTCAGTCATATAATCAAAATAAGGACGCATGGCCTCAAAAGTATGAGTGACCTCTTTTAGGAACCCTGGGTCAAGCACCTCCTTGTCCTTGAAAGACCGCATCACGGTAAAAGATTTTTTCCGTATAAGATCTATATCAGGATGATTTTTGTCAAAGCCCGAAGGGGCTGTTTTTAATTCGTCACCTCGTAGTTCACCGAAATAATTCACGAATTTTTTTGAAGAAATTATTTTTCGAATAGGTTTTGCATCAAATACTATTTCCTCTCTGATCCGCTTTAAGTCAGCTGAGTCGGGTGCCCAAAAGCCACCTCCGGCAAAGCTTCCACCGGGTTGCAGGTGTAAATAATATCCTCCTCTGCGGAGTGCTGTAGACCGGGTAAAATGAATGCCAAGATTGTTTTTATAGGGCGACTTGTCTTTTGAAAACCGAACATCTCTGTAAATCCTAAAAACACGTGCGTCAGAAATTTCATCTTTTTTGTTGAGGGCACTTTGAATTTTACTTGCTACATCTTTCATGTTGTTTTGTGCAAGAACATATTGATCTTTATGCTCTTGAAACCATTCCCTATCGTTGTTCTTTTCTAAGTCTTTGAGAAACTTAAGTGTGGATTTATCAATAGCCATACAATAGGTTTATATCGTGTCTTCGTGAATATAGGGTTCAATCCTTTAATGTAAGAAAGAAAAGTATCAGAACCTTTTTACATTAATAGCTATTGAGGAATAGTGTCGAGCTTACCTGATGAGTTTAATCTGATAATTATTTCTTCAAAGGTCCGTGGGTCAATAATCGTATGTGGTTTTCCATCGAGTAGCATATCGGGATCAGTTATAGCTAGGAAGTTCTTGCAATAATCCTTAATTGAATATCTGGTTACAATGATTTCTGTTGTGCTTTCATATGTTTCCGGATCAAAAATTTGAATAGTATCTGTGAACGTTATTGAGTCTCGTTCAATAGCGGAAATGCCTTGCTGGGCTTTATACATTTTCAATTCACGCTCATAACCAGGCGGGTTTATTTGGCCTATGGCAAATGAACAAATGAACAGTAGACAAAACACCAAACCGGCCTTTTGCTTTGTCCTCAAAGGAGTTATATTTTTTGGATTCATGTTCTAAATTTACCTCAAAATATTAGAAAAGGATTAGAATGTATAAGGGGATTAAAAGAAAGGTCATCGGCTTATCACTTTTTTAGCGGAACAGGACGTTTATTTTCATCTAGTGCTACTAAGGAAAAGATACCAGTAATCGCTTTAATCCGATGTTCAGAATACATTTCTTCGATATAAATATCGACCGTCACTTTTAAACTGGTATTGCCAACATGGGTGACCCTGCCAACGAGTTCAATGATGGTTCCTGCTGGAATTGGGTTTGTGAAATCAATTTTATCACTACTTACAGTCACCATCTTTTGGCGGCTGAATCGAGTAGCGGTAATAAAGGCCACCTCGTCCATCATGTGCATTGCGGTGCCACCAAAAAGGGTGTCATAGTGATTGGTCGTATTAGGAAAAACGGCTTTAAAAATTCTTGTTTCTGCCGCTGCAATTCGATTGGCTAAAGTCATGTCTGATCGTTGTTTGATGGATAAACGGTTTGGCTTAAACATTGTTGCAGTCACTTATATATGAAAGGCAGAATATCATTTTGATAATTTAGTCAATCATCTTTTGAAAATAGAAGGACTATTAGCCCGGTATCGCGGTCAAATATTTCAAGTATAACCTATATTGTGTGCATGCTATTTACTAGGTTCCCAAAAAATTCTGTCTATGCCATTTATAAACTATAATACTCTGCCACATCTTAAATTGATGGATGGGATTCATGGCGCTATTGCACATTCCGAACAGTTATCTGTTGGCTACATTACTTTAGAAGAAGGGGCTCAGCTACCGGAACATGCGCATATCCATGAGCAATGGTCACACGTCATAGAAGGAGAGTTAGATTTCGTACTTAATGGCCACCGACAACTTATGACCAAAGGTATGAGTGTGCATATACCTTCCAATATTCCCCATAGTGCGACGGCAGTTACTAAATGTGTGGTTATTGATACTTTTCTTCCAGTACGTGAGGATTTTAAGTTGTTGCAGCCCTGGAGTTGAGATTGCCAATATTTACAATAGTAATTAAAAGGTTATTACCTGATTATTTTTCTAAGTGACTGAGAAACAATAGATTTTGATGTTTACTTGTGGCTGAAAAAGTGGGTCACTTTAGCACCTCTATTTTAGTAAAACGTGTGCCACACCTAGGTGTGGCACACGTTTTTAGAGAAAACATCCATTTTTTACATCACTTATCTCACACCTATATTAAAACTTAATCTAAACAATATCAGAATGTTATGTATATAAATTGGCGGTTTTTAGCCAAAATAGTCTGTGGAATAGTTGACTTTCTTTGAAAGTTTGGATGAAGGGAGATCATTAAGAAAATGACAATCGAGGCCACAGTCTGTACAACCCCCAGGTCGAAACCCCGGCTAAGGAGAGTGAAATACTCGTTTTTATAATATCTCCATAGATCCAATAACCAATTCCAAATAAGAATCCATAGACCATCAAACAACCGATGATCATTGCGCTTATTTCAAGTACCATTCCTGATCCATTTGATATCGGAAGGTCAACTATGGATGATCGACGAAGCCAAGTATTCCATCCAAGTTTATGTGGCCTGACTTTCACATAAAATTTTTCCAATACATCATCTGCTTCTGGTTTCGTGACTAAAGTCACGAATACCCAACATATTGTTGTGATGAGTACGCCCCAAACCAATTTTTTATGGGAGGGCATGTCCCCAGAATAGATTAATTCGAAATATATGGCGACTACAAAACTTACTGCCATACCAGATATTTCGGACCATGCATTGATCCGATACCAAAACCAACGAAGGATGAAAATAAGCCCTGTACCAGCTCCAATTTGCAGCAGGATGTTGAATGCTTGCAATGCATTTGTCAATTGTGTCGCCATTAATGCCGCTAATATCATGAGACCTAATGTTGACCATCTGGCGATACTGACTAATTTCTTATCGCTTGCATCAGGATTAATAAAACGACCATAAAAATCATTTATGATGTATGAAGATCCCCAGTTTAAATGCGTAGCAATAGTTGACATAAATGCAGCAATTAATGCAGCAACCACCAAGCCCAATAATCCCTTAGGTAGAAAGGAAAGCATTGCTGGAAAAGCTAAGTCATCTTTTATGATGGCAGGATCAACGCCAGGAAAGTGTATAGCTATATCAGCTGTAGTTGGAAAGATAACAAGAGAACAAAGAGCAATAATAATCCATGGCCATGGCCTTAAAGCATAATGTGCTATGTTGAAAAATAAAGTGGCACCCATTGCGTGTTTCTCGTTTTTTGCGGCCAACATACGCTGTGCTATATATCCTCCACCTCCAGGCTCTGCACCAGGATACCAACTGCTCCACCACTGAACTGCCAGGGGTATCAGGAAAATCGGAATCCAAGATGATGGTTCACTCCAGTCAGGGAAAACAGACATCGCACTTTGTACTTTAGGCTGCGCCAAAAGATTAGTCAAACCCCCTATTTCAGGACGGTTAACAAGAAATATTGCAGCAGCAACCATGCCGCCCATGGCTAACCCAAATTGAAAGAAATCAGTTAAGATTACGCCCTTAAAACCTCCAACCATTGTATAAGCAACGGTTATAACACTAGAGAGTATCAATGTTTCCCAGGGATCAAGTCCTAGCAACACATTTCCTATTTTAATTGCGGCCAAACAAACTGTAGCCATAATCATCACATTGAAAAACAAGCCCAGGTAAATTGCTCTAAACCCCCTTAGAAAGGAAGCTGGTTTGCCGCCATAGCGTAACTCATAAAATTCAAGATCAGTCAATATTCCTGTTCGACGCCAGAGTTTGGCGTACACAAATACAGTCATCATCCCCGTCAATAAAAAAGCCCACCAAACCCAGTTTCCCCCAACACCATTGGTACGGACAATGTCAGCCACGAGATTAGGCGTATCGGCAGAAAAGGTAGTGGCGACCATGGAGACGCCCAGCAACCACCAGGGCATGTTGCGGCCGCTAAGAAAATACTCTGATACACTACTGCCCGATTTACGTGAAACCAGTATGCCTATCAATAGCGTGACAATAAAATAAACTGCGATTATTCCCCAATCAAGTCCTTGTAATGCCATAGATTTTGTTTCTCTGATGCTTACGAATGGGAAAAGATCGACATTTTTGAAGACTTTCGAGCTGGGTTGGCAGTGATTCAAAAATCCTGTACCTGCATGTATGATCCCTACGTTCGGATTCCATACCTTCGCCCCATGTTTACGATCAATTATAAATTAAAGTTTGCTGCCATCATACTTGGTGTTGTTGGTGGCCTGATCCTTATTTTTACGATGGGGTTCTGGTATGGATTCCCGTTCCTTCTAATAGGACTGGGTTTTTTGGTATCTTATTTATTACTGGGTACGGTGCAATCAGCGGCAGTCTTCCTGGAGAAAATGGAGTTTGTTGCCGCTGAGGAAAGACTGAAGTGGACTGTGAAGCCGGGTTGGCTCTATGTGACCAATCGCGCTTTTTACTATATTATGAAAGGTAGTATCGCTTCAAACCTGAATAGACCGGACGAAGCAGAAGGCTATTTTGAACAGGCTAAAGAGCTTAAACTTCCGTCTGATAATGAACGCGCACTGATTTATTTGCAGCTGGCTAATATTAAAGCCAATCAAGGGAAATGGCCACAGGCTAAGAGCTATTTTCATCAGTTAAAGAAATTTAATGTGACAGAAGGACCCCTCAAGGACCAGATAAAGCAGTTTGAAAAAGCGATTAATCAAAGCGGAAATGCTATCCATATGCGCTCGGGACAGTCTATGCAGTCGGGTGGTAAACGCCGCCGACCAAAGATGCGATAGCGCTAAATGATTCGTTTACAGGCATTTAGGTGCATATATTCGTTTTGATATTATCTCGCATTTGTTGGTCATATGCGCTTAGATTTTATAGAAATAGTGTTATCTTTGCGCTCCATTTTTATTAAAAAAGTTCTTTAGGAGATGGATTTACTGGCACCATATCGGATTCCAGCAGCGATTTTGAAAAGTGACTCAGCAACCTATGAATGGGCGCTTGATGATCATTTTCTGGCCATTTTTGATGAAAATCATGAAGGCATAAACGGACAGTTTTTGGTCAAAATGGAGCTGGTACGTGATGCAGGCGTGACTTCTTTGACATTTATTGTCTCAGGAAAGGCAGATACCATCTGTGATCGATGTCTGGCCCCTATCGCGATGCCGATAAGTGCAGAGTACGAAATGCTTGTGAATTTCGGTGATCCGGAAGAAAGTACGGATGAAGTTTTGTTTATCAATCACGATATTCAAAAACTGGATTTAGGGAAACATTTATATGATTTTATCCTTATTTCCGTTCCGATCCGACAACGTATAGAGAAATGTGAGACAATGGAAAATTCACCTTGCGACACTTCCGTACTCCAGTACTTGAAAAAAAATGGAATTAAGGAACTTCCCAAATCAGATGACAAAGGATCTATCTGGGATGATTTAAAAAATGTAATCGACAATTAATTTGATTTGATTTATAATTCTGCCAAAATGTTAGGTATGAATTTTGTCAGCATCAAAACAACAATATTAAACAATTAGCTGTAGGCTATAAACTGATTAACAATGGCACATCCTAAGAGTCGTATTTCAAAGCAACGCAAACACAAGCGCCGTACACATTACAAAGCTACTGCTCCACATGTGGCAATATGCGCTGAAACTGGCGAGCCACACGTTTGGCATCAGGCTTATGAGCACAACGGACACCTTTATTACAAAGGTCAAATGCTTGTGAAGACACCGGGACTGGAGGACTAACTTCAGTCATTTGGCATAGATTAATTGCTGAGGCTCCCCGGTCATTGTTGATCAGGGAGCCTTCGCTGTTTTAGTTAACCAACTTATTCCTTTGAGATAAAATCCAGATCATTTTGAAAAAAGCCCTTCTCACAAATAACGCACCCGCCCCCATTGGCCCATACAGTCAGGCCATTCAAGCCGGAGGTGTCCTTTATATATCCGGCCAAATAGCGTTGGATCCTTCATCAGGACAAGTAGTCACAGAAAATATTGAAGCAGAAACCCATCAGGTGCTCAAAAACCTCGGCGCTATTTTGGAAAATGCAGGGCTTACTTTTGATCATGTATTGAGCTGCTCAGTTTTTGTAAAGGACATGAATATGTTTGGTCGCATCAACGAAGTTTATGCCCAATATTTTAATTCTGAAATTCCGCCAGCCCGGGCACTGGTTGAAGTACGCGAATTGCCCAAACAAGTGAATATCGAAATATCGGCTATCGCCCAGATATAAAAGCCCCAAATGTTATGACAAATACTACATCAGCAAATAAAAAGCAGGTTTTCTCAGGAATGCAACCCACAGGCAATTTGCACTTGGGTAGGTACTTTGGCGCCATTCAGAATTGGGTGAACCTGCAGGAACAATACAGATGTATTTATTGCGTAGTGGATTATCATGCGATGACTATGCCCTTTGAGCCAAAGGATCTCAGACAAAGAGTGTGGAATCTGGTATTTGACGCTATTGCCGTAGGGGTAAAGCCGGAGAATCTTTTTATTCAGTCCATGGTGCCAGAGCACACCGAGCTTGCATGGATTTTTAATTGCGTTAGCTCCTATGGGGATGTCAGCAGAATGACCCAATTTAAAGATAAAAGCCAGCAAGTAAATGCAAAAACTAAAGATGCCTATATCTCTACAGGGCTTTTTGCTTATCCGGTACTTCAGGCAGCAGATATTTTGATTTATAAAGCTGATTTTGTTCCAGTCGGCAATGACCAGGACCAACACCTTGAACTGGCCCGTAATATTGCACACCGTTTTAATCAGATCGTTGGCAAGGAGTATTTCGTTTTGCCACAAACACTATATACTTCATTTCCAAAAGTACTGTCCACCGCCGATCCATCGAAAAAAATGAGCGCATCATTAGGCCCTAAGCACAATATCAGTGTCTTCTCAGAACCAGAAGCTATTCGCAAGCAAATAAAGAGCGCAGTAACAGATTCCGGAGATACCCCAGCTGGACAAATCAGCCCGGGTGTAGAGAATCTATTTTCAATTATGGAAGCTTCAGGAGGGCATGCAGACTTAGAATCATTTCGTGAGCAAGCTATTTCCGGGACTTTACAGTACGGTAAACTGAAAGAAGCCGTGGCAGATGTTGTGATTGAAATGACTGAGCCATTCAGGCAGAAGCGGATCGACATCATGGAAAATAAAAGCATTTATGAAGAACGAGTAGCCGCTTCATCGGAATTGATTCGAAAAACGGCAACAAACACCCTTCATGAAGTAAAAGACCTGGTTGGTCTGATGAACGTGTATTCACAATAAACCAATGCCATTATACAGCCTATGAAGATTATTTGTGTTGGTCGAAATTACGTGGCACATGCCGCGGAGCTTGGAAATGAAGTGCCTGACACACCGATGCTGTTTATGAAGCCACATACCGCTATTCTTAACGGCAACAAGCCTTTGTATTATCCCGACTTTACCAATGACCTACATTATGAAGCTGAGCTGGTTCTAAAGATTTGCAAAAACGGCCGTCATGTACAAGCTGAATTTGCTGACGATTACTATGATGCTGTTGGGTTTGGCATTGATTTTACAGCCCGCGATCTGCAGCAGAAATGCAAGGAAAAGGGACATCCTTGGGAAATTGCAAAAGCCTGGGATTTTAGTGCTCCATTGAGCCCTGAGTTTATACATATCGACGAATTGCCAGATCGGAAGTCAATCAAATTTGAATTATCACTCAATGATAAAGTGGTGCAATCCGGAGATAGTGCCTTAATGATTTATAGTTTTAAGGACATCATTTGTTATGCTTCCAAATTTTTCAAATTGCAGACTGGTGATTATATCTATACGGGAACTCCGGCAGGGGTAGGACCCGTTAAACAAGGAGATATACTGGTTGGGCGTATTGAAGGCAGGAAAATGCTGGAATGTGAAATCAAATAGGGCAATCCTCTATTTATACCTGATTTTGATTTTGGGAGAAGGAACAATGAGGTTATACGCATTCCTTTTAGCCAATTCAATCATATAAATTCCTATTTTTGCGCCTCCAAATGAGGGATAGTCTTATATAGGATGCCCGCATACGGCATTTTATATCCATTACCATTCACTATTAATTTTTAGTCACATGCCTTATTTATTCACCTCAGAATCAGTATCTGAAGGACATCCGGACAAGATCGCTGATCAGATATCAGATGCCATCGTAGATCATTTTATAGCGTTTGACCCACAATCAAAAGTAGCTTGCGAAACGCTTGTGACCACCGGTCAGGTAGTGCTTGCAGGCGAAGTGAACTCCAAAACCTATTTAGATCTACCGGGTATAGCACGGGAAGTGATTTATAATATCGGATATAATAAGAGTGAGTACATGTTCGATAGTAATTCGTGTGGTATTCTGTCTTCCATCCATGAGCAGTCCTCAGATATCAATCAGGGTGTGGATCGAAAAAAGAAGGAAGATCAGGGAGCTGGTGATCAGGGCATGATGTTCGGCTATGCCACAAACGAAACCGATAACTATATGCCATTGGCACTCGATTTGGCACATCGCATTTTGATTGAATTAGCAGCTATCCGCAAGGAAGGGAAATTGATTAAATATTTGCGACCGGATGCAAAATCTCAAGTGACTATTGAGTACAGTGACGACAATAAACCTATCCGCATAGATTCCATCGTCGTGAGCACACAACATGATGAGTTTGTGACTGCTAAAAACAACACTATAGGGGCGAAGCAGAAAGCTCAAAAAGCAATGCAAGCGCGAATTTCTGATGACATAATCAATATCGTTTTACCACGCGTTAAGCGAAAATTGAAAGCATCATTAAGGAAATTATTTAGTGATGATATTAAGTACCACATCAATCCAACAGGAAATTTTGTTATTGGTGGCCCGCATGGTGACGCAGGGCTCACAGGGCGTAAAATTATTGTGGATACGTATGGCGGTAAAGGAGCACATGGAGGTGGTGCTTTTTCAGGAAAGGACCCAAGTAAGGTCGATCGCTCGGCAGCATATGCTACTCGCCATATTGCAAAAAATCTCGTTGCCGCAGGTGTATGTGACGAAATTCTCGTACAGGTATCTTATGCCATTGGAGTTGCAGAACCAACGAATATTTATGTCAATACCTATGGATCAGCGCATGTGGAGATGAGCGATTCACAAATTGCAAAGAAAATTAAGGACATATTCCCAATGCGACCTTATGATATTGAAACACGACTAAAACTCAGAAAACCAATTTATAGCGAAACAGCCTCATACGGTCATATGGGTAGAGTTCCGGAAAAGAAGGAACGGACATTTGTTGATGGAAGCGGAAAATCAAAAACAATTAAGTTTGAAACTTTTACCTGGGAGAAACTCGATAAAGTAAAAGAGGTTAAGAAGGCATTTAATTTGAAATAAAGAGGATTTGATTTGAAATAAAGAGGATTTGATTCGCGTGTAGAAACTTGCCCAATTTTAATAGATCTGAAATATATGTTAAACAATAGAACTCGTGCCGGCTTTGTAGAACGGCACATCGGAACTTTTGATCCGATAGAATTGAAGGAAATGCTCGAGGTAATCAAAGCCGATAGCCTCGATCATTTAATAGATGAAACCATTCCGGACGCGATCCGAATGCGTCAGAAACTAAATATTCCTGAGGCGCTGAGTGAACAAGAATATCTGCGACATATTCAGGGCGTTGGATCAATGAATAAAGTATTCAAATCCTATATTGGCCTCGGCTATTACGGAACACACACACCTTCTGTCATCAGAAGGAATGTTTTTGAAAACCCTGGATGGTATACCCAGTACACCCCATATCAGGCTGAAATTTCTCAGGGACGATTAGAAGCCTTGTTGAATTTTCAGACAATGGTCAGTGATTTAACCGGCCTGCCTATAGCCAATGGATCGCTATTAGACGAGGGGACCGCAGCAGCCGAAGCAATGGCGATGTTGTTTAACCTGTCTGCCAAAAAATCTAAAGCCGGAGATGGTCATGCAAATCATTTTTTCGTTGATGAAAATACCTTTCCTCAAACCATTCAAGTACTAAAATCTCGCGCTGAACCAATAGGGATTAAATTAATTATTGGGGATTGGAAAACATGGGAAGCCGATGAAGAGTTTTTTGGTGTCTTATTGCAATATCCGGATGCTAAAGGATCAGTCAACGATTATAGCAGTAAAGTAACCGTGTGGCAGGAGATGGGCATCAAAGTAGCCGCGATTAGTGACTTGATGGCGCTTACGCTTTTGACACCGCCGGGAGAGTGGGGGGCAGATGTGGTTGTAGGGAATTCTCAGCGTTTTGGTGTGCCGATTGGATACGGTGGGCCACATGCAGCTTTTTTCGCGACGAAAGAGGCCTATAAGCGAAGTATTCCTGGTCGAATAATCGGGGTTTCAGTGGATCGTAAAGGCAACCCTGCATTGCGAATGGCTTTACAGACAAGAGAGCAACATATTAAGCGCGAAAAAGCTACTTCAAATATTTGTACTGCACAGGCACTGCTTGCAATCATGGCCGGGATGTATGCAGTCTATCACGGACCAGACAATCTAAAAGCGATTGCATTAGAAATTCATGGTAAAACAGTAGCCATCCACCAGCATCTTCAAAACATGGGATTTGCACCAGTCAATATGGCTTTCTTTGATACGCTGACCATTCGTTTTTCTACTGAACAAATTAACGCCATCCGCAAGGAAGCAGAGAAAAACGAAATAAATTTTCTTTATACCGAAAACGATGTTCGTCTAAGTATAGATGAAACTGTTTCTAGTGCTGATTTGACTGCCATTGCAAATGTATTTTCAATAGCATTGGGCAAAACTGTGAGCAATAAAGTACAGGCGCTAAATGCGATGATGATCCCTGATACATTGTTGCGTAAAGGAGCCTTTTTAACACACCCTGTTTTTAGTCTTTACCGGACCGAAACAGAGATGATGCGATATATTAAATCATTGGAAAACAAAGACCTTTCATTGATGCACGCTATGATTCCGCTCGGATCCTGTACAATGAAACTGAATGCTGCCTCGGAGATGTTCCCAGTAAGTTTTCCTGAGTTTTCAACACTTCATCCGTTTGTTCCTAAAGAGCAGGCAGCAGGATACTATAAGATATTCGAAGATTTGTCAAGTTATCTCATTGATATCACAGGAATGAAAGCATGCTCCTTGCAGCCCAATTCAGGGGCCCAGGGGGAACTTGCCGGTTTGCTTACCATTAGAGCATATCATCATGCCAATGGGCACACTAATCGCAATATCGTACTCATTCCCGAATCAGCCCATGGCACGAATCCTGCAAGTGCTATTATGGCTGGAATGAAAGTCGTCGTGACCAAGTGTGACGAACGAGGTAATATCGATATGGAGAATATGAAAACACTCGCTGAAGCACATGCTGAAAATTTGGCCGGTGTCATGGTGACCTATCCTTCAACATATGGCGTTTTTGAGACGACAATCAAAGAGCTGTGTAAATTAATTCATACCAATGGTGGCCTCGTGTACATGGATGGTGCAAATATGAATGCCCAGGTAGGCCTGACAAGCCCCGGTTCCATCGGTGCGGATGTTTGTCACTTAAACCTACATAAGACTTTTTCGATTCCACATGGAGGTGGAGGACCAGGTATGGGCCCGATTTGTGTTAATGATAAACTAGCCCCCTTTCTTCCCGGCCATTATTTTGCAAAAGTAGGGGGAGATAAAGCAATTGATTCAGTGAATAGCGCCCCATGGGGTAGTGCTTCTATTTTGCTGATATCCTACGGATACATCAGAATGCTTGGTGCAGAAGGCGCTACTGCCTCAACCATACATGCCATTTTAGGTTCCAATTATATAAAGAACAAACTTGAGTCCAGCTATGAAATTCTCTACACTGGAGAGGCAGGCAGGACAGCGCACGAATTAATTATTGACCTAAGGCCATTTAAGTCTTTTGGGATTTCAGCTGAAGATGTCGCCAAAAGATTAATTGATTATGGATTTCATGCGCCTACATTATCCTTCCCGGTGCCAGGAACCATAATGATTGAACCAACAGAAAGCGAATCAAAAGCAGAGTTGGATTTGTTTTGCGATGCAATGATTCAAATTCGAAAAGAGATTGACGAAGTGGCCTCCGGTACCTATGAAAATGGAAATAATGTATTGTCCAATGCGCCGCATACACTGCTGGAAGTAACGAGTGACGAATGGGTATATCCATATTCAAGAAAAATGGCTGCCTATCCACTTCCTGCGTTAATGCATCGCCACAAATTTTGGACCGCTGTAGCTCGAGTGGATAATGCATTTGGTGATCGCAATTTAGTGTGCACTTGCCCACCAATCGAATCTTATGCTTCACCAGAAATTTCAGAAGTTTGATAGTTGTTACTGGTGCGATCGGTTTTATTGGAAGTGGATTTGTCAGTTTTCTCAACCAGCTTGGGTATACGGACATTGTAGTAGTAGATGATTTTTACAAATGGACCAAGGAGAATAATCTGAAAAAAAAGAAGGTGCATGACTGGGTTCACCGTGATTTATTTCTCTCCTATTTTGAAAAAACTGCATCGCAGATCGATATCGTTTTTCACCTTGGTGCCCGAACAGATACAGTAAGCGAAGACACTGCCATTTTTGACAAACTCAACCTTAATTATTCAAAAAGTATCTTTCGTATTTGCACAGCGCATTCCATCCCATTGGTTTATGCCTCAAGCGCTGCTACCTATGGAGACGGAGCTTTTGGATTTAGTGACACACATACCTTAGTGGATAAATTTATTCCACTGAATGCCTATGCCCGATCCAAGCACCAATTTGATCAATGGGTGCTTAAGCAAACCAAAACACCACCTAAATGGTATGGGCTTAAATTTTTTAATGTCTATGGGCCCAATGAATACCATAAAGCAAGGATGGCTTCAGTTATTTTCCATGCGTGGCATCAGATTGGCGATACCGGTAAATTGAAGTTGTTTAAATCCCATCATCCGGATTATAAAGATGGAGGTCAAGAACGTGATTTTATTTATGTGAAGGATGTCCTGCAGATGGTATGGGATGTCAATGATCACAATGCACCATCCGGATTGTACAACGTAGGCACAGGGAAGGCTAGAACCTTCGAAAGTTTAGGGAGAGCCACTTTCAGCGCATTAAATAAAGAGGCGGACATTGAGTATATTGATATGCCAACAGACCTTAGGGAGAAATACCAGTATTTTACAGAAGCTGATATGACAAAATGGAAAGAAGCAGGTTTACCCTTGCCTGGTACATCACTGGAAGATGGGGTTAAAGACTATGTTCAATCCTATCTTAATGCAGGCACTTTTCTTTAGCCGGTTTTACATTTCTACCGGTCTGTAGGCCTCAATTCCTGATAATAGATTAGATACCATCCATCATCCAGTTTAGCAAACCGCCGCCGCATATGGAGATTCGTTCCTTTTAACTGGATCCAGTGCTCAATAATTCGATCATTTAGCACCTCATACCAATGGTCAAAGTCGCCACCAGGGTCAGTAAATCGGTTGTGTTTCTTCCAGCTTGCTTTTTGATAGAAATACCGATCAGTAATCAGCGTGTCGCCATCGCCTGAAGTTGAAGGTAAACCCTCCAAAGGAAAAATAATATGGGCCATCTGGTAATCAGGATCGTCATGGAACTGATTAAAAAAAGCAACAAAATCATCTGGGAGTGTATCAATTACTGTTGGGCTATGATCAACTTCATTAGAAGTCGTCGAGGATGGACCACAACTGTTAATTAGTAACGCCAGGCAAATCAAGGCGCTCAGTGCAATACACCCATGCCACCGCTGGAAGTAGTTTGAATTTGATATCATAGAACAAATGTATGTCTTCATAAATTATTTCACCCTTAGCTTCCTGGTTTTCTAAATTGATCGCAGAGATGAAAATGTGTTCGCGAAATCCCAACTTCCTTTTTCCATACGCCTTATACAAACACTCTTTAGCACCCCATAGCAAATGTAAGTAAGGTAAGGCTTCATCCGCATGATCCACCGCCAACATATCATCAGGCGTTAAAAACCTATCCCCAATTCGGCGTACTGTATCTGTATAGACTTGTACATCGACACCGCATGGTTGGTCACTGATCATCGCAGCACACCACCGTTGACTATGACTGATGGAGATGTGTTTATCAATGCCCACCAGATAAGGTTTTCCAAGTTCATCATAGAGGCATTGGACACGTTCAGGTAGGTCCATCAGACTATGTAACAAATCCCTGCTGGCGATCCATTCGCTTTGTTTTCTAGGTGATAATCCAGCGAGAATAGCGGACTCTTCCTTGCTAAAATTTCGGTCAGCTAATGCGGCTTTGCCCTCATGATAGCCAAGCGCTACAATGGCATGGTTAAATGGTATTTTTTCAATTACGTCCACAATTACAAAACTAAGAATCTATCGGTAACAAATTACTCCGAATGGGAAACTACCATGTATTGTATATTCTTATCACCCCACTAACGTCTGAATTGTTACTTTTGCACTTTTTATAAGCCAATCCAATAATGATTTTAACTGACTCGCAGATTCTTGATGCCATCGAAAACGGAGAAATTGTCATCACTCCATTTGACCGGGCGGGCCTTGGAACAAATTCATATGATGTGCATCTTGCTGCTTTTCTTGCGGTTTATGAGGATGAGACATTGGATGCAAAGCAACATAATAAAATAAGACATTTTGAAATTGGTCCAGAAGGGTTCGTGATACAACCTGGAGAACTTTATTTAGGGGTCACAGAAGAGTATACTGAAACATTTGGTGCAGTACCTTTTCTGGAAGGCAAATCCAGCGTTGGACGACTTGGTATCGACATACATGCAACCGCAGGAAAAGGAGATGTAGGCTATTGCAATACCTGGACACTCGAAATTTCGTGTGTTAAGCCTGTTCGAATTTATGCCGGAATGCCGATTGGGCAGTTAATTTATTTTCAAGTAGAAGGCGTTATCGAAAACCTTTACAATAATAAACCAGGGGCAAAATATAATCAACGATCAGATCGCCCAACAGAAAGTATGATGTGGAAGAATAAATTCTAAGCCGGTTTTTCCGATGAGATCGGGAATTGAATTAGCAATTTAGGACTATTCAAATGACGCTTTCCAGGATTTTATTCCGCCGATCAGATTGATCGTATGATGCACATTAAATTGCGTGCTGAGTAGTTTTTGCGCAAGAATGCTTCGGCTACCCGACTGACAGTATAAAACTATATCCGTATCCCCTAGCGCTTGCAATTCTGAGATTCGAAACGGTAATTCAGTGACGGGAATATTAATACCACCAATATTGAATTCATCGTGTTCATGGGGCTCCCGGACATCAATTAAAGCTGGCGTCTTACCAGATGCCATAAGTTGGTGCAAGTCACTTACTGTTATTTCATTCATTTGCGTAAAAGTAAAAGGTTTATAAGCAAGTATAAGGCTTTGATTGACTAATCGAAATATGAACAGATGTTTCCATTTTGATCATTAGGCCAGTTGATGCGGGATCTTGAGAAACCACAAAAGAAGAATTAAGATCAACAATGGTGTCGAGTGCTTGAACAATTCCTAGTTTTAAATTCAGATTGTCAAGAAGAAAAAGTGCCTCCTCATAAGTCTTACATATTAAGTTAGGAGCTTCAACCTCACCTCCTGATTTTGCCGAAATGACAAATTCTAAATAATCGCCCTTTTCTATTTGTATGTCGTTATCCCTGCCTTTTGCACTGGTGATAACTTGTCCCTTATAGAGCACACTCAATATTTGACCTGCATCCCCCGGGTCATACTGCGTGTCTACGATCCGGGATTTAATTTGAAAGTGATCTGCAAGCTCTTGCTTTTTACGGTCATAACTTTTTCCATACATCTCAGGAAGTCTCGCCGATAAAATTTTATCCTTTCCTCGCTTGGTGATAGTGACGTAGACCATTCGGTTAGATTTCACTAAAGAAGCTGAGGTGGGATTCTGTTTTAAAATAACACCCCCCGGTCTCCCAAGAATATGTAATGAGTCCTGAATGCTCATCCTTAATTTTCTTTTGGAGGCATCAGCGAGTGCATCCTCATATTTATATCCAGTGTAATCAGGCATGGCTAATTCCTCGCCATGATGCGTATATATCTTCAGCCATAGAAAGGAGGCTAACAGACAAATGCCAAAGAATACAATAATCGCCAGTATTGTTTTGCGGAAATCCCTATGCTTGATAAAGTCCAGGAGGTTCCCTTCTTCTTTTTTTGCCATTTTCGAAATGCGATTATTTGTCAGGTGTAAAAGTAGGAAAACTATGGTTGGTGATATCTGTTTTGTGTTAGGACCATAACCGTTTATATCCAATCATGGACTGAGGCTTGACTTAATTTCGGGAGAACACGAAAGGAGCAGGAAAAAGGCTATCGCTGCTTTTAATGCGAGGAGGGTCGATTCGTATGACCAAAAATCCCCTCTGAGCCGCCTGTGACATTGTACGATGTGTTAAACTTTTTGTGTTTCAAAGGTGGTATGAAAATTGCATTATTTCGATTGCTGAATAATGACTACTACGAACCCTGATCATATATCGATTTTTATTGCAGATGACCACATTTTATATGTGGAAGCGCTTAGCATGGCATTGGAAGGTATGTCAGAAATCAATATTCGTACGATTGACACAGCTTCAAATGGTGAAGAGTTGTTATTAAAGCTGCCTAAAGCATTACCTGACCTGCTTCTCCTGGATTTAAACATGCCTGTCATGAATGGTTTGGAGGTCATTCCAATCCTAAAGTCCACCTACCCGAAATTGCGAATATTAGTGGTCACAAATTATAGCGATGCTAAATTTGTCAGGGAATGCCTGCAAGTTCATTCTGTTTCAGGCTATTTTTTAAAAACAAACAGTTTAGAGCAGCTGGTATATGCTGTACAAGAAGTACTTCAAGGCAACCTGTTTATGAGCAAAGGCCTTCAGTTATTTCCAAAGGAGAATGGAGAAGAGCAGGAAGAAGATGTGTTTGATGAGACATTTCTGGCCAAGTACAACCTTACAAAAAGAGAACTAGAAATCCTGGGGCAAATAGCGCAAGCAAAAAGCAATGCTCAAATTGCTGATCACCTCTTTATAAGCCCACAGACTGTGGGTGCGCATAGAAAGAATATTATGCGAAAATTAAATATATCCACCACAGCCGGTCTGGTTAGGTTCGCCATCGAAAACCTATTAGGCTAACGCCTGATGCAAAAATTTGGCCAATTTCACCCTAATTGCCTGAATATTCAATATTTAAGTT
>JBBKWA010000327.1:0-22725 GCA_037968695.1 Saprospiraceae bacterium
AAATCATACACCTGGATTTTCACGCCAGCCATAGGTGCGGCAGTTGTAATTGAGCTAGCATAAATCCATGTCTTCCCTTTTCCATCTCGCTTTGCTGTCAAGCCAATATCAGATGCTAAAAGATTGCGGCTTATAAACTGACTCTCATTATAATAGGCCGGAAAACACGGATCATCCGTATGACTCCAGTTAAAGCCGGGATAGCTGTAGTTGTATTCCCACATCGATTTGAGTTCACCAAAGGACTTGATTTTTGGAGAGGCTGGAAGCTCCTGATAGCAATCGAGATAAGTATCTGTTCCCTTAAACCCCACTCTGACCTGATATACACTTCCGGGGGACAGCTTTACCAGCGGCCCCAGATCAAGCGCGTATCGCGTCCAAACATTTTGATTGCTTGCGTCCGATAAGGTTTTTAATTCTACTTCTTTTTGCAAAACAATGCGCCCAACCGGTTCCAAAGTCCATGGATCTTCAAGATCATTATATTGGAGGAATTGCAAAATATTGTTTTCAAAAACATGAAGTACTTCTACCTGTACGCGTTTTAAATTAATCGCTTCAAAAGGAAAAATGATATCGGTGTTTCCGGGCGTGATGACACCCGATCCAACTAATTTTAAAGCTGGATTAGAATCATCGAGTGACACATCGATCAGCACTAAGGCCCCAAGTTCTTTATTAAGTGAAGAACGAATCACTTCATTTAACCTAATGGATAGATCGCCCGACAATTCGTTGCCGGGATAAATAGAAAGGATGTGATCTTTTTTCTTCAGCGTAAATCCTTTTGTACGCTCATTGATAGTTACCAATCCGTTGAGATCCTGATCCTGTTTGAGGCGCTGCGAAAAGTAGATATTGATCTTTCTTTCCCCGTCTGTTCCCGGTTCGAAAGAAAGTACACTAAATTGATTTACAGCCGGGATGTGAATCTCACGCTCTCCTGATTCAGTCGATCCTATTTCATGTCCATCCCAAACACATTTAATCGTAGCATCGGGAGCAATATTGGCAAATACAAATTCATGAGACGTGCCGTTGGCATTGTGCTTCCATTGTATAGCATCTAGTTGACCGGTTGATTTGATCGTCATCATCCGTTCGATTTGCTGGGGATCAGCACTTATTGAAGTGGACACGATACCCCGCAGAAAGTAAACCGGGTTTTCTCCTTCAAATTCAGGAACGAGAGGTTCAAAGAATACAGCCATCCTGACGGGCTTGACTGCAAAATCAAAAACTACTCTTTTCATTTCGGGATCAACGTCCTTAATCACCTTATCCAGATTTACCTGCAATTGATATGCTTGACCTGGTGCCCAAACCTGATTTGGACGAAAGGCAAGTGTACGGTCATCCTCCCAATTGAAATCTCCCTTTATTTCAGGATTAAAAGAAAAAACCATTGACGTTTGATTGGTGTCAACAGGGACAGCGAAACGGATACGCACCAGATCGTCCGGTTCAATCGCGGAAGGCACCCTTGCGGCTATATATCTTCCAATTTCTTCCTGAGAATGGGTCGTCGGCTCAAAATCCTTTTTACAGGCATAAAAAGAGGAGAAAATGACCAGATAGATGAAAAATTGGCTTTGGCGTTTCATTTCAGTGCAAATTGTATGAATAATACTGTTAAAGCTAATGAGGCTCAGCGAAGACGCAATAACTTTTGCCTTTAATTTTGATATAACTTTTTGAGTTACAGAGAAATTAGCCTGAATTGAAAACCCTAACCTCCGCATTGCTTATCTTTGCAGTTATGGCGGACTTTAACCTGATCATGCCCAAGATGGGCGAGAGTATAATGGAAGCTACCATCCTGCGTTGGCTAAAAAAGCCCGGGGACATGGTAGAACTGGATGAGACCATCCTCGAAATAGCGACGGATAAGGTAGATAGCGAGATACCATCCCCTGTTGCCGGGAAACTCGAAAAGATATTATTTGAAGAAGATGCAGTAGTTCCTGTAGGTCAGACTATTGCAGTCATTTCTACAGAAGCCAAAGTGGGCTCACCAGGCGGAAATGGAAAGGCTTCTCCACCTGCTCAGGAAGTGCCAAAACCAGCGGCTCCGGTCCCCACTCCAGCAGTAGTCGAGGCGCCGAAAGCTTCTCCTGTTGCTCCTAAAGTAGACAGCGTCCCTTATGTACCCTCTGCATCTACAAGTCATGCGGTAGCAGTGGTATCAAATTCCGGAGGACGGTTTTACTCTCCTCTTGTAAGAAATATAGCTTCTTCTGAAGGTATAGCTCAGGCAGAACTTGATCAAGTACCGGGAACAGGACAAGGAGGCCGTGTAACCAAAAGTGATATCCTTTCTTACCTTTCTCATAGAGGTTCAACCCAACCACAGGTTCAGGCTCCGGCAGCACCCGCAGCAACAACGGTCAGCAAACCAGCTCCGGTAGTAGAACAAGCACCAGTATCAAAACCTGTTTCAGTCAGCCAGGATGGCAACATCGAAATCATTGAAATGGACCGTATGCGCAAGATGATCGCAGAGCATATGGTGCGTTCCAAACATACCTCTCCTCACGTGACGTCTATGGTAGAAGCAGATGTAACGGAAATGGTATTGTGGCGGAATCGGGTAAAGGGTGACTTCCTAAAAAAATACGGTGAAAAAATAACCTTTACACCAATCTTTATTGAGGCTATAGTAAAAGCGATTCGCGATTTCCCGATGATCAATGTTTCTGTGGATGGCGATAATATTCTATTGAAAAAGAATATCAACATTGGTATGGCCGCAGCACTTCCTTCCGGAAACTTAATTGTTCCTGTGATTCATAATGCGGATGGCTATAACCTCATGGGCTTGTCGAAGAAGGTAAATGATCTTGCTGCTCGCGCCCGCGCCAATAAATTAAAGCCTGAAGAAATTCAGGATGGTACGTTTACGCTAACCAATGTTGGCACTTTTGGAAATGTAATGGGTACACCTATTATTTTCCAACCTCAGGCGGCGATTATGGCTGCAGGCGCTATACGTAAAAAGCCGGGTGTCGTAGAAACAGAATTTGGTGATCTTATCGCCATACGCCACTACATGTTTTTATCATTGTCATATGATCACAGAGTAGTAGATGGTTCATTGGGTGGTTCGTTTCTTAAGAAGGTATCGGATTATCTCGAAGCTTTTGATCCAGACAGAGAGATCTAAATTTTCCACAAAATTGTGTCCAAACCAACTAACCTAAATACCTCCCTTACCTTTGCACTATCGTTGTGCTTGCTGCTGGTATTTCCGTTATTGACTTATGGGCAAAACCCCGGTGCATACAAGCATGAAGGCGATAAGTATTTTGACGCTGGCAGCTATCGATCTGCGTTAAGTGCCTATAGACAAGGGAGTCTTGAGCTATCTAAAAACAAGCAGGTTCGACTTTCCATTGGCATCTGCCTTTATGAGATTAATGATGTCGATGGTGCATTAAGCATTTTCAATGCACTAATTAAAGAAGGAAAAACGGAAGCCGAAGTTTTCCTTTATCAAGCAAAATGCCTTCAATCGAAAAACCATTTTACAGATGCAATTGCATCTTACAAGAAATTCCTGCAACGAGCAAAATCAAAAGATCTTCATACGCCCTGGGTTAAAGATGAGATCATCCGATGTGGTAATGGCGCCAGATTAAAATATGGTGATGAACTGGCGTACGTTGAAAACGCAGGCACGTCAATCAATACACAGTTTGCTGAATTCGGAGTTAAGACGAGCCCAACAACAATTGATAAAGTGTACTTTAATTCAGATAGAGAGGATATTGCAGGAGGAAAACGCCCCAATGGCAATGTGGATATCTATGGTACATCACTCACCAACGGACGATGGACTACACCTACGCCCCTGCCTTCCAATATTAACTCTGCCGGATATGATGAAGTACGTGGATTTAGCAGCAATGGCCAGATTTTATATTACGTTAGTGCTTCCGCACGGAAATATATCATCCGAACGGATACCTTTTCTTTAGAAGCTGGAGAAATACGTTCAGGTAGCTTTAAAGGCCCCAGTTTATCTGAAGCTGCGGCAACTGATCTGGTGTTTTTCAACGACAGTATTTGTTTGTTTACCTCAAATATGCCAGGCGGTTTCGGCGGTTATGACATTTATATATCAATACTTAAAAAAGGATTGTGGACACAGCCCAATAATCTGGGTTCTGCTATAAATACTTTTTATGATGAGCGTCATCCCTTTTTAACAAAAGATGGATTGACCTTGTTTTTTTCTTCCAATAATTTAAAAAGCATAGGGGGATTAGATGTTTTTAGTTCAACATTTGATCCTGATAACTTAAGTTGGTCTCAGCCTAAAAGCCTGGGTATACCGATCAACTCTTCGCTGGAAGATGCTCATTTTGTGCTTTCTCCTGATGGTATGACGGCCTACTTAAATTCCAATAGAAAGGAAGGATATGGCGATCATGATATTTATAGAATATTATTTAAACAACCTGTCACTGCGCATCAGCAGATTTCATTAGTGCCTACTTTTTATCATTCCATACGATTGGCGGGGATAAACATCAAAAATGTGCCTAAGAATACTGTCCCACCAGTTGAAATCAAAGAGTATTATATCTCCCATCTTTTCTATAGTGCGAATACTGAAATCCTCTCCCCACAAAACATAAAAAAGCTAGACCTGCTTGTCAATTTATTAACCATTTACCCTAAGATAAAAGCTGAATTAAGTTGCTTCGAACTCCCATCGGCACAAAGCACGTACAATCTTTATTTTTCTATTAAAAAGACTGAAAAGGCTGCAGATTATCTTGTTCGAAAAGGCATCAAGCGGAATCGGTTAATTCTCAAAGGTTATGGCGCATCATTTCCATTAGTGACAAAGCCTGCATCCCCCGGCCAAAGTCCATTGTACGAAAAACTTAATCAGCGTTTAGAAATTACACCTCACAACTACGAAACTGAACCGGTTCAATTACACATTGAAAACATAAAGGCACCTGATAATCTCCTTGACCCACATGGCGTTAAATTTGCGCAATTGCGCAATGATTTATTCTATAGCGTTCAAATAGCCTCAATCACACAAATATTGCAAAATCAGGCCATTGATGGCATCGAAGAAATGTTTATCGAAGTGGATAATGCGCAAGGCAACTACTTATATATGGTTGGTCTATTTGCAACCTACGAAGAAGCAGATAATATGCTGATGGAAATGAGGGCTATAGGTTTCCCTGATGCTCAGATAGTCCCTTATTTTAAGGGTATCAGGCTCTCTTCCAAGGAGATTCCTGAACTGGCAAAAAAATACCCGGATCTTCTTTTCTACCTCGCAGGAAATCAAAATAAATAAGCTTCCAAAATCAGATTGGCAAGTTTCCCAGTGTACCCTCTTTCCACAAAACCAAAGCCCGCCATTCGTGATTTGTAATTTCATTGGGGCAAAAAAGCATCTCTGCTCCCGACAACTATCGGGATCCCGTCTCTGCGTGCAAAAAAATGAGATTAGGAGATTAGGGGCTTAGCAGATTAGACTTAAAAAAACAACTCTGCCCCGACAATAATCGGGATCACTCCCGATCAATCGGGACTGCGTGCAATATTTTTTTTAATAAAATCCTTTGACCTTTAAAAACTCCGCTACATCCTCTCCCGGCTTTACATGAAAAGTGTGAAAACCAAGTTTACTTGCGGCTTTAATATTTTCCTCCATATCATCCATAAATAAAGTGGCCTCGGGCGTCATAAATGCTTCTTCAATGACGTACTTAAAAACGGATGCATTAGGTTTTCGATCACCAATCTCATGAGAATAGAATGCCTGATCAAAATAGGTCTTTTCAAAATCTGCCACTTTGTGTGTCTTGCTGACATATCGACGAACCCATTCTAAATGCAAGGCATTCGTATTGCTAAGTAGATAAACATTGTAATTGGGGCGCAACATCTCCAACATTGTCAATCGGTATTGGGGGATGGCAATCAACATGCTATTCCAGGCATCAATGACATCAAATGCCTGGTAATGGCGCTCACTTTGGCGCAGCATTGTATTAATAAATATCTCCGTAGAGATTCTGCCACATTCATAATCGATGAAAGCTTTTTCGATAGGTACCCGATCTGCATCTTCCCGCAATAAAGAGGTCAGTCGGTTAAACGCTCCATCGATATCAATATCAATGATGACATTACCAAGATCAAAAAGAAGGTTTTTGATTTTTTTATTCATGTATTTGGAAAAAAATTTACCCTATCCGACTTAATGCTCGAGATAGCCTAAGATGATAATATAAATTCCTGTTGCTGCGATCACAACGCCAGCAGCTTTCTGAACCCAATTTACATATTTTGCTTCCAACCAAATTGAAAGTTTTGGTGCCAACCATGCTTTTGTAAAATCACCTGCGGACAGTGCCAGCATAAGGCCAACGTAATACCATACTGGGTTATCCTGCTGCACATGCAAAAACACAGCTGCACCAAGCCAGAAGAAAAGTGTGAACGGACTTAATGAATTGACTAAAAAACCACTCACAAAAGCTTTGAAATAGTTGGCCGAAACAGGTTCCATATTTTCATCCAGCACCTTCTTCTTTTGTCTAAGCATCAGCAAACCCATGATAAGTATGCCCAGTCCGCCAACAAAGAAAAGAGATAATCGAACTTCAGGTTTTTGGGTCCATGCTTCGATATAATATGTCAACCAAAAGGTTAATCCAATAAAAACAAAATCACTCACCCAGGTTCCTGCTGCGGCGGATAATCCTGCTAAACGATCTACCTGTATACCATTTTGTAAAATGATCATCGTGACCGGCCCAAGCATGATGGTCAGGGTTAGGCCAGTCAAGAAACCTTCGCCAAATAAAACTACAGATAGTAAGTTCGTCATGATAATGGTCTAGGTTGTAATCGAAATAATCAACTTCCTGGGCGGAGCACTATTCCTAAACTCACATAAAAAAATCCCTTGCCATGTCCCCAAGGCAGGCTGTCCTTTGATCACAGGTATTGTAATCGAAGATCCTGTCAGCACACTCTTGATATGCGCTGGCATGTCATCGGGCCCTTCCATGTCATGGCGTATACCAGGTAACATTTCCGGCGCCAACCGATCATAAAAAAGAGAAAAGTCATGTCTTACATCTGCATCAGCATTTTCATTGATACACAATCCTGCTGAAGTGTGCTGTATAAAAAGCGACAGCATACCCTGATCCGGCCACTTCGAAACGGCTTCAACAATTTTATCTGTAATTAAATGGAAACCTCTGGGATAAGGCCCTAGTGTCAACGTATAATGGCTCACCATGAGCCAAAGATAGGAATCAGGAAACTTGGAGGGAAATTATGGCCGAGGTCTGCTTAAGGCAGGACATTGAAGGAGCCCGATATAATAAACTGCACCAATACGAAGAGAATAATATCCATCCTTATTATTGTCGGTACCACGTTGACGCCCCGGTTCACCAATGGGAGGATCCAGACCCAGTTCTACTGATCGATCGGATAGCAATACCGCAATATCACCTCTGCGACTGGCAAGCTCTACCATATTTGGATATACAGTGCTCACATCATCTAAATAATCTGAACCCATCTGTCTTACAGAAAGCTCGACATTAAGACTCCACTCATAATTGAAATCAAGCTTAATCCCCAAACCATATGTCATTCCTGCTGTGATTCGGGCATATTCATTTCCTTTGGCCTGTCCTTCCGTACCCATTGTTCTAAGGGCATACCATGTTCCATCAAGTTGCGCTCTTGGATTATAATATGCGAAGGCCAAACCACCAAACACATAAGGTGTAAAGTACTTGTCCCTGCTCCCATGGATCAAATTGAAAAAATTAAACTCAAAGTCAAGGGAAGCATCGAGAAAGTCTGTACGGAAACTAAGATTTCTGCTTTTTTGAAAATTATTTTCAGATAAGTTATCCTTACCCAGAATACGGCCTGCACCAACATCCATTCGAAGAGACGTTCTCGTATTGAAATTGTATCGCCCCACAGCACAGACAGAATAACCAGGTGCTTTTAAAGAGAAATTAGGATTGATTTCGCCGTAGTAGTTCGATACACCGATCATACCACCAATCTCATAGCCCTTTTGCCCGTAGCCAACAAGGCTTAACGCAACGAAGAAAACCAATGCAATGTATCTGTTCATAGTCAATTTTGGCCCGCAAAGATAGACTGAAACGCCTTCACTAAGGTATATCGTATACTAGGCAACAATTAAAAGCCTGGGTCAGTCCGGGTTTTAGGCATAAACCCTTATCAACGACAAATATAGATATAATAAAATAATGTAATATAATTTTATTATCGAGTCAACCCTTTGTTATAGTCCGGCTGCTTTTGAAATGGCCAACATCTTATCAATGCTTGCCCGACCATCCCGAATCACTTCATCCGATAAGATAATTTCCGGTTGTTCATACTTCATACAGCGATATAGTTTTTCCATTGTATTGAGTTTCATATGCGGACATTCATTACAGGCACAGGTATTGTTTGGGGGAGCAGGTATAAATGTCTTCTCCGGACTGGCTAATTCCATCTGATGAAGTATACCAGGTTCTGTCGCAACAATGAAGGATAGGGCAGGGTCTGTCTTTGTATATTTCAGTAAGCCACTTGTGGATCCAATGAAATCGGCATTATCGAGGATGTGTGCTTCACACTCTGGATGGGCAATAAGCTTAGCCTCCGGATATTGGATTTGCAAACGAGCAATTTTCTCATGTGAAAATATCTCATGGACCATGCAGGTGCCATTCCAAAGAATGAGATCCCTCCCGGTCTTTTTTTCCAGATAAGCACCAAGATTCCGGTCAGGAGCAAAAATGATTTGCTTGTCCATTGGAATACTATTGATAATATGCACCGCATTGGTAGAGGTGCAACATATATCCGTAAGCGTCTTCAATTCAGCGGTGCAATTAATATAGGATACCACGACGGCATTGGGATGCATTGCTTTAAACTTCTTGAAGAGCGGAGCAGGACATGAATCTGCCAAAGAACATCCGGCTTTCAGGTCCGGCAGTAACACTTTTTTATGCGGCGAAAGAATCTTGGCCGTTTCAGCCATGAAGTGAACGCCCGCAAAAACAATTATATCTGCCTCTGTAGATTCTGCTTGTTGTGACAAACCCAAACTATCGCCAATATAGTCCGCCACATCCTGTATTTCAGCATCCTGATAGTAATGGGCAAGGATGACCGCATTCTTATCCTTTTTTAAACGATTGATCTCGCCTACGAGATCTAACGAAGGATCTACTTTTATATCGAGAAATCCTTTAGTCTCCAGGTCTATAAGATTAGGCTTTGCTTCAACGGTATCATTCATGGTAGGATCTGTTACACATACACTCTGTTACACATACACAGTGAATAACGAAGTATGATCGCTTTTGTTTCTAATTTAATAAAAGGGTCATTTCAACGCAGTAGAAATACCGTTGGAATCTTATGGATCTCTGGCCATCCACTTTGCTGCCAGGAGCCAATAGTTCGGGTTAGGACAAAACCGTTTTTATCACCAATTCCGGAAGCTATGCAAAAGCGCCTTTTCTTTGACAGATACCGCCAGGCAGCATCAAGAATCTGTTTATTCCGATAAGGTGTCTCTATCCAAATCTGCGTAGCATCATCTCTGTCAGCTCGGCTTTCAAGGCTTTGTAATTCATTTTCAAGCGCTTCCTTTTTGGCACTTAAATAACCATGAAAGGAGAAACGCTGTCCCTCCAATCCAGAGGCAATCAAGGCCATCATGATACTTGAAGGACCTGACACGGGCACTACCCGTATACCCATTGCATGGGCTGCGGCGACATAAAGGTTGCCGGGATCTGCTACCGCAGGCAACCCAGCTTCAGAAAGGATACCCATATCATGCCCATCGATAAGTGGCGCCAGTTGTCTTTGGATAATCGATGGATCCGATAGATCCTTAGGCATTTCTTCTATAATCAGGCTGGAAATCTGTTTTTCCGGTTTAGTGGCACTGATAAATCTTCGCGAGGTTCTGGCCCGTTCAACAATAAAATAGTCTAAACGATGCATCACCTCTATCGCTTCTGCGGGTATACTGCCCAAGGAATGTTCCGCAATGGGGCTTGGTAAGAGAAAGAGACTGCCTTTGATTATATGCATAATGATATCTTTGCCGGTCTAAAAGTAATAGTAGGAATTGACATATACCATTCGGATCGATGCCTTCGAAGGCCCTTTTGACTTACTTCTGTTCTTCATCGAACGGGATGAGTTGGATATTTACGATATACCCATAGCCAAAATCACTGATGATTTTCTAGGTTACGTCCATACGCTGGAAAACCTAAATATTGATATGGCATCAGAATTTATCCTGGTCGCTGCCTCTTTGATGCGCATCAAGGCTAAAATGCTGATCCCGCGTAAAGAAGTAGATGAGGAAGGTAATGAAATAGATCCGCGGGAAGAACTCATCCAGCGTCTGGTCGAATACAAGGCTTATAAAGAAGCCACTACCGAGTTGCGGGAAAAAGAAGAGCTAAGATCATTGTCTTTTCCTCGGGGGAATGTTGATATAGAGTTGAAGTCACTGGCTGAAGAAGCTTTGGCCGATGCTGAACTCGAAAACCTGTCTTTATATAAGCTACTCCAGGCCTTTCAGCGCGTGATGAAAAGATTTGAGGAGGCTAAACTCAATCCTGTTCATACGATTGTCCAATATGGTTATACTGTACAGGAAGAACAGTCCCGGATTATTGAAAAACTCGTGTATAAGCAACGATTGGATTTTAATGATGTTTTCGCGGAAAGTGAAAGTAAAATCCACGCGATCGTAACATTTCTGGCGCTTTTGGAAATGATCAATAATCAGGTGATTCGAATACTCTCAGGAGAAGGTGCGAATAACTTTTGGCTGGAACCAAACATTCGGGAAGATGCCATTTCCTCCGAAGAAGAATAATCTCGAAAATCTTCATGCCTCCCCTACCTCTCTTGGCTATATATTTCTATCTTTGCGCCACAATTTAAAGCACTTTTTGACGATAACTATAAGAATTTCAACCTATTATGAACGTCGGTACAATTAAACAGATCATCGGCCCGGTAGTGGACGTAAGTTTTTCAGGAGAGAATAGCAATATTCCCGATATCCTTAATGCCCTTGAAATCACCCGGACCACGGGTGAAAAGGTAATCCTTGAAGTCCAACAGCATCTTGGAGAGGACAGTGTAAGAGCAGTCGCCATGGACAGTACAGACGGCCTCATGAGAGGGATGGATGTGGTGGATACCGGCAAGAATATTTCGATGCCTGTTGGTGAACAAATCAAAGGCCGACTATTCAATGTAGTGGGTGAGGCAATCGATGGGATCGGTGATGTCATAAAGGACGAAAACTCCTACCCTATTCACAGAAAGCCACCGGCTTACGAAGAGTTATCAACTTCTAAAGAAATCCTGTATACCGGTATTAAGGTTATTGACCTTATCGAGCCTTACTCCAAAGGAGGAAAAATCGGTTTATTTGGTGGTGCCGGTGTAGGAAAGACTGTATTGATCATGGAATTGATCAACAATATCGCAAAAGGATATGAAGGTATTTCAGTATTTGCAGGTGTGGGTGAGCGAACACGAGAAGGAAATGACCTGCTTCGTGAAATGATTGAATCCGGTGTAATCAAATATGGTGATGCCTTTAAGGAAAGTATGGAAGCCGGCGGATGGGACCTTTCTAAAGTCGATATGGATGAATTGGCCAAATCACAGGCTACATTGGTTTTTGGACAAATGAACGAACCTCCGGGTTCTCGTGCACGGGTTGCCCTTTCGGGTCTGACCGTTGCTGAATATTACAGAGATGGTGATTTAAGTGATCCTGCCGGGGGACGAGATATTCTTTTCTTTATTGACAATATCTTCCGTTTTACGCAAGCTGGATCTGAGGTATCAGCCCTTTTGGGACGTATGCCTTCAGCGGTTGGTTATCAGCCTACGCTGGCGACTGAGATGGGTGTCATGCAAGAGCGAATTACCTCTACAAAGCGTGGCTCGATCACCTCTGTACAGGCCGTCTATGTACCTGCTGATGACTTGACTGACCCTGCTCCTGCGACTACATTTGCGCACCTTGATGCAACAACTGTATTGAGTAGAAAAATTGCGTCTTTGGGTATCTACCCTGCTGTGGATCCATTGGATAGTACCTCCAGAATTCTTGATCCATTGATTATTGGAGACCTTCACTACAATACAGCCATGGCCGTTAAAAACATCCTGCAGCGCTACAATGAGCTACAGGATATTATTGCGATTCTTGGTTTGGAGGAATTATCAGAAGAAGATCGTATTGTTGTACACCGCGCACGTCGCGTACAGCGTTTCTTATCACAACCATTCCACGTAGCGGAACAGTTTACAGGAAAGCCTGGTGCGCTTGTTTCAATTGAAGAGACAATTCGTGGGTTTAATATGATTCTTGATGGCGAGGTGGATCAATATCCTGAAGCCGCTTTCAACCTGAAGGGGGCTATCGAAGAAGTGATCGAAGCAGGAAATAAAATGTTAGAACAGTCAGAAAATTAATACACCAGATGAACCTCGTCATACTTACTCCGGATAAAGAATTGTTTCATGGAAAAGTTACTTCTGTGAACGTTCCCGCAATTGGTGGTCGATTTGAAGTACTCAATGGACACGCGCCAATAGTGGCTGCACTTGGTCATGGGGAAGTTCGCTTTCAGGTGTCAAAGGGCGAGAAGCGATCCATCATAGTTGAGCAGGGATTTATAGAAGTGTTGCGAAATGAAGTTTCTCTGCTTGTTTCCGGTGTTGAAGAAAAATAGTTTTATTTATACGATTATAGATCATTTTACGCCTTTTGCAGCGTAAAAAACAAAACGAAAAATGAAATAAAGCCTTTGGATTCAACCAAGGGCTTTATTTTTGCATTATGGCCACACCTCGAACAGTAGCGTTTCATACACTTGGTTGCAAGCTGAATTATGCTGAGACCTCTTCCGTCAAACGGATGTTTGAACAGGATGGCTATAGTGTGGTGCCATACGATGCAGAAGCAGATATCTATGTGCTCAACACTTGCTCCGTCACCGAAAATGCTGATCGGGATTGCCGAAAATCAGTTCGACAGGTGCATCGTCAAAACCCTCAGGCACGTGTGGTCGTCATGGGTTGTTATGCCCAATTAAAACCAAAAGAAATCGCCGAAATACAAGGCGTAGATCTTGTTCTGGGGGCAGCAGAGAAATTCAATATCCTTGAATACATTCATACGCTGGATGGTGTGCATGAACAGAGCGCGGTGCATGCGGGTGAAATTCATGAAGCCAATATCTTCAAGCCGGCCTATTCTTTCGGCGACCGAACCAGATCATTTCTAAAGGTGCAGGATGGTTGTGATTACAAATGCACGTTTTGCACTATCCCAAAAGCCAGAGGGAAAAGCAGAAGTGCTGAAGTGGATCAAATTGTTGCCCAAGCAAGAGAAATTGGAATCGCCGGAAAAAAAGAAATCGTTCTCACGGGTGTAAATATCGGTGATTTTGGAAATGGTACTGCTGTTATTGAAGGTGAAAGATCTAAAAAGGAGGCCATGTTTATTGACCTCATACGGGAACTGGATAAAGTAGAAGAAGTAGAACGGTTTAGAATATCCTCTATCGAGCCTAACTTATGTACTGATGAAATCATCGATTTCGTTAGTTCGTCCGCTCGATTTATGCCGCACTTCCATATACCACTTCAATCCGGCAATAATGAAATGCTGAAAAAGATGAAGCGCCGTTATCTACGCGAGTTGTATAGTGCGCGCGTGACCCGCATAAAACAGCAGATGCCACATGCTTGTATTGGCGTTGATGTCATCTCAGGATTCCCTGGTGAAACAGAAGATCATTTTATGGATACTTATCATTTTCTGATGAACATGGAAATTGATTACATCCATGCATTCACATACTCTGAGCGGGAGGACACCCCTGCGGCTTCAATGGATGGTGTTGTCCCGGTCGGTATAAGAAGAGAACGAAGCAAGCGTTTGCGTCAATTGTCTTTGAAGAAAAAACAATTGTTCTATTCAAAACATCTGGGCCAGACAAGAGAAGTTCTTTTTGAAAAAGGGCCTGATGGGAAATTTATTTCCGGATATACGGACAACTATGTGCGGGTGCTTTTACCTTTCAATGAGGAATTGATTAACACCTTATCTACTGTAAATTTAAATGAACTTACAACGCTAAAGGAAGATCTGTTTATGGCTGCTTCGAAAACAAACAGTGCCTTCCCATTTCAGCTTCAAACGGTGTAAGTAAAGGCTAAAGGAGCCTTCGCAGATTCAATCAAAAGGTTTTTTAGACAGGCTCCGGAAAATTCAGTTTAAATCCTACACTGTGCACATTTTCAATGGAGATGGATTCATCCTGACTTAGATATTTCCGAAGGCGGCTAATAAAAACATCTAAACTTCGACCATAAAAATAATCGTCCTTTCCCCAGATGTCTTCCAAAATATCAGATCGTCTAATCACCTGATTTGGTCTGGTTGCGAGATAATACAAGATATCCGCTTCACGCTGGGTGAGTCCTTTAGATTCTCCATTAAAAGCAAGATCAAGATTGGTGTAATCGAAAAGATACTGCCCTATAGTCAGTGCTTCCTTTGGCGCCTCTTCAATAATCTTGCGGCGACGTAGAAAAACCTCAATACGCATTTTTAGTTCTTCAAAACTATATGGCTTAGTGACATAATCGTCCCCCCCTAAAAGAAAGCCTTCCATTTTGTCTTCGACCATTGTCTTTGCCGTCAAAAAAATGATTGGCACATGCCTGCTTACGCCCCGGATTTTCTTCGCCAGTTCAAACCCATCCATATGCGGCAACATGACATCTAACAAGCACAAATCAAACTCCCCCTTTTTGAAAGAAGCCCAGGCCTCATTTCCATTTTGACAATGCGTGACGTCATACGACTCCATTTCCAGTTGATCCTTGGTAATGAAACTTAACGAATCATCATCCTCTACATATAAGATTTTTGCTTTCATTTTGATTTAGTTGGTAATTTTAATGTAAACGTACTACCCTTTCCCAATTCACTTTCAACCCCGATATCTCCCCCATGCATTTCGACAATAGTTTTAACATAATGCAGGCCGAGCCCAAACCCTTTGATATCATGAACATTACCTGAAGGTACACGATAGAATTTTTTAAACAAATGTTTTTGATGCGAAGGTGCTATTCCTAAACCCTGATCAGCAACACGCACCTCCACATTAAAGCGATCATTGGCCGTGCTGATTGAAATCGGTGTGCTTGGGGTACTGTATTTAACCGCATTGTCGATCAAATTACTGATCACGCTGGCCAGATGTGACCGATCACCTTCTACCAAAGTTTTGGCGGCATTCAAGTCACAATTAAAGGTATGCCCTTCAATGCCGGACTCCGCTCCTTTCGTTTCCAGTACTTCTTCCAAGAGCAGATGAATGTCAATGATTTCTCGCTTTAACCTGAATTCACCTGATTCAAGGCGAGCAACATTCAATAACTTTTCGACTTGCAAGGTCAGACGTTGATATTGCGACTGTATTAATTCAGTATAACGTTTCAATCGATCATCCGCCTGAATAGCAGGTTGTTTTGACAAATAATCACTGGATAATTGAATAGATGTCAATGGCGTTTTAAACTCATGCGTCATATTATTGATAAAATCACGCTGCATCTCTGAGTAACGTCGCTGATTAAAAATCACCCAAATCGCATAGGAAAAGAAGGCAATAGTAATCGCTGCCAATAAGGTCAATAACCAGGTAAGCCCCGCGTTTGTCCTTAAATCTATATGTCTGGATGGGAATTTGACGCCGAAATAATAATTGAATTCATCATATTTAGGGAGGTTACCATCACTTTTGGTTGGCTTGTCCGCTTCAATCAGATTACAATGATTGCCATAGACCATGGCATCGCTGGCACAATCGTAGATAGCATATTCGAAATCAGTATAATTCGCCAGCGAACCAAGTTCTTTTAAAAGCAGATACTCCAATACATTAGCATCAATAACATCATTGAAGTTGACGATATAATAATTGGGAGTGATGCGCTTGATAACCTCTCCTGATGGTAAAGTGGACTTATTGATTTCGGCCATCTGGTTGGCCACTTTTAGCAAGGCTATTGAGGTCGTCTGATCAAAGGATGTCGATTCCTGATTCCACTTGTGTATCAACCAGTAGGATTGCATGGCGATGATGCTGAGGATAGACACCGCACCCAATAAGATAACCCACCTGATATTAGAATTTCTCATAAACTACAAAGGTAGCCTGTTGGCGAGCGATTTATCCTATCTGAGTTTCTAATAAAATCCTAACTATCATCTAATAGGCTAATTTGTCCCTTTCCTCATTTTGGTCGTGATATCACCTTATTGGCATTGACTAAGGGTTTTTGAGCCTAAAAAGGCAAGAAAGAGAAGTTCCAAAAGGCCCTTTAGTCGACAAACTACCTTAATTTGTCAAGTACTATGTCATATTAGTGTACTTTGTATAGCATAGTACTATAAACTTACACTATATTTGACTTATGAAAATCGACAACATGAAAGCTCAGATGCGAAAAGGCGTGCTTGATATGTGCATACTTTCTTTGTTATCTTCAGAAGCTATGTATACTTCCGATATCATTGATAAGTTAAAATCGGCCAATTTGGTCGTCGTTGAAGGAACGCTCTACCCGCTCTTAACCAGACTTAAAAACGCCGAATTGCTTGAATATTATTGGATGGAATCAAATTCCGGCCCGCCACGAAAATATTTTAAAATCACCGACAAAGGGCGAACATTCCTCACCGGTCTCAAAGATACCTGGACGAAAATCAATGAAGCCGTTTCTCTAACCACACAAAAACAATCCTAATAATGAATAAAACGATAAACATTAACCTAGGCGGATACCCTTTCACAATTGATGAAGATGCCTATGCAACAGCCAGTCAGTACTTAGATACACTCGCCGGACATTTTGATGGCAGTGATGGGGCTATTGAAATAATGCAGGATATTGAATCCCGCATGGGCGAACTCGTGCATCGCAACAAAGGGCCAAGAGTTATTGTCAATAAAGTAGATGTACTCGAAGCGATTTCCGTTTTAGGGACCCCAGAAGAATTAAAAGACGTTGATTTCTCTGAAACCAAAACAGATAACAAAAAGAAAAAATCGAACGGTTTCACCCTTAAAACCGGCAAAAGACTTTACAGAGATCCCGATGATAAAATTATCAGTGGAGTGTGTTCGGGCTTAGCCTCCTATCTGGGAATTCAAGATGCTGTCTGGGTTAGAGTAGGATTCGTCCTGCTATCCACACTAGGTGGAGCAAGCGTATTAATCTACGCTGTGCTGTGGGCAATCGTTCCTGAAGCGAAAACAGTTTCAGACAGATTAGAAATGATGGGGGAGCCAACCAATGTGAATAACATTGCCAAAATGGTCAAAGATGAGCTTGGCGAACTAAGTGATAAGATTCAAGAGACATTTAGCAAAAAAGGAAAAAAACATCATTTTAGACAGCGTCCTACAGAGGAAAACGATGATGATCAGCCTTTAACTTCAGGATTTAGTCTGGGGTCAAAACTTCCCTCTCGCAAAAAAATTGAAGTGCCCTATAATCATAAAGACTTCGTTTAAAGATTTTGCATTTAAGAATACTTTTGGTAAATAAAGGCTGTTAACTCCCCTAACAGGCTTTTCTTTGCCATTACAAGGATACAGCTGCGGCTTTCCCCATCTGTCAGAGGACGTATTATCAGCAGCGCTTTCCACCACCAGTTGTATTGATGAATAAAGCGCTCTCTATCAAAAATTTACTAGCTGAATATTCCATATTCCAATTACCTTTGCCCCCCTTGCAAAGACAAAACTTATGAGCGCGAAAGAAGAAATTCAAAAGCGAAAAACATTTGGTATCGTATCCCATCCGGATGCAGGAAAGACCACACTAACGGAGAAGCTTCTGCTTTTTGGTGGTGCGATTCAGGAAGCCGGTGCAGTAAAATCAAATAAAATCAAAAAGCACGCTACTTCCGATTTCATGGAAATAGAAAAACAAAGAGGAATTTCTGTTGCGACTTCCGTGATGGCCTTTCCTTATCGCGATCATCTCGTCAACATACTCGATACGCCCGGCCACAAAGACTTTGCAGAAGATACGTTTCGAACACTCACGGCAGTGGATAGTGTCATTGTCGTTATTGATGTGGCGAAAGGAGTTGAAACACAAACTGAAAAACTGGTGGAAGTCTGTCGCATGCGCAAGACGCCCATTATTGTTTTTATCAACAAGCTTGATCGGGAAGGAAAAGACGCTGTAGAGTTGCTTGATGAAATAGAAGAAAAACTCGGTTTGCACGTCACCCCTTTAAGTTGGCCAGTCGGTATGGGTGGACGATTTAAAGGCGTTTATAACATTTACGAAAAAAAACTACTTCTGTACCGCCCACATAGCAAGCAATCAAAAGAAGAAGTTTTCGAAATCAAAGATGTGAATGATCCTGTATTGGAAGAACATGTTGGTGAATTCGCAGCAAAAGAACTCCGGTCAGAACTGAATATTGTTACAACTGTTTACCCGGATTTCGACCGCAACAAATATTTATCCGGTGATCTGTCTCCCGTTTTTTTTGGTAGTGCCGTAAACAACTTTGGTGTCAAAGAGTTACTCGATTGTTTTATTGATATCGCTCCTGCTCCTCTTGCGAGAGAAACAGAAGAACGAATTGTAAAACCACTGGAAGATACCTTCAGCGGATTTGTATTTAAAATTCATGCCAATATTGATCCAAGGCATCGGGATAGAATCGCTTTCCTCCGGGTATGTTCCGGCAAGTTTGAGCGAAACAAAAATTACTACCACGTGCGTCAGGAACGACAAATGAAATTTTCGAACCCAACCTCATTCATGGCTTCCCGCAAGGAAGTCATTGATGAAGCTTGGCCTGGTGATATCGTTGGGCTGTATGACTCCGGCAACTTTAATATCGGAGATACTTTAACTGAAGGCGAAAGTTTGCATTTCAAAGGGATTCCAAGGTTCTCTCCTGAAATGTTTCGACGGGTGATCAATAAAGATCCAATGAAAACTAAACAGCTCAATAAAGGTCTGGATCAGCTTATGGATGAAGGTGTGGCGCAAATGTTTGTGAAAGAACTTAATGGGGATAAAATAATTGGTACCGTTGGTGCACTTCAGTTTGATGTCATCAAGTACCGCTTGGAACATGAGTATGGTGCTAAATGTGATTACGAACCTTTAAGCATCCATAAAGCGTGCTGGATAGAAGCAGATAAGCATGAAGACATTCAGACTTTTGTCACCAGAAAGAAAAAAGACATTGCCCATGACAAAGATGAACGTCTGGACTTTCTTGCTGACTCTGCATGGGTGTTAAAAATGACACAGGAAAATTTTCCGAATATCCGATTTCATTTCACTTCAGAATTCTAGTGTCAAATATTTGTGGTTGATCGAAATTGAAAATCTTTGACGAACAAGCTCTATATTTGGTATACGTATATTCTTCTTACCAGGGGGTATTCAAAGGATTGATCTGGGATCCGAGATATCCTAAATTCAAATAGTTCAAAAGCACTTTATTATGGCAATTTTCAGACAGCGACAAACTTCAGGATCTCAAAACACGGGAGGCAGGATACGTATGCCAGGGCGTAAAAATGTACGTGGCGGAATACTCATTGCTGTTTTATTAGCAACATTTGCCATCTGTAAGTATTACACCAATTCTGATTTTAATGAGATCACCGGAGAAACACAACATGTAAGTATCAGTCCAGATCAGGAAATTGCCTTAGGCCTGCATAGCTTACCCTCTATGATAGAGCAATACGGAGGTTTACATCCTGATGCAGAAGCACAAAAATTCGTCAAGGGAATTGGGCAGCGTATTGTTCAAAATAGTGATGCGCTCCAAACACCCTATCAATATGATTTTCATTTGCTCAATCAACCCGAAGTGGTCAATGCTTTTGCGTTACCGGGTGGACAGGTTTTTATCACCTTGGCCTTATTCAACAAACTAGAAACAGAGGATCAGCTTGCCGGAATTTTTGGTCACGAAATAGGCCATGTGGTAGCGAGGCATGGTGCAGAACGTATTGCCAAGCAAGAACTGACACAAGGGTTAACCGGAGCAGCAGTGATAGCCTCAGGAGATTACAATACTGCCCAGGCAGCCCAGATGATCGCCAATGTGGTTAATATGTCCTATGGCAGGGACCAGGAGCTTCAATCCGATGACTTGGGCGTTCGCTTTATGATTCAGGCTGGATATGATCCTGAAGCACTTATTAGCGTTATGAAAATTCTGGAAGAAGCAAGCGGTGGGCAGCGTCAACCTGAATTTTTGAGTACACACCCTAACCCTGAAAACAGGGTCCAGCGGATACGGGATGCTATCGAAAAATACAGCTCAAAATAAAGTACCGGATCACTCGTTATGACAATATTATCGGTGAAGATTTAATTGGAACTTTTGAACAATTTTTTCATTTAATATTACACCCCTAACGCAACATACTATGTCTAAAGGTTTTTCAAATGTTGGTAATCCATTGCTTAAAAAAAGCTTTGCCTCAAGATCGTCAACAGAAAGGACAACGTCTCAGGAAGGTACGATGACCAGCCAGGGGGCCATCAATAAGACATTGATACTCTTCGGAATGTTATTAGTCACAGGTATCTATAATTACCAAATTCAGAGTACGGCCCTCATGATCGGCGGAGCTGTAGTCGGCCTTGGGTTAGTGATTTTTAATGTTTTCAAAAAGGAATACTCCCCCTATATCGCCCCGGCATTTGCTGCCATGGAGGGTTTGTTTGTAGGAGGGATATCAGGATATTACGCCGGGTATGGTGGTGGCATTGTAGTACAGGCCATTTCGCTTACTCTGATGGTCCTATTTATTATGCTTTTTATTCATAAAACAGGAATCATACCGATCACTCAGAAATTCAAAACAGGAGTGGTTATGGCCACGGGGGCTATCGCACTACTCTACCTTCTTAGTTTTGGACTAAGTTTTTTCGGTATCCACATGCCTTTTATTCATGAAGGCGGAACATTTGGCATTCTGTTTTCTCTAGGTGTCATTGGGATCGCTTCATTAAATCTCTTGCTCGATTTTGATCTTATAGTCAAGGGGGAGGAATATGGCGCACCAAAATATATGGAATGGTTTTCAGCCATGGGACTGATGATCACCTTGATCTGGCTCTATTTAGAGATTCTACGCCTGCTGGTTAAGCTGCGTGACTAATTAAACTAAGGAAGTCGCCACAAGGAGTTTATCGGCCCGGATATTCGGCGTAGTTTCTGGGGGTTTCAAAAAGCTTGATGCCCAGCTCCAGCTCTTCAGGAATATGTGTTCTTAAAATTTCATAGATAACATAACAGATGTTTTCGACCGTTGGGACCAGGTCTTTAAACTCCGGGCAGTCAAGGTTCAGATTCTTATGATCAAAGCGATCTTCAACCTCACGTTCGATAACTAATTTTAAGTCTTTAAGGTTGATTAGAATTCCGGTATCTGCCGGTACATGGCCCGTCACGCGAACTTCTACTTCATAATTATGCCCGTGGAAATTCGGATTGGCACACTTTCCAAAAACCTCAGTGTTTTTCTCATCAGACCAGTTTGGTAGTGCGAGTCTATGGGCGGCGTTAAATCGTCCCAGTCTATACAGTGTAAGCGGATGTTTCATATTGGATTACTTCAAATAAGGCCCCAAAGGTACAAAGGTTGCTATGTAATTTTTAGGCTGGTCTGAAATTCATTAAAGTCATTATCAGTATACAGAAGCTGTATGCAAGATCAAATTACCTTAAGATTGCACATAATTGGATAACTGATGAGAAAACACAGGCGGAATTGAAAAAGAAATGCCCTCCAGGGAGGGCATTTCTACTATTTTATTTGGCAGCTCGTTCAGACGAGTCTGGAATTATCTTATACTAAGTCGAACTGTTTTAATAACCGTCCCGGTATTCGAAACGAGTCTGACCAGGTAAACGCCCTCCATTAAATCAGCTACGGAATATCGCTTCTGTGGAGCGGCATTGTAGGTTCTAATCTTATTGCCTACGATATTGAATAATTCAACATATTTCAGATTTGGTAAATCACTAACCTGAAAATAATTGTGGGTAGGGTTAGGGAAAATGGACAAATTAACATTTGATAAATCTTTACTGGAGGAAGTAACGCTTATTTCAAACTGTCCAGTGATTGGTGCTAAGACATTACCATTTTTATCTGTCACATTAACCTCATAATCAGCTGTCCCAGCAGTGTCCCGTGGGTTCATATGAACCTGTAGATCAAAAGACTCGTTAGGCTGCAGAACATTAGGCTTGCTTAGCGGGCAAGAGGTAAATGTAAAGTCATAACAAAGGTTCTTATCACAAATCCAAGTTAGCCAATTCGACGGATTATTACTCATCCTGAAATTCCAGTAAAAACTATCCACCTGGGTACCTGTGTTAGTCACAAGGATATGATAGGCCACATCCGTTTCTGAAGGTTCCCCTTGCAAAACGAAGTTGGAAGGATCAACTGAAACAGATTGTGCCGTCAGTAGGATCGGTAAAAGGAGTAAGGTGAATAAAAAAGGTATATATCTTTTCATAAGTACATGCAATAT
>JBBKWA010000328.1:0-6225 GCA_037968695.1 Saprospiraceae bacterium
ACCCCAAACCACCTTGCGACTTACTAATACTTCGGGGCGTTACTCCCGCGTATAAGGGACTCTCACCCTCTGGGAATTCTTTCTTTAAAGAACTATATTTACCATTCAAGGCACACACAGTGGCTAAAAGCAAGCGGGCGGAAAAGTGCTGAAATGAAAGTATTTACCTTTAATGAACCTAGGTCTTAGGGGATAGTGAATCGGTTTTTAATGCCCGCCTGCTCTTAGCCGGAACGTTGTAGCACATTAAAGAAATTATGGAAACTAGAATGAAAATAAGCTATTCACTCATCTTTTGGATTTTTATCTCTTTTGGAATTAATGCTCAAGTGAGTGTAGAGCACGTTGAAGAGCGTATAAAATCAATCGGTCTTGACACCATCAGAGCAAATAATGTTCTTGTCTATTTTGATTCAAAAGACAGTCTAAGAGCGCAAGAATTTGCTGATTTATCAGTAAGTATGGCCGAATTTTATAAACAAGAAATTGGTGTGAACTTTGACTTTAAAGTGGCCACGCTGCAATCTCAGCATTGGTTTTCAGAATTTCCCGGTATTCCATATGCGATTCCTTGGCCATATTTTTCTGACCGAATAATAATGATGCCATCTTCATTAACCGAAGGAATAATGATTGATGATAAATTAAATCGGCAAGAGAATCGTTGGATAGTTGATTTTGTTCTGGTACATGAGTATGGGCATCTTCTTGACAAAGACTACTTCAGACCATTTGATGAAAATGATTATTTTGGTGTTGGCTGGTTCCGTGAACTTATTGCGAATTATTTTGCGTATGCCTACATTCAATCTACAGATAGTGAATGGGCCATTGGTGCTAAAGAATTGTGGAAAAATAAATTATTGAAGTACACACCAAAAAAGTTTACGCTGAATTGGACTTTTATGAATGACCTTGCACCACATGAATTAGGACCAACATATGCTTGGTATCAATTCATGCTTAATCTCAAAGCCGCTGAGCTTTATGAAAAACATGGTGTTGAATTTCTGAGAACTTTGAAATTACAATTAGATTGGCAAGACAATAAAAATTGGAACACCGAATCTCTTCTTCCAATTTTAGACGGTATTTCTCCAGGATTTATTAGCTGGTCTGAAAACATTGAGAATTATGCTAAGAAAATTGATAAGTAAGAAGACTTTTGAACACGCAACGTGCTACAACAACTAACAAAACTGCATAGTGGCAAATCTGTATATTGACATATTCTCAATTTCAACTAACTTCAATTACCGCGGACAAGGTAGTTGGCTGAATAGCCACTACGACAGTTTGTTTGCGGAACGTTGTAGTGTAATTAGAAATTGGAGGGAAGCATGAAAATAACCTATAAAATTGTCACCTATCTAATCATTCTTATGGGACTGATACACATTTCAATCACTCCTCTAATTTTCGATGAATTTACCATACGGGTTGGATGGTTCATAGGCGTTGGGATTATGATGATATTTCTCGGCTTTCTTAATATCTCGAATTGGAGAACAGGAGTAAATGACAAATTAGTTGAAAAAATCTGTGTGACAGCAAACAGTATTGCATTGGTGTATAGCTTATTAACTATTACCGTTGATAAAGATCCTCAAAGTTTTCTTGTGTTAGGTTTATTGGTTTACTTAACATTCTCATCAATTTATTTCATTATTCGAAATAAAAAGGTATACGAAGAGCGCAAATGATCATTCAGGTCAAGAAATAATATTCTGTAGATCGCATTGAAAGATAAAGATGGTAATAGACGAATACGATAAATCACAAAGAGCACACTACAACTTTAGACAGGACGATCATACTTCCGATCGGTCGTACGACGCCTATCATTGCCGCTAACAATAAGTAAAAAGCAAGGAAATTTATATAGGATAATGAATAAAACAATTCACTTTATCGGAGAAAAAACAAGTAAAGAATCAATGTTTAATGCGATCTCAACACCGGGAGGGTTGGCGAAGTGGTGGGCTACGAGTGCTAATGGAACAGTAGCAAAGGATGAAACCATTCAATTGAATTTTGATAAATTGGTTACACTAAAACTTAGATGTGATGAGTTTATCTCCAACCAAAAAATAGTACTGACGTGTTTTGAATCTTTTCAAGCTTGGGACAAAACGCAACTCGTTTTTAATATCGAAGAAAAAAACAGTCAGGTGTTTTTGACACATATACACCAGAATATTTCAGAAGACGAAATAGAATCATACATCTATTTTTCAACTAAATGGACCGTCTATTTATTAAGTTTAAACAATATTTGGAAACCGGAAAAGGCACACCATACCCTGAAAAATTAAAACTGTATCACGGGGATTAAAAAAATAGATTTATTCAAAAAATAAAGCCAACTAAAAGAAACCAAACTAAAGCGATTTCTAGCATAGGAACGTTAGATACTATTTCTTGAATTGTTTAATAAACAATCATCCTTTTTTACCTGAAAACATACTAGGACTATGAGATATACTTTGTTGATTATGGTTTTTATAACTTTGATTTTCATTGGATGTAACAGTGGCCATAATTTTAGATATGAAATTATGCAAATGTGGGTGTGAAGAAAAACCAGATCTACAAAAAATAGAGACCGATTTTATTGATAGGGCCAAACGCTTCCATGAATTATATATACATGCCGGTGATTGTTCCGAAAGAAATGCCATGATCGATAAAGACATCCTCTTTTTAGAAAATGGCCAACCATTCACTTATAAAAATATTTTAGGATATTGCGTCTATATCAAACCGAAAAGTGCATTCAACATTTACTCAAAACAATATATCATTCAACCAACGGTAGGCTTCGATTATGTCGAGCAATACTATATCAATTCAGAACAAGACACCCTTAGAGAAACGACTAGTAGGATTTGGCAGTTGAAATCAAATAATTGGGTCGTTACACATATGCAAGTAAGTAGACAGGCCAAATAAAAAAACTACCACCAGCAAGGTGTATAAAGCATCCCATAAGGGACACGCACCATGCACTATACGTTGCTCGTCATTAATACATGCTAGTATGAAATATTTAATTTTCTTATTTTCTTTAGTAGGCTTAACAGGATGTTCGCCCAATCAAAACGAAGAATTTGATCTAATCATCGCCAACGTAAGCCTAATCGACGGAACAGGTGCAGACCTGATTAATAATGTAAACATCTATATCAAAGACAATAAGATTTATGCTATTGATTCTAATAAAATAGGTCAGAAAAATAATATTATTGATGGAAAAGGTAAATTTATCATCCCGGGCTTGTTCGATTCTCATGTACATACAAGTGCTTATAAAGAGGATTTTGAGCGATTTATTCATTTTGGCGTAACCTCCATTTTAATTCTAGGGGGAAGCAAAACCACTAACGCGTTTTATGCAAAACTGAGAACTTTAGGCGAACAGGATTCTCTCCCTTCTCCCAGAGTATTTCATACAAGCCAAATCATGACGATGGAAGGAAAGCATCCCGCTAAAACCTACGGTACCAGTAGTTGGATAGATGGAGAAACTGTTTTCAATCTTCGAGACACGCTTCAAATTGAATCTCTGGTCAAACAAGTATCTCAGTACCCTATCGTTGGCATAAAACTGATTATTGAAGATGGGCCTATTCCTCCCTTTGTAGATCGTATGCCACAGGCATTTGTAAACAAAGTGTCAAAGGAAGCTGCCAGAAATGGAAAAGAAGTGTTTGCTCATATTAGTGACAATACAGAATTGTCAATGGCTTTAAAAGCCAATATTAATAATATCGTTCATTATGTCGGTATCGATTTAGATTTTGAAAATGGAAAGCAGCTCGTAGATTCCATTTACAAAAATGACATGTCCTGGATCACAACGCTTATGCTCGAAAAGAGTTTCATCTATCCGTTATACCCGGAATGGATTCAACGTGTTGAGGATCTTAATGTGTTTAATACCGATGATATTAATATGCTGAAGGATTCCCGTTACATCCAGCAAGCAGAAGAATATGTTTATATGTTGAAGACTGTTTGGGGGATTGAGAATCCAACTCTTGAAAACATTATCATTCCCTATGTGGAGGAAATTAATACCCTAAATAAAAATGGTGTTAACATGGTGCTTGGAACGGATACCGGAAATAATTTCATTTTCCCTGGTTATAGTTTACATGAAGAAATGCAATTAATGGAATTAGGGGGAATAAAGCCCATGGACATAATAAAAATGAGCACCCATAACGCAGCTAAAATGCTTGATGTATTAGATACACACGGAACTATTGAGGTAGGCAAGTTCGCGGATATGGTATTGTTAGACAAAAACCCATTAGAATCTATAAGTAACTCATTAATGATTAATAAAGTGATTAAGAATGGGCGGATCCAAAAACTAATTAACTGAAACGATCACACACACAATATAAAGAGCGTTAAGGCACATCTTACCTTTAAAATTATTCAAAACACTGAAACCCGACTGTTCCGTTCGCTTTTCAGTTTCTTTTTACGTTTCATTCATTAACTTTAATGAAAACACCCTGGCGTTGACTTTCGGTAGTCAGTCTCCCGTCGGGTAGCCCGAGATGTTATAACTATTTTACACCATTGCGAAAAAGGGGGAAATTAATAGATGGAACCAAGGCCAAAAATAAAAATAGAATATACCGCAACTGACAAATTCTTAGAGATTTCAGTTCTATTTACTTTAGTCTTTCTTTGGGCTGTAACTATCTTCTTTTATTCAAATTTACCTGATATCATACCCACCTATTTCGATGGTTCAGGTTTGGCAGATGATCATGATGACAAAATGATAATTTTTTTCCTCCCTGTACTTGCCTCTATCCTGTTTATAGGATTATCTGTTCTTAACAAGTATCCTCATATTTTCAATTATCCCACTGAGATCACAACAAACAATGTAGACCGCCAGTACCAAAATGCCACTAGCATGATAAGGTGTTTAAAGCTTGTCATTGCTACAGTCTTCACCATTCTTGCGTTTATGATCTACTGTACGTCAAAAGAAAGATCAGCAATTAACAATAGCTGGCTTTTGGTTTTGATTTTAGGATTAATATTAACACCCTTAATCTTTTTTACAATTAAGGCCTTGAAAATAAAATGATCCGGCTATAGCATACGCTACCCACCTGGAGGGATAATGACATAGTAAATAAAAATTCTTGTTTTATAAAAAAGCAGCCGGCCAAGATTATGTACATTCTCCCTACCGTTGGGAAGCCAAAAACATTCTAAATAACTATTCAAAATTAATCATGATGAAATCAAACTGGAAAAAACTACACATAACACTTAAAATTGGTCTGATTATTTTATTCATCGGCTCCGGACCATTTTTTATCGTGATGGGACTTGATGCGCTTGGAATTATCAGCGCCGGTAATCTTGCATTAGGAACAGGACCTCTATTGTTTATAAGCTTTTACCCCTCTGTAATTCTGATTATAATTGGTATCATTTTCACGTATCGAAAAAAGTGAAAAGAAAAATCGACATTATGACACTTATGCTAACTGTAACATTAATTCATTGCAGTGGAAACGTTCGGCTGAAATATTCCGCCACGAATCCTTATCGACAGACGTTGAAGCCATGAAATTTATTTTGATAATTGCCGTGTTCATTTGCACAGGCACAGTTCCTTTTTGAAAACAACAATTCAGACAATAAGGCTGTGTTGAAAGTAAAGACGGAAACGGGGTATTACAAAATGCTTGATGGCGCCACATGCCCTATGTGGATTAAGAAATTCAACAATCAGGGACTGATCACCCAGTATAGAGACTATTGGCAGTGTGGGCAACCTTACTGGACCTATGATTACGAATATGACAGTTCAGGGAAGTGCATAAGATCATATATAAGTTCCTACAAAGACGATTTTAAACGCATTGCGATGCGGCATAAATTTAACGATAAAGGTCAGTTGATTGAACGTGCGGCTACGGATACAACAAAATATCCCACGATTGAGCAATTTTCATACGACAGTTTAGGAAACATAACGAAACAAACCTTCATCGGTCTTAATAAATATGGAGAAAAACATCTCTGGTCTAAAACCTGGCATGGGGATGAGACCTACAAAATTATTGATAAGGAAGAAATGTTTGATCAGTATAACGAATTAAAATGGACCGTCATTCGGCATTATGAATATTACCCGTAATAAAATAACTGGCGACAATACGAGTTTTGCAATTGTGGACGGAC
>JBBKWA010000329.1:0-4480 GCA_037968695.1 Saprospiraceae bacterium
TTGATTAAAGCGATTTCATCGGCAAGTTTACCAAAGTCAGCTGCCAAAATAGAGGGAGCAATTAAATGTTTAGAAGACATCGATTGTATTTTTTGCAAAGATAGATAATAGTCTTTAAAATGGGCAATTTGTGGGATGGGGATTGTTGGGGGATTTTGATGGAGGTAGTTTGAAAACATATCTCACATAATTATATGTCATTATTTAAAATTTGCTTATTATTGTAGTGATAAATAAAAAGATGACGCTTTTGTGTAATGTGGAGAATTGACTATGGGCTTGCTCTAATGTATATAGTTAATATTAACTTGAATTACTTTGTCTTATATTTAACGATTGTTTATAATTTGCATTACTTGAGGTATGTTTCAATCCTGTTTTATATTGTTAACATTTGGTAAAAAGGGTAATAGGCATATTGAAAATATGTATAAACAAGAAAGTTATGGGCAATAAACGAAACTATAAAAGCAATTCATATTTACTCAAAATTCGCATAAAAAAATTATGAAATTATTCACCTTAACCACACTACTAAGCTATTTTTCCATCACACTTTTATTTAGCCAAGACAGATTTCTTGGGACAACTTTTGCAACAAGATCTGAAGTTATTGCCCAAAATGGAATGGTTGCAACAAGTCATCCTTTAGCTACTCAAATTGGAATTGACATCCTCAAAAAGGGCGGCAATGCAATTGATGCTGCCATTGCAGCAAATGCAGCTTTAGGATTAATGGAACCTACTGGATGTGGCGTCGGGGGTGATCTTTTTGCCATTTTGTGGGATGCCAAAACGAAAAAACTATATGGGCTTAATGCCAGCGGTAGATCGCCAAAAAGTTTGACTTTGGAATATTTTGAGGAACAGGGAATGGATAAAATCCCTGCCTTTGGCCCGCTTCCGGTAAGTGTTCCCGGAGCTGTAGACGGGTGGTTTGAATTGAATCAAAAATTTGGCTCAATGAAAATGAGTGATATTTTAGCTCCTGCGATATCCTATGCTGAAGATGGTTTCCCTCTGACAGAATTAATTAGTTGGTATATGGAGTTCTCACTTTCCAGATATCTGAACGAAGGTAGTGTCAATATTGAAGACACTTATATGAAGCAAAATAATGGCCGACTGCCTGGAGAAGGTGAGATATTCAAAAATCCTTACCTAGCGAATACATATAGAAAAATAGCCCGAGGGGGGCGGGATGTTTTTTACAAGGGCGAAATTGCAAAGACCATTGTGGATTTCATGCAAGAACAAGGAGGTTTCTTATCAATAGAAGATTTAGCAGCGCATCGATCTGAATGGATCGAGCCGGTTTCTGTCAACTACAGAGGTTATGACGTCTGGGAACTCCCCCCAAATGGCCAGGGCATTGCGGCCTTACAAATGCTCCAAATACTTGAAGGTTATGACTTCTCTGACATTGAATTCGGTAGTGTTGAGCATCTTCATTTGTTTACTGAAGCTAAAAAATTAGCTTTCGAAGACAGAGCCAAATATTATGCAGACATGGACTTCGCCAAAGTGCCTGTTGATGAATTATTATCTGATGCCTATGCTGAACAAAGAAGAAAACTTATCGGCAATGGAGCAGCTACCTATCAAGCAGGAGAAATAAGCGCAGGAGAAACGATCTATTTAACAGTCGCTGACAAAGACGGAAATATGATTTCGTTGATTCAAAGCAATTATCGGGGAATGGGCTCAGGAATGGTACCACCAAAGCTTGGTTTCATGCTACAAGATCGAGGAGAATTATTTAGCTTGGAAAGAGGGCAAGCCAATACCTACGAACCTGGAAAAAGACCTTTCCATACGATTATCCCTGCATTTATCACGAAGGATGGAGAACCATTTGTGAGCTTTGGTGTCATGGGAGGTGATTTTCAACCGCAGGGTCATTGCCAAATTGTGATGAATCTCATAGACTTCGGCATGAATATGCAGGAAGCAGGAGATGCACCTCGATGGGATCACACCGGTACATCAACTCCTACAGGAAAAGCTTCCGAAGGCAAAGGAGAAATGAGAGTTGAATCGGGTATTCCATATGAAACGATCAGAGGACTCATGTTCAAAGGACATAAAGTGGGTTTTAGATTCGGTCTCCTTGGAGGATACCAAGGTATTTTGTGGGACAAAGAAAATAAGGTCTACCGGGGCGCTTCCGAAAGTCGAAAAGATGGACAAGCTGCCGGGTATTGAATTTTATATTAGATAGGCTTTTACCTCAATTATAAACTAAAGCCCATAACAATGTATATCGATAATGCTCCCTAAACGGTCGCACTACGCATATACTAAAAGTTATATTCCTGCAGGAGAAAAGGAAAACCTGCGTATAAGGACATAGAGTTTTTGCTTAACTTAAAAGTGAGCTAAAAAACTAAAAGAGCTTACGTACAACTTTAGATAAGATGGAATATCTCGCTATCACGTCACTCCTTCTCTTATAATTCTACGATACTTTCCACCGAATGATTGATTGCAATTTATTATGTTACCTTTAGTGAAATATAATCTTCTGTAACCCAGTAAGAATCGAATAAGATTTCGTCGTGATTTATGAAGGAAAGACAATCCCAATAACAATGGAAAGTCTATCTCTTATTCATTTCTTCCACTCATTTACTTCCCAACAGAAACAGAATTTTAAAGTTTATTATTAAATAATCTAAAAATTCTATTCATGAAAAAGTATCTTAATATTTTATTTATTTTATGGCTTCCCATATTTATATATAGTCAGAAAGTAGAAGTGATCGGTGATATCGATTTACTTGGAAAAATAGAGATGATTAAAGCCGTTGGCGATTCTTCCATTTTTATCGGTGCAAATGCGGGGTTAAATGATTTTGGAGACAGGAGAAATACTTTTGTAGGAGCTAATTCAGGTATGATGAATTCTGGTGGAGATAAAAATGTATTCATTGGATACAATGCCGGCAAATTTACGAACCACGGTGGTAATGTATTTTTGGGTCATGAATCGGGTATGAACAACTCCAATTACAATAACATATTTATTGGTAATAATACGGGAAAAAATAACACAGGTTTTGAAAATACAATGTTAGGAACACAGTCTGGTTTTTTCAGTGATGGCAGCGGTCATGTATTCCTTGGATCGTTTGCTGGTATATATGAAACTGGCAATAATAAATTATACATTGAAAATTCCATTTCATCTTCCCCTTTAATATATGGAGAATTTGACAATGATTTAGTGCGTATCAATGGAAAACTAGAAGTGACGTCCGATGCAAAAATTATTGGGAATACAGAAATCATTAAGGCCGTTGGCGATTCTTCCATTTTTATTGGAGCGAATGCAGGACTTAATTATTCTGGAATTGAAAATACATTTGTAGGAGCGAATACAGGTAGAGCAAACTCTGGCGGCCAAGGGAATACTTATATTGGCTATAATGCTGGAATGAATAATGGAAGTAATGGTAACACTTTCATTGGTAGGGACGCCGGAAAAGCCAATAACAGCTACAGTAATTTATTTGTCGGCAATTTAACAGGACGTGATAATACAGGTTTCGAAAATACAATGATAGGAACACAGGCCGGTCGTGGCAGTGATGGCAGCGGTCATGTATTTCTTGGATCTAGTGCCGGTATAAGTGAATCCGGCAATAATAAATTATACATTGAAAATTCAAATTCAGCTTCCCCTTTAATATATGGAGAATTTGACAATGACTTAGTGCGCATTAATGGAAAACTAGAACTGACAATGGCACCTACAAATCCATTAGATGCGGCGACCAAGGCATATGTGGATTCAATCTCAAGTCCAACTTATGTTATTGGACTTTCAGCCGAACAAGGTGGCTATATATTTTGGGTTTCATTAGATGGCAAGCATGGTCTGGTAGCTGAAACTGTAGATCAGTCTTCTTCTTCAAATTGGTATAATGCACAAGATATTATTTCGAATCCGAGCAATCATTCGGCGGATGGAGATAATTTCAGGGACTGGAGGATGCCTACTAAATATGAATTAAACGAAATGTATTTACAAAAAGCTGCTATTGGTGCTTTTTCTAATGGATTCTATTGGAGTTCTACGGAGTTCTCCATTGACGAAACTTGGGGCCAGGATTTCACCAATGGCGGTCAGAACGACAACAATAAGGACTGGAATCTCATTGTTCGGGCAGTTCGGGCTTTTTAAAGACCGATAACTATCGGGATTAGCCATTCAACCATTAATCTAATACCGCGAAAAAACGTCAATTTTATAGTTGATTGGACCAAGTTCTTCAAAGTAGATATAGTAAATGAAGCGTAGCTAGGCCAGTCAATAAAAGTTTATTTTTTTTAAAATGTAGGTTAAGCCTCGTTATTGTTTGAGTTAGCACACAAAAAATATATTATTGAATTATAATAATATATCAATAAATGTATATATTTACGCTTTATGTGTTTATAATATTACTAAAAATAGTATTATATATCTTGATTATAA